>JALSID010000315.1 GCA_026981825.1 Planctomycetota bacterium
CAGGGCGGAACAATCGGGAGATGCAGTATATCCGGCACCCCTTTCTGCTGCATCTGCTCGGGCTGGACTGCAGCGCCGCCGATACTAGCTACGTCAACAGGCAGCGGAAGCAAAGGTAACACGGCGTAGGGAAGGGGATTGATCGATGAGACGGCTACTTCTGGCTAGCGTGGCTCTTGCTGGGCTCCTGGTGTGGAGCGCCAGGCCGGCGCAGGCAGGCGTGCTCGGGGACGGCCTCGCGGGCTTGAAAGGCAAGTGGTACACGGCGGTGAGCAAGATACAGCGTTTGCTTCCCCTTCCGATGCCGACGCTGAAGTTGCCCTGCGTGAAGTGCGGGTTGCCGGTGCCCAGTTTCGGGCGGAACCACTGGTTGCATAAGCGGACGTGTGTAGATCCGACCCGTTCCCCCCGCGATTTCTTCATGCTCCGGTAGACGGTCTTTCCCCCGGACCGTATCTTCCGTCCCATCGAGGCCGAAGCCAGCCCCCGGGGCTTCGGCCCGATCTTTTTTTAAAGGATGGTCTGGATCTCCTGCTGGGGTTCCGGCCCGGTGACCCGCACCTCGCCGTCCCACAGGAACACATCGATTTCGCTTCGCACGCCGAATTTCCCGGGAATGTAGATCCCGGGCTCGACTGAGAAGCAGGTGCGGTTGAGCAAGACCCGTTCGTCCATGGTCTCCAGACTGTCCAGATTGGCACCATT
This sequence comes from Planctomycetota bacterium, assembly GCA_026981825.1. Classification (GTDB taxonomy): domain Bacteria; phylum Planctomycetota; class Planctomycetia; order JALXBF01; family JALXBF01; genus JALSID01. The sequence continues at coordinate 706 of JALSID010000315.1, forward strand.
TCCGTGGGTGGTCGTGTGGATCGAGTGTCCTGTGCGGTGGATGAAATACTCGCCGTAGCCCGCTTCCTCGATGACGTGCCGCGCGACCTGGTCGGCTTCGAAGCCGCGGACGGGCTGGCCCTGGCTCAGTCGGTCGCGGATGAAGGCCACCGCGGCGTCCCGAGCACGGGCGACGGCGCGAAACGCGTCGGAGAACTCCTCAGGCACCGTCGAGTCTACCATGGCCATCCAGGTAATGTCGGCAAAGATACTCTCCGGTCGGTTCAGCCGTGCCCACACGTCCAGCAGGAGGAGATCTCCCTTTCGAATGGGCTTCGAGCGGTCCTTCGTTGGGAAATAGTGCGGATTGGCTGCGTTCGCAGTGACGGCCACGATTGGGGGGTGGTCAGTAACCAGGTTCTCCCGTTCAAACCATTCCACCACGAAGCGTTGGATTTCGTATTCGGAAGTTTCGCCCCTTTGTTGGACACGTCGTGCCACTTCGGCGAATGTCTCCTGTACGAGTCGACCGAGCAGGTCGGCCGCGGCGCAGTGGGATTCGTACTGTTCCGGCGTGCACGTGGCTTCGAACTGTTGGATGAGGTCGCCTGAGGAGACCACTTCGATGCCCGGGATGAGCGACCGAACCAGTTCGACGGTCCCTGCGTCGACGCGTGAGATATAGGGGATGGCGCACATGGGGGAGTACTGCATGGCGATACGGCGCGCGTTCGATAGCGTACGCTGCAATGCCTGGTGCAGCTCCTCCCACCGGAGGTAGACGAGCTTCTCGCCGGGCAACCTATCCAGCACCCCGGCTTCGATCCGATGCACGATCTTTGTAGGCTGGCCCTGGGCAGGCAGGTAGTAGAACCAGCGTCGCGTGGTATGCATGTCGGCGGGGATGCCCAGGACACGGAGTGCCAGCGGATCGGACTGTCGGAAGTCGTAGAAGAGCCAGCCATCCAGCCCTGCATCGCGCAGATGGTGCTGGATCCGCTCGAGGTCCATGCTTACCTCCCGGTGTAGCTCAAGCCGCGTGCCACTTATAGAATACGCACGGCATCCCACGGCGCGCGCGGGGGCAGAGAGAACGAGTATACCCGTGCTGGTATGTTGGTTTCCGTGATCGTACCGACACTGAACGAGGCGGACCATCTCCGAGGGTGCGTGCGCGCGATCCTGGCAAACTCACCACCTGTTGAGATCATCGTGGCCGACGGGGGCAGCGTGGACGCTACGGTGAGGGTAGCGGCCACGTACTCGGGGACTGTCCGGGTGGTCACGGTGCCGCGCGGGCGCGCGCGGCAAATGAACGCGGGGGCTGCCGAGGCACGGGGCGAGCTGCTCTGGTTCGTGCACGCGGACACCCTGGTGCCCCGGACCGGTGCGGACTTGATCCGGCGGCGGTTGACAGAACCGGACGTGGCGCTCGGCGCCTTTGCCCTGGGCTTTCGCAACGACGAAGGGACGGGTGCGTTCGAGCGATTCGTGGCCAGAGGGGCCAATCTCCGCTCCCGTCTCTTTCGCCTTCCTTTCGGGGACCAGGCATTTTTCCTGAGACGAACGGTCTTTGAGCGGATGGGGGGGTTCCCTGACGTGCCGATTTTGGAAGACCTCTTGCTCGCCCGCTCGGCTCGGCGGCTGGGTCGGGTAGTAGTGGAGCGGCTTCCGGTCTGGACATCCGCGCGCCGTTGGCATGCGGCGCGGTGGCCCTTCCTGGTGACGGCCACGCATGCGCTTATCCTGGCCGGCTACGCCCTTGGGTGCTCCACCGAGACGCTGGCGCGCTGGCGGCATTCCGCCGGGCATCAACTGTTGGGCACGCGGATCGGGCAGCAACAAGAGCCGAGCTGAGCTGCTTGTGCCGCCATTAGTTAAGCGATGTCTCTACAGGGGTCGTGTTTAGGGGGGCGTCGACAGCGGCCGGCGCGTCAGGTTTTAGGGGGGCCATTCGCTTCCTCAGCCCACTCAGGAAGGCCGCAACAACGGCGGCCGCATCGACCAGCAGGACGGCGCAGGCGGCAGCCAGGCCCAGGTTGAGATGGGTCGGGTAGTAGGACCACGTGACCAGGTGTTTGCCCGGTGGCAACGCGACCGCGCGGAAGATGGACACTTTCAGCGGATCGGCCGGATTGCCGTCGACCTTCACCGACCAGCCCGGATAGGCCAGGTCCGCCAGCACCAGAATCCGTGGCTCGTGCAGTTCCACGCGGATCACAAAGCCACTGGGTGTAGCTTCATAGTCGGTTACAGACTCAACGTCGGCCGGTAGCTTCCCGTAAGGGGAAAACTGGTCAAGTGGGAAGTCGGCTGGAATGGTGTAGCAGCGGCCCCACGCGTTCCTCAGCCGATAGACCCGTATGACGGACGCCCGGCCCACTCCGAGCAAGGGGGCTACGAAAGGATCGGGCAAGTACCACGCGATGTCTGCAGGCCATTGGGTAATGAAGGGCAGGGGTTCCGTATGGATGATGTATTCGACTCCCGCCCAGCGCAGCCAGCGTAGCACCCTTTCATCGGGTGGTTTATTCCAACGAAATGGGATGGCACCCACGTCATCCAGGTACTCGCGGGGCGATAGGCCGATGTAGGCGGGAAGCTGCGAGACACCCAGCAGGGTCAGGGCGTTCTCGCTTTTGCCCAGAACTCGGCACATCCGGGGCAGGTAATGCTGTAACGGGCTTTCGTTGCGGGCAAGGTGCGAGACGGGTGGGTCTGGGGCGACGCGGGCGATTTGCACCAGGGTTGCGACCCACCACAGGTCAATCCAGGTCGCGACGAACAGGAGGATTGCGAGGAAGCCGACGTGGAGCGTGCCCGGTACCCGTGTGGCGATCCAAGTGACCGTGTGTGCGGCCAGGAGGGCGACACCGAGCTGGGCCAGCATGCCGTATCGGCCAGGTCCGGTGAAGTAGGAGAACCCTGGCACGTACTTCAGCACCGGGATCAAGGCACCTGTGGCGAGTACCAGTCCGCTGGCTATGGAAAGCAGGGCGAACGCAACCACCTTGCGGCGGGGTCGCAGCGCGGGGGCCAACAGGGCGAGAACAAGGGGGACCATACCGAAATAGAGGTGAGCCTCGGCCTGGTTCGTGTAGTACTTGCCGAAAAACTCGGTCCGCCACGCGTCGTCGCGCATCTTCGGGTAGTACCGCCACGGGACGAGAAACTGGGGGAGGTACTCGAGGGGAATCCTGCCGTAGCTGATCTCCTTTTCGAGGAATACCGGCTCGCTCCGGTGGCTCCGTTGCTTCAGCTCCCAGGTGCTCAGCAGTTGGGGGGACGCCAGGAATGCTCCGAGGATGAGGGCGAGCAAGAAACCAAGGGGGCGGAGTCGGCGCCCATGCGAGAAGCACAGGAAAGAGCAGGCGATGAGATTGATGAACGCGAGGTGGTAGTGGCCGGCGAGGAGTTGCAGGGCGAAGACGAACTGGGCCACCAGCAGGTACCGCGTCCGGCCGCTTTCCAGGTATCGGAGCCCGCTCCAGAGGAGCGCCGGGATCCACGCGCCGGTGACCGCTGCCCACTCCAGACAACTGCGTGCGGGGAACCAGCCATACACGAACACGAGGGCGGCGAAAAGTGCGCCGATTCGGTTGGCCCCCATGGCGTGGGCAAACTGACAGGTGAAGCCGAACGCCAGCACATAATGCAGCAGGAAGGAGGCGTTGTAGGCATCGTTAAGCGGGAGCAGGGAATAGAGGAGAAGATTGAACGGGTAGAGCGCACCGGTCTGGCTCTCGCCCAGGATCGGGAAGCCATGGCCGATGAGCGGATTCCAAAGCGGGATAGTTCCTTGCTTGAGCGACCACCAGTACCACATCTTAAGGGGGAAGAAATAGGTGTAGATGTCCCCTCCGATCAGGCCGGCGCCGCGCACGAGGGGCCACCAGGTGATCAGCGCAAGGAGGACCGCGCTGAGCCACCAGATCAGGAAGTCACCGGCGGATTTTCTCCAGCCCGCTGCAATCTTGGTTGTCATTGCACTGCGAATGCTGCTGGTCTGTCCGTGGAGCTCCGCGAAACGGGAGCTTTTGCACAGGGCCTCCGAGCGGGACGCCAACCAGCGTCAGCGTTGCTGGGCGAAACCCCCGCACTCGGTGGCAGGGCAGCTCGGGCCCGGGGAGACCGTCACCGAGGTAGCTGCTTCTACCGCCCTTCGGCACCCGCGCCGATGGTGTGCGACGGCTACCCAGATCGTTTGCTCGGATTCGCGATCCCGCAGTGTGAGCGGATCGATCTGCAATTGTTGGCTCTGTGCTGTTACGTAGAATCGATAGGTTCGATTCGGTTCGTAGAGCGGGTTTGGGCGAAAGGCGGGGAACATGGGCCGACAAAGCGGGTGTGACGACGTTGGGGATTTGAACGAGTGAGCGACTGTGCGGTCTGGCAACGGGTGAGGCAGGATTCCTACACGGTCCGTTCCGGTTCGTCTTGGGCCGCTGAGCTTCGCGTCCGGTTGCCTGCTCCTGGGCTCCGGCGGCTTTGCCACGACGCTGCCTGCCTTCTTGGGCCGGTGTTGGCGATCTGTAGCTGGCAGGCCCAGGGGATCGACCCTCGGCCGGCGCCACCCGCCGGGGGCGAGCGGGACGCCTGGCTGCAGGGTAGGAGGGTGGTTGCCGTTTATGGACCAGGCCCGGCTAATCCGATGCGGTTCGAGCTCCGCTGGCAGCCGACCGAGGACGGTCTGGGCGTCGAGGTGGAGATCTCCGTGGCAACCTCGCTTGTGCCTGCGTTGCGGGCGTTCGAGGTGATGACCTGCGCGCGGGCGAGGCGTGGTGAGTTTTTGCTCCCGGTTCGGGACGGGGGGGCAACCGTTTGGTTGGACGCCCAGCGGTGGGCTCGTGAGCGGGGGAGCTGGTGGGCCATGGCCCATGTTGCCACTCGTGGGCGCGAGCTCGCCCGCCTGGGGCATTGGCCGGTACCGGCGCGCAATGCTGGACTCGGTGAGCTAGCGGTGCCGGCCCTGGTTTACCGGCCCCCCGAGGCGGACTGGAGCTATGCCGAGGTCGCACGAGCCAGCGAGGCCACGCGCCTCGTGCTGAATCTCCGAGAGCGCCGGCTGCGGTGGGGCTTCGGGTTGTTCGGTCAGGAGCTCGAAAAGGGGGTAATTCTGCGTACGTCGCTGCGTAACGCGATCGTGCCCAGGCACAACGATACCGACGAGGTGGAGCACCTGGCGAGGGCGTGGCAAGAGCGGATTCCTTCGCTTGGTGCGTGATCGTTCGCGGGCGGGAACCTCGCACAACACAACAGCACCAACGGGAGATTGGCAGCTTGGCGGACACAGGGTGGGAACAGGGAGCATGGCAATCGAGCAACGGAAGCGTAGCAGCGCGGTAAAACGGACTCGTCGGCGCGCCTCGGTCCTGGAGCCCGATCCCCTTTGGTATAAGGACGCAGTCATATACGAAGCGCACGTTCGTGCCTTCTATGACAGCAATGGCGACGGCGTTGGTGACTTCGCAGGGCTTCGGGAAAAGCTCCCTTATCTCCAAGACCTCGGCGTCACAGCGATCTGGCTGCTTCCCTTCTACCCGTCCCCTTTGCGAGACGATGGGTACGACATCCAGGACTACTGCGATGTCCATCCCAGCTACGGCACGCTCCGCGATTTCAGGCTATTCCTCCGCGAAGCCCACGCGCGCGGCATCCGGGTAATCATCGAGCTCGTGCTGAACCACACTTCCGACCAGCATCCCTGGTTCCAGAGGGCGCGGCGCGCCAAACCGGGCAGCAAATGGCGAAACTTTTACGTGTGGAGCGATCGTCCGGATCGCTACAAGGAAGCGAGAATCATCTTCAAAGACTTCGAGACATCGAATTGGGCATGGGATCCGGTGGCCAAAGCTTACTACTGGCACCGGTTCTACTCCCATCAGCCGGATCTCAATTACGACAATCCCGCCGTACGCCGCGCGATCTTCTCCGTGCTCGACTTCTGGCTCGGCCTCGGTGTCGATGGGCTTCGGCTAGACGCCGTCCCGTACCTGTTCGAGCGCGAGGGCACGAACTGCGAGAACCTGCCCGAAACCCACGCGTTTCTCCGCCAGCTTCGCGAATACGTGGATTCCCGCTACCCGAACCGCATGCTCCTGGCGGAGGCGAACCAATGGCCCGAAGATGCGGTGGCTTACTTTGGCGAGGGCGACGAGTGCCACATGGCGTTCCATTTCCCACTCATGCCACGCCTTTTCATGGCCATGCACATGGAAGACCGCTTCCCCATCGTGGATATCCTCCGTCAGACCCCGGAAATTCCCCCCACGTGCCAATGGGCGCTGTTTCTGCGTAACCACGACGAGCTGACGCTGGAGATGGTCACGGACGAAGAGCGGGATTACATGTACCGCGTGTACGCGGCGGACGCGCGGGCGCGGATTAACCTCGGCATCCGACGTCGCCTGGCCCCCTTGTTGGGCAACAATCGCCGCAAGATCGAGCTCATGAATGGTCTGCTCATGTCCCTGCCCGGCACTCCGGTGGTGTACTACGGCGACGAGATTGGAATGGGGGACAACATTTACCTCGGTGACCGCAACTCGGTTCGCACCCCGATGCAGTGGAGCGCGGATCGGAACGCCGGGTTCAGCCGGGCTAACCCGCAGCGACTGTATCTGCCCGTGATCATCGATCCGGAGTACCACTACGAGGCGGTGAATGTGGAAGCACAACAGAACAACCCCCATTCGCTGCTCTGGTGGATGAAACGGTTGATCGCTCTGCGCAGGCGGCATCGGGCGTTCGGCCGGGGCAGTCTCCAGATGCTCTATCCCGAAAACCCCCGCGTGCTTGCGTTCGTCCGCCAGTACCAGGACGAGACGATCCTTGTGGTGGCGAACCTGGCGCGCTTTTGTGAGTATGTGGAACTGGATCTTTCTCGATACCGGGGGTGGACTCCGGAAGAGCTATTCGGGGGTAAGGAGTTCCCCACAATTGGGGAGTTACCGTACCTGCTCACAATCGGCCCACACTCGTTCTATTGGTTCCGGTTGCGGCCGCCGGCTCCGGCAGAGATTTCCGAGCCGGAGCCGAGCGAGGAGCTGCCCGCAATCTTAACCAGCAGCCTGGACCAGCTCTGGGACGCCGAGGAAGAAGAGCTCACGGACGCCCTGGCCCGCTGGATTGTGCGCCGGCCCTGGTTCCTGGACAAGCATCGGTCGATCAAGGGGCTGGAGCTGGTCGATCGGCTGTTGATTGAACGTGAGCCGGAAACATGGTTCCTTCTGACCCGCGTGGAATTCGCCAGCGGTGACCCGTCGCTGTACACACTGCCGGTCACCCTACACGAGCAGGGGGCCGGTGACGGGCAGCCGGTTGAGTCCAGCGACGAGGCGATCGCTGTTGTACGGGTAGTGGATGGGCCTTCGTTCGTGCTGGCCGAGTCGACCGCGACAAACGCTGCCCGCCGCCTCCTAGAACTGTTCCAACGGGGCCGGAAGCTGTTACCTACCAGCGGTGGAGCGGAGTGTCGTGTGCTTCGAGTCCGGGGGGTAACTTCACTGGATCTGGCCGGAAGCGGTCTGCAGCCGATGGGTCCGGCGAGGGGGCATCACAGTCACACCCTGCTCCATGTGAACCACCGCGCCGTGTTGAAGGTGTTCCGTAAGGTGGAAGAGGGCACCAACCCGGAATGGGAACTCGGCGCGTATCTGACCCGCCGGGGGTTCCCCCACTCCGTGCGGCTCTATGGTGCCTTCGAGTGGGTGTTGCGCGAGCGTGAACCGATCACCGTGGCTGTCCTGCAGGAGTTCGTACCGAACGAGGGGACTGCCTGGGAGCATACCTTGCACGCGCTCGGCGCGTTTTTCGAACAAGCGGTGGCGTACTCGGAGCGGCGACGTGAAGCTCACCCGCTCGTCACCGATCTCGCCACCGCAGTGCGGACCGAGCCGCCCGAAGAGGCGAAGGAGCTGATCGGAGGCTACCTGGAGCATGCCCGGACGATTGGCCGGAGGCTCGGCCAACTGCAGTGCTGGCTAGCGTCCAACCGAAACGACCCTTCGTTTGCTCCAGAGCCCACCGCCCCGTTCAACCAGCGGTCCATCTACCAATCGATCCGCAACGCGTGCAGTCAGACCACGCTTCGCCTCCGTCAGCAGCTTCGGCAGGGCCGGCTGACGGGGACGTCGCGCCAATACGCGCGGGAGATTGTCGAGCGGGAGGAGAGAGTACAAGGCCACATTCGGGAGCTGCTGTCGGTCCGCCTCCGCGCGGCGCGAATCCGCTGTCACGGGAATCTCTCCCTGCACGAGCTGCTGTACACTGGTAACGACTTCATTTTCGTGGACTTCGAAGGGAACCCCCTGTCCAGGTTGGGAGAGCGGCGGCTGAAGCGGCCCGCGCTCCGCGACCTCGCCAGTTTGTTACACTCCTTCTTGCATGCGGCCCAGGTCGGTTTGCAGGCCCAGGAAAGCAGAGGGCTGGTGTCCCCCGAGCAGAGGGGGATTCTGGAAGAATGGTGCCGGTTCTGGTTCACCTGGGTGGGTGCGAACGTAGTGGCGGGCTACCTGGATGAGGTGCGTGGCCGAGAGTTCGTGCCGCGGGAGGAAAAAGAGTGGAGGGTTTTCCTGGAGGCGTTCCTTTTGGAGAAAGCGTTTCGAGAGCTTCAGGACGATCTCGAGTACCGACCCGCATGGGTGGCCGTGAGCCTTCGCGTTGCCAGGGACATTGTGCGGGCTGTGCTACGCGCCGACGGCGAGTAGAACGCGGCACGATGGCAAGAGCTTGAGGAGTGCCTGAGTATGCGGTGGACGGTGGTAATCGATTGTGCACGGAGCGCGATCGCGAAAGCGGATCCTGCGCGCGGGTACTTTCGCGATGTGCGCGCCGACGATCTCAGTGCTGCGCTGATGCGCGCCTTAGTGGAGCGCACCCAGCTCGACCCCCGTCTGATTGACGACGTTATCTGGGGCTGTGTCCAACAGCAGGGCGAACAGGGCTTCAATGTGGCTCGCACCGCAGCCCTGATGGCGGGGATCCCGCCAAGTGTGCCTGGCGCGACGGTGAGTCGCAATTGTGGCTCGAGTCTCCAAGCGCTCAACCAGGCCGTCCATGCGATCGCAGCGGGAGCCGCCGACATCATGTTGGTGGGAGGCGTAGAACACATGCACCACATTCCTATGGACAAGGACTTCGATCCTCCCCCAAAACTGTTCCGAACGTGGAGCCCGGCTACCTTCCACATGGGGCTGATCGCTGAGTACATGGCCGTACGGTACAAGATCGACCGACGTCGTCAGGACGAGTTCGCCTTGAGGAGCCACCGCCTTGCTGCCGAAGCGCGGGAAAAGGGGCTGTTCGACCGAGAAATCGTCCCCATCTGGGGGCGCGACGAGAACGGAGAAAAGAGGCTCATCGCGCAAGACCAGGGTATTCGCCCCGATACCACTCTGGAGGCGCTCCAAGCCCTGCCGCCTGCGTTCGAGCCCGTAAAGGGTTGCGTGACCGCGGGCAACTCCTCGCAGGTAAGCGTGGGGGCTGCGGCGCTGCTCGTCATGGCTGAAGAGTGCGCCCAGGAGTTGGGCTATAAGCCGATGGCGCGGGTGCTGGGCGGTGCTGTCGCCGGCGTCGACCCCGGCATCATGGGGATCGGGCCCGTGCCGGCCACGTTGAAGGCCCTGGAACGGGTCGGCCTTACGCTCGAGCAAATCGACGTCTTCGAGATCAACGAGGCGTTCGCCGTGCAAACACTGGCCGTGATCGACGAGTTGGGCATCGATCTGGACCGAGTCAATCCCCGCGGCGGTGCGATCGCACTGGGGCACCCTCTTGGCGCCAGCGGCGCCCGTATCGCCACCACCCTGCTGCACACCATGCGCGACCATGGCTACCGCTATGGGGTTGCGACGATGTGCATCGGCGGCGGTCAGGGGATCGCAACCGTGTTCGAACTGCTCTGAGCGGGCCACCTTCCGGGGGACAGACGGGCGAAGGCGATGCTCACCCGCCGGACCCCCGTGAGCCCTGGCGAGCTGCGGCGGTTCTGAGCCCGGTCGGTTACCGTGCTCGTCGTCGAGCCAGGGGCTGAACGAAACGAGTAGCGAATCCGGCGATCTGGGCAGCTCAGTGCGGTTCGCGGAACCTAACCAACCAGAGGTAGTGATGCAGTACTCGGCAGGCGATCCGCTCAAACAGCCGGTGCCGTGGGCGAGTATTCCGGCCGCCTTCTGGGATACCGCGAACGAAAGGGGGGCAGCCCCTGCCCTGTATTTTCGCCGCCACGGTGTCTGGCAGAGTATCTCCTGGCAAGAGTACGCAACGCTGGTCGAGGCGCTGGCTGCATACTGGATTGACCGCGGCGTTCGACCCGGCGACCGTGTGGCGTTGCTCAGCCCTAACTGCTACGAATGGCTTATCACGGACCTGTCGCTGCTATCGGCGGGCGCAATAACGGTACCCATCCATACCGCCCTGTCGCCCGAGCAGGTGGCCTTCCAGCTTACGCACAGCGGAACCCGGTTCGTGGTCCTGGGTAGGGGAATGTCGGATACCTTCCTTAGCGCTGTGGAACGTACCGCCGGGGGTATCAAGGAGTGGCAGACGGTCTGCTTTGCGCAGGAGGAGTTGGAAGCGTTGCGCCGCCGTGGCATCGCCGCGGATCGGCTGGAGGCAGCCGTCAGTAGGGGGCTGCGTCGGGCGCACGCCGTGGCAGCGGAACGACGCAAACGAGAGGCCGGGATCGAGGGGAGCACTCCGGCGACGATCCTCTATACCTCCGGAACTACCGGTGAACCGAAAGGAGTCATCCTGACCCATGGCAATCTGCTCTCCAACGCCTGGGCCTGCTTGCAGTGGCTCGAGCAGCCAGAATGCCCCCTTCAGCTTAACTGGCTGCCCTACAGCCATGTTTTTGCCCGGCTCTCCGATCACTATCTGCCCGCGCTCGCAGGAACCCCTGTAGCCCTGTCGGAGGGTATCGATAGTCTGGTGCGCGATCTGAGCAGCGCTGAGCCAACGCACATGTCCACGGTGCCGCGCTTCCTGGAGAAGCTGCACACGAAATTGAGTGAGCTGCCCGCTGAGCGGCGGAGCGCGGTCGTCCGTTCCATCGTCGGGGAACGGTTCGCGTGGGCGATTTCCGGCGGCGCAGCGCTGGGCCAGTCCCTTGCGGAAGATTTCGCTAAGTGGGGGCTGCTGGTTCTCCAGGGGTATGGATTAACGGAATCCTCGCCGGTTATTTCGGTCAATGCCCCCCAACACAACCGGTTCGGCAGCGTGGGACGGCCTATCCCAGGCGTCGAAGTGGCCATAGCCCCTGATGGGGAGGTCCTCACTCGCGGGCCCCACGTCATGGCGGGATACTGGGAAAACCCCACCGCAACGGCAGAGGCCATTCGGGACGGCTGGCTGCATACGGGCGACCTAGGTCGCATCGATGGCGACGGGTTCCTCTGGATCACAGGCCGCAAGAAGGAACTGATCGTGCTTTCGACCGGGAAGAATGTGGCACCCGTCCCGATAGAATCCGCCCTGCTCCAGTCGCCGCTGATTGACCAGGTGATGGTCGTGGGGGACGGCCGTCCCTACCTGGCCGCGCTCATCGTTCCCAGCCACGAGCAGATCGCGGCCCGGCTTGGAGGAGGCACCGAAAGGGGGCACGTCGAGCAGGGGCGACTGGTCGATGAGCCGCGGGTGCGTGAACTGATCGGCGCCGTTGTCGAGGAGGTGAACGACCAGCTCGCCCGCTGGGAGCAGATCAAGCGGTTTGCCCTCATCGGCGAGCGATTCACGGTCGAAGGGGGAGAACTGACACCAACGCTTAAGCTGCGCCGGGCGGTCATTGAGCGGAAGTACGCCGACGTGATCGAGGGACTCTATTCGTGAGCCTGTAGTTCCCCCCGTTGCGCCACCCACTGCCTATTCGATCGAACGACGGCTAGGTCTTCGTGAGGACCTTGGTCAGGGGACCTGTTGGGCTACGGGTCGGCGCCTGGGTAAGGAGCGGTGCATGGGGCACCTGATGGGATACCCGATGGAGGCCTGGGCGGGATGAGGGTGGAAGCTGTCCGGGACCGGGACGAGCGACAGGATGCATGGCAAATGCCGGCGCGGGTTGGCTGGTGATCTCCGCGATGGGATTGAAACCGGCGCGACGGTGTGGGATACTAAGGAGGTCCAGGAGGCCAAACGCTTACGTCGCGGCAGCCCATGCCCAACCGGTACGGCTTTGCGGGGAGGTCGGTTATGGACCGCAGACGTCGCGACGTGCGCGGGATCGCCAGCCCATCTGGCCTGAAGCTTCTCGCGGTAGC
>JALSID010000316.1 GCA_026981825.1 Planctomycetota bacterium
CTCCTTTCGTTCGCGTGCGTTACGGGACCGAGCCGTGCCATCGAACCGTTCGGATCCTGCGGATCGGCAACCGTTACCGACCACGTGCATGGCCGCTGGAACCGCCCGGAAACCGCAATATCCGGCTTTCTGAGCGATTTTCCCCCTGGCGTTGGGCGAATGTCAAGGGCCCCCACGGTCTCAGGGGGTAGTTTTGGCCCGGGTGGTTGGCCGTCCTCGCCGTCGCCAGGGGTTGGGACAAATCATCAACGCCCTCTTGACAAACGGCGCCTGATCCCCAAGATATTGGGGGTGTGAGGTGCCCACCACCCAATATCTGGGGGGTCGCCCGCCTGGGTCGCCATCGGCCCCTGAGGCAGCTGGCGGCCTGGGAGGCGGCGGAGGATCTAGGATTGGGTGGGGGCGGGTGGTGAGGAGGTCCACGGACGCAGTTTTGGGAGAGAGCGATGAGTGAGCGGCAACAGCAGTCCAAGAACAATGGTGCGGTCAGCGCCGGTTCGGTGGAGCGTCTTGAGCGGATTCGGACGGCGTTGGACGCTACCGAGCCCCGCAAGGGGGGGATTCGCATCCCGCGGTACTTTTCCACCGAAGGGGTGCATCCGTTCGACGAGGTGGAGTGGGAGACGCGGACGGCGGTGATACGGGACGAACAGGGCAATGTGATCTTTGAACAGGACAACTGTGAGGTTCCGAAGTTCTGGAGCCGCTTGGCCACCAATGTTGTGGCCAACAAGTATTTTTACGGCGAGCCGGGCACAAGCCAGCGGGAACACAGCGTCAAGCAGCTCATCCACCGCGTGACCCGCACGATTGCCGACTGGGGCATTGCGGGTGGCTACTTCGCGACCCGTGAGGATGGTGAGCGGTTTTATGAAGAGCTCACGTGGCTGTGTCTGCACCAGTACGGCTCGTTCAACTCCCCGGTTTGGTTCAACGTCGGCCTCTATCACCAGTACGGCGTCAAGGGCAGGGGCACGAATTATCGCTGGGATCCTGAGCGCCGCACCGCAGTGCGCGTCGAGACCCCGTATGAGTATCCTCAGTGCTCGGCCTGTTTCATTCAGTCGGTCGAGGACAACATGGAATCGATCATGGAGTTGGCCCGCAGCGAGGCGATGCTGTTCAAGTATGGATCGGGCACCGGCACAGACCTGACCCCGCTGCGCTCCAGCAAAGAGAAGCTCTCCGGTGGGGGCAAGCCCAGCGGTCCGGTGTCGTTCATGCGGGTCTATGATGCGATTGCCTCGGTCGTCAAATCGGGCGGCAAGACGCGGCGTGCGGCCAAGATGCAGACGTTGCGCATTTGGCATCCCGATATTGTGGAATTCATTGAGTGCAAAGCACGGGAGGAAAAGAAGGCGCACTGCTTGATCAAATGCGGCTATAGCGCCGATTTCAACGGAGAAGCGTACAGCTCAGTCTTCTTCCAGAACGCCAACCTCTCGGTGCGCGTGACCGATGAGTTCATGGAGGCCGTGATTCACCAGCGGCCGTGGCAGACGCGCGCGGTCACGACGGGCGAGGTGGTGGACACGTACGATGCGCGCGAACTGATGCGCAAGATTGCCTGGGGCACCTGGGTATGCGGCGACCCGGGCGTGCAGTACGAGGACACGATTCAGCGCTGGCACACCTGTCCCAACAGCGGTCCGATCAATTCTTCCAACCCGTGTAGCGAGTACATGCACGTCGACGACAGTGCGTGCAACCTGGCGAGCCTGAATCTGATGAAGTTTCGCAGGAGCGATGGTACGTTTGACGTGGAGGCGTTCCGCAACGCGGTGCGGATCTTTATTCTCGCGCAGGAGATCATCGTCGACAACGCCAGTTATCCGACGCCGAAAATCACGGTCAACGCCCACCGGTTCCGG
>JALSID010000317.1 GCA_026981825.1 Planctomycetota bacterium
CTCGACGCGAGGCTTCCGCTCCGGTGCAACCGCCTGCGACAGGCCCGGCAGGGCGTCGTACTCGGCCAGGATTCCGATAACGGGTTTGCCAGTCCCGTAGCTGGCCACGAAAGCGGTCGGCATTCCCGCTACTCCTGTCTCGACCTGGAAACCATGTTGCCGGAGGAGGTGGACGATTTCGGCCGCGGAGCGATGCTCCTGAAGGCCGATTTCGGCGTACTCCCAGATCTTGCGGTTAAGCTCGGTGAAGCTTTGCCGGTTCGCCTCGATGAACTCCAGCACGTCCCGTTTTGGTGGGGGGAGTTCGGCCGATGCGGTGGGGCCCTGGCAGCAGAGAAGCGTGAGCAGCGCGACGAAACCTGGCGCCACGTCCAACACCTCCATCTCGCGTTGATCAATCGAACTAGCCCGGTTGGAACAAACGCCTCAACCCCCAATGATAGCGGGTTACGTCCGCTGGCGCTGAGGAGAGAAATCGGATGAGGGGAAGGACCAAGAGCGTGGCTTACACTGCCGCAGCTTCGCTACGCACCCGTCGATTCACGCAACCTGGGCTGGAAGGCTGACCGCTCGGGGGCTTGCCGGCATAGGGATCAATAACTGTGCGGACTGTTGGAGCGGTACCAGTTCGAGGTTACGTTAAGGAACGCCGGGGGAAGCCTAGACCCAGTCCCGCGGCTGAAGGAGTTGGAGGGCTTTTTCCTCGGCGCTACCCGGTTCGGGCATGAAGTTGTACTCCCACGCGACCAGGGGCGGCAGGCTCATCAGGATGGATTCAATTCGGCCCCCGGTCCGAAGACCGAAAAGGGTGCCCCGATCGTAGACCAGGTTGAATTCCACGTAGCGGCCGCGGCGGATGAGCTGCCAGCGACGTTCCCGCTCGCCATACGGCGTCAGCCACCGCCGTCGGACAATCGGTTCATAGCTTTCCAGAAAGCGTGCGCTCGCTGCTTCGACGAAGGCGAACGTGGCGGCCAGTTCGTTTCTGAGGTAGTCGAAGAAAATGCCACCGATGCCGCGTGGTTCGTTGCGGTGCTTGATGAAGAAGTACTCATCGCAGGCCCGCTTAAACGCGCGGTAGTCCGCGACTTCTTGGTGGGCGTCACAAACGGCTTTCCAAACGCTGTGGAAGTGCCGAGCGTCCTCCTCGACCGGGTAGTACGGGGTCAGGTCGGCGCCACCGCCGAACCACGCGGTCCATTCGTTTCCGTCCCCCTTAGCGATGAACCGGAAATTGGCATGCACAGTTGGCACGTGCGGGTTGCGGGGGTGGATCACCAGCGAGATCCCCGTCGCTCGGAAGTGACGCCCCGGGCCGGGCAGGGTTGCGGCAAAATCTTCGGGGAACGTGCCTTCCACGGCAGAAAAGTTCACTCCCCCTTTTTCGAACAGGACCCCCTCGCTAATTACCCGCGTTCGGCCGCCACCGCTTCCCCGGGTGTACCGCCACACGTCCTCCGTGAATCGCGCCGTTCCTCCCCGTTCCTGTTCCAGGCGTTCCAGCCCAGAACAGATCTCGTCCTGACGCCGGCGGAAAAGAGCGGTCGAGCGCTCCCAGAGCGCGTCCAACTCCGCGGTGTCCATAGGTAGGTGCCCGCTCTGAGCCCGATCAATCTGTGGCTGCGATCTTCGCTTCGTAGCCCGCCGCAGCCAAGGCATCCACGAGAGTGGCCGGATCGATGCCCTTCTGGAGCTCGACGGTGGCCTGCTTCTTGTCGAAGTCGACCTGGACGTTTCGCGTCCCCTGACACGCCTCCAAAGCGCCGCGCACGGCGGCCACACAGCTCACCGGTCACGTCATTCCCGACACGTTCAAAACCACCCGCACATAGTCGGCGTCCGCTACCGCTTTCGAACCGGTGCCTTCGGTCACCGGATCCGCGGCCGTCGCGCCAGAAGCCGGTTGGGCTACTGTCTGGTCCGGCGATACTTCTGTGTCGGTCGATCCGGTACATCCCGCCAAGAGAAACCCGAGGCCACAAACAGCCAGAAAGACACGCCGATACATTGGATTCCTCCCGGTGTACGCTCCTGCACCCAGAAGAAACGTACTACCTGGTCAACCATTCTTGCGGCTGAGTGCTTACAACGCTTCGATTCTAGCCGGCGACGGCAGCCGTGACGAGCCAGGCCGCCACGTCCGTTAGCGGCTGCTCTGGCGGCCAATCCGGTTTTCCCCATTCGGTGGGCTGCCTAGATGGAATCGGCCTTACTTGCCGAGAACGTCGTCAGTACACCACGCGCTTGAGGATCTCCTGGAGCAGCACGGTTGCGAAGCTGCCGGCCTCCAGGACGAACCGCAGTCGGATACCGTCCGGAGTGGCGTCGATGCTCACATTTTCCGGGTAGACAAGGTTCGATCGCCGTGTGCCCATGAGCAACCGGCCTTTGTTCTCGAACCAGTTCGGATCGATGCCGCACTTCTGCAAGATCCCCTGTTCGAACTCCGCTGCCACTTCGCGTGCCCGGAACATCTTCTTGCCGAAAATCGGGCCTGCATGCACGGTGAGCTTGTCGTCGAAGCGTTTTTGTTCCGCTTCGACGTCGGTCACATAGAAGATGCCCCCTCGGCGGCGGTGCATGGCATCGCCCGGGAGGACCCGGCGAAACCAGCCGCGAGCGATCCGTTCGCGGAGGTAGATGTTGAACAGCACCGCCTGTGCCGCAGAGAGATGGAGCTTTCGGCGGATACGATCGCGCCAGGCCGGGTGGTCGCGGGGTAGCTGATCGGCCAGCATAGAGAGTCCGATGATGGCGGTCTCGTGGTCCCGTCCGAACCGTTGCCTGCCGTAAAAGTTGGGGAGCCCTTGCTGTTGCAGCCGCTGGATGACCGCTCGAACCGTCGGCAGATGGTCCTTAGCGGTTCCTCGCAGAAGAATGTCGAAGCGGTTCCCTTTGAGGTGGCTGGTACGGAGCTTGTGCTGATGGGGGCGGACCTTGAGGATCTTGATGCCGGGTTCGTTTTCGATCCGATGGAGGTGCTTGGAGGCGGAGCGGGGCACGGAGATGTACTGCCGGGTAACGGCAACTTTGTCCTTCAGCCCGGCGCACCCGATTTCGCGGACGGGGATCTTCAAGTTCCGCGAAATGCAGCGGAGCAGCGTTTCGGGGGAGATGTTCCGTTTCTCGATCCAGAGGAAGAGATGGTCTCCCTGGCCAGAGGGGGAGTATGCTGGGATCTCCTCGACCACAAAATCTTCGGGCTCGACCTTAACCTTACCAGGGACGGGGGGAATATCGTAGGTAATCCAGTGAGGTTCGCTCGCCTGGCGGCAGAGTTCAGCCCAGTGGGTGCCGAGAGTCATCTTCCGCACGCTCCCCGCGATGTTACACCCTCAGGTTCACAGCCTTCGTCGTTCCCCTTCAGTGCGCTACGACGCGCGCCCCGGTCTCCGGCAGTTCAGGCGGGCAAGTGCAGTATACGTTTTCGAGCGAAAAGAAAGACGGCCACTCCGCCAGCGTGGAGTGGCCGCTCGATTGTACCGGAGAGTGAAGGGCAAGGCCAGTCGCGTCCGTGGCAATAGTCCTACTTACCCGCGCCAAAGTGCTTCTTGGCGTACGCCTTGGGGCAGTTGGGACAGCAGAAGTAGACCGCCTTGGCTTCGGTCACCAACATGAAGTTGTCGGGGTCAGCGTCACGCCCACTGACCGGGCACTTGCCCGAGGTGTCCTCAACGACGCCGAGCTTCTTCATGTACGCCTTTGGGCAATTCGGGCAGCAGAAATAGATCGTCTTTCCGTCATGGACAAGTGATTGTTCGGCCTTTGCCGGCCTGCCGCTGATCGGGCACTTGCCGGGTTTGCCCTTTTCGAGCTTGAGACCGAGCTTTTTGAGGTATGCCTTGGGGCAGCTTGGGCAACAGAACGCCACCTTCTTCGTGGTGGTGTGGATCATGCGGTGCTCGGCCTTAGCGGGTCGGCCACTGACCGGACACGTCGACGGGCCCTCGTCCTTCACCCGTAGCTTCTTCTCGTACGCCTTCGGACAATTGGGACAGCAGAAATGGACTTTCTTGCCGTTAACGACCAGGTACACGTTGTCTTTCGCCGGTCGACCGCTGATGGGGCATTTCCCCTTATCTGCGGCCACACCCACCGAAAGCAGTCCAGCAGCCGCAACAGCAGTCAACAGATACGCCAAACGTCTCATCTCCGCACCTCCGCGTTGGAGTAGCCCTGTGGACCTCTCGAAACACTCATCCATCCTATCTACGAACCTCCCTGCCTCCTCGTTGGCCGATCCCTTACCAGTCTACCAGATCGCTGTTGCTCTTGCACGCAGGTGGTACGTGTTCCAGATCGCTCGGGCCGGCAGGGTGTTGCCACGGCTCGTGCGGCGCGTACCGGCCCTGGGGCCGTTGCTTGCCCGGGATGGCGACCACGGGGGAGCAGAGCAGGGCCAGCTACAGCCGGCGCGTGCTGTTTGCTGTGGGTGAGGCCGGACTGTTCACCCATAGGATTACGTGCTGGGGGCGATGGGGGGATTCGGGATTCCCTGGGAATCAAGACATGTTCAGTCTACTCGAGGCGCAGTCGGCGTTTCCGCAGCTGGATCTACAGGAGCGTGTTCTGATCATCGGGGCCGGCGCAGCCGGCATTGTGGCCGCAGCGATTCTGAATAAGCTGGGCCTGCGCACGACGGTCCTGGAAGCACGAGACAGGATAGGGGGGCGGATCTGGACCGTCACGGGGCCAGGGGCGGTTCCTATTGACCTCGGGGCGTCGTGGATCCACGGTACGGAGGGCAACCCCCTCATGGAACTGGCCCACCGGTGCGGAGCGAGGCTGATCGCCACGGACCGGTCACGGGTGGCCCTATTTACCAGACGCCTCCAGCTCGTGCCACGCGAGGAGATTCGGCGTTTGGCCCCCCTTTTTCAGCAGCTCCTCTCGGACGCCAAGCAGATTGCGTTTCGCCACCGTCGCGATATGTCGCTGTCCGCTGGACTGTTGCGCGCCATGTTGCACCGATGGCGGACTCTGCCCAAGGGGGCGCGGGTGCTCCGTTGGGCCTGGGGCGCGTTCGAGCTCGTGCTGGGCACGCGCACCCACAATCTGTCCGCCCGCTACTGGGACCAGGACGTGGACCTGGCGGGCGGCGATCGGTTCGTGGCCAGTGGTTACCTCAACCTCCTCCGCCCATTGCTCGACGGGCTGGACATCCGGTTGGGCCAGGCGGTGCGCACGATCCGATGGCGCGAGCGAGGGCCCGTGGTCGTGGTGACCAACAGGGGCGAGGAGTTCGAGGCGGAGCGGTTGTTGTGCACCCTGCCGCTGGGAGTCCTGAAGGCCGGGACGGTTCGATTTGTCCCGCCATTGCCCCCGTGGAAGCAGGCGGCGATCGATCGGTTGGGGTTCGGCTGTCTCGACAAAGTGATTCT
The DNA here is from genome assembly GCA_026981825.1 of Planctomycetota bacterium. Lineage (GTDB taxonomy): Bacteria > Planctomycetota > Planctomycetia > JALXBF01 > JALXBF01 > JALSID01. Next base: position 5,382 of record JALSID010000317.1, read on the forward strand.
CCTGTTCCCCCGCGTATTCTGGAACGACGATGTGGACTATCTCGGTTTCCTGACCGAGTCGCCCGGAGGCTATGCGTACTTCGTCAACCTGCACCGGCTCTGCGGTATCCCTGCCTTGATGGGGTTCGTGACCGGGCGGCGTGCCAGGTTGCAGGAACGGACATCGGACGAGAAGGTGGTAGCACGCGCCATGAAACCCCTGCGCCGCACTTTTGGCCGCGTACCGGAACCGGAACAATACTGGCTGACGCGGTGGGGCCGTGACGAGTTCAGCCTCGGTTCCTACTCCTACCTGCCCGTCGGGGCGCTGGGCAGCGAATTCGACGTCTTGCGCTGCCCCGTTGGGGATCGGCTGTTCTTCGCCGGAGAAGCGACTCATCGAGTGTTCCCCGGCGCGGTGCACGGCGCCGTATTGTCGGCGATCGAAGCGGCGCTGCGCATCGCCGCTTGCGCCCGTTCCGACGCAACCCTGCGCCGAAGTGTCTGCGCCCTCGGATAGCCGTCCCCCGCCGCATGCCCGTATCCCCTGCACCCGGAAGCAAGCCGTGACAGAGCCCTGACCCTCTGCCGCGGCGGGGGGCCATGTCGTACACGGTCGGTGAGCGGGGGTTTCTGCTGTCGTTTAGTGCTTGGCTACGCCTGGACCTGTGCGCTTGGTCTGGGCATGGTTCGTTACGATGGAAGCACAGAAGTGGCGATACCCGGCGATGGACGTACAGTTCCAGGCAGAAGGCAATAGGAATGGGTGAGAAGGCCCGAGAACGTGCAGGGGGCAAGGCGGGAACGCCCGCCGAGGCCCCGACCCGGCGTGAATTCCTGGTGGGAGTGTCGGCCGCGCCGGTTCTCGCATGCGCGGCCAGCAGCGAGATTTCGGGAGGCTCCATGCCGAGACGACCTGTAGCGATTGCGTCTGCGAACGGTTTGCGAGCGACGGCGAAAGCGATCGAACTGGTGCGGTCCGGTCATGACCCCCTGGATGCGGCCATTGCAGGCGTCAACATCGTCGAAGGCGACCCGAACGATATTTCCGTCGGCTACGGGGGGCTGCCGAACGAGGATGGCGTGGTGGAGCTCGATGCTGCCGTCATGCATGGACCAACGCACCGCTGCGGAGCCGTCGCTGCCCTGCGCGGGATCAAGTACCCCTCCAAAGTGGCAAAGCTCGTGATGGAGCGGACCGATCATGTGCTTCTGGTGGGCGAAGGAGCCCAGCGGTTTGCCGTCGCCCATGGCTTCCCGATCGAGAACCTCCTCACCGAACGGGCGCGCAAGATCTGGCTCCACTGGAAGGAGACCCGGTCGGCGATCGATGATTGGCTGCCCCCACCGCCGAAGGAGGTCGATCCTGAGGTGCGTCGCTTCTTCGGGGAACGAGTCACGGGTACGATCCATTGCAGCGTCTTGGATACCAAAGGAGATCTGGCCGCTGTGACAACCACCAGTGGGCTTGCCTTCAAGATCCCGGGCCGGGTGGGGGATTCCCCCATCATCGGTGCTGGGCTGTACGTGGACAACGACATCGGGGCAGCCGGCTCGACCGGTAGGGGCGAAGCAAACCTCGCCAACTGCAGTTGTGCCATGATTGTGGAATGGATGGGGCGGGGGATGCATCCGATGGAGGCATGTCTGGAAATGCTGCGCCGGGTGGCAAAGCACACGAAGGAAAAGCGGCTGCTTCGCCCGGACGGTAGGCCTAACTTCCAGCTCGTCTTCTACGCGGTGAACAAGAACGGCGAATACGGCGCCGCCAGCATGTGGAAGGGAAGAAAGTTCGCCGTGCACGACGGCTCGTCCAATCGCCTGGAAGACTGCGCTTACCTGTTCGAGTAGCCCCCGTCTCGCCCGCTGGCAAGCGTACCGACAACCCGTTTGTGGCCGGCTCGGGCGGCCGCCGGTGATGGCCCGGCGGCTCGCGCCCATCGCTCCGGAAAAGGCAGTAGGCTCAGAGCATGGCACGGCGCGTGTGGCCGCGCTCGACCGGGATCTCTTCATCCTCCTTTACCGCTTTCGCCAGTGTCGGGAGCGGGACGCAGGCCCGGCATCGCACCGGGTCTTCGCAAGAGTCCTACGATTCTGGGGGTGGTGATGCGTCACCGCCGGATTGAACGTACCTGCAGAGCAGCTAGCCTGCCCGGCAGGACGGATCTGCACGGCGTATGGAGGGAAGTGTCCCGCGGGGGAAGTTGGGCGAATGGCCGCAAAGCTGGTTACAGCGAACTGGTACGATTTTCCCCAGTACTACGACGCCGCGTTCCGATCGGACACCAAGCCGCAGGCCAACTTCCTGGAAGCGGCGATGGAAAAGTATTGCGATTTCCCCGTGCGACGTCTGCTCGAGCCGGCCTGCGGGAGCGGCCGTCTGGTGGCGGAGATGAGCCGCCGCGGCTACGAGGTGGTGGGGTTCGATATCTCTGAGCAAGCGCTCAAATACGCGCGCGACCGTTTGCGGCGACGCGGGCTTTCCGCCCACCTCTTCAAGGCCGACATGCGCAACTTCCAGGCACCAGGTCCGTTCGACCTGGCTTACAACTTCGTGAACACGTTTCGACATCTATTGACCGAGCGCGAGGCGCGGCGACATCTGGAACTCGTCCGGGACCACCTCCGTCCGGGCGGACTGTACGTGATCGGTCTCCACCTTTTCCCCCCTGACGCGGACAACCACTCGTGCGAACGATGGACCGAACAGTGGGGCGGGCAACGGGTGACCGTCACCATCCGTGTACTCGAGACGGATCGACGCCGCCGCCTGGAACTACTGCGTATGTCCATGCTGGTGCGCAAGCGAGGGGGACAGCAGGTGCGACTCCGTACCGACTTTCATTTCCGGCTCTACAGCGCGGCCCAGCTCCGCCGGACCATCAACTCCGTCGGCGGATTTGAACTGGTCGAAACCTTCGACTTCTGGTACCGGATCGATGAGCCAATCGAGCTGAACGACGATGTCGAGGATGTGGTCCTGGTGCTGCGGCGGACGCGCTAAGCCGTGAGCCCGCGGTCCAGGCCAGGCCGCCTGCGTGCACCTGCGCTGCCTCCGGCGCCAACGCTCCCCCCAGGGCAGCGGCTCTTGCGTCGGCGATCGGTTCGAGCCGTCCCGAACCGCCACGCGACCGCTTCGGCCACAAACTCACGGGATGGGACCAATTTCGTTGCCGTCGTACTCCCCGTTATGCTGCCGTGCGATCCGCTCCAGTTCTTGCTCCAGCTCCTGCAGGTCAAGAAACGCCTCTTTGTCCAGGTAGAAGCGGAACCTGATCTTAACCGAGTAGGTCCGCTCGCCCATTCTCTCGGCCAGGATATACCAGTCGGGATTAGCGACAGCTCGAACGAACGCAACCACGTCCGCCTCGGTCGTGAAGTACAAAAACTCGGTGCACGTGACCTCGTCGGGCCCGAACGGACGACCATGGACCGCGACCACCGAGTACGGTAAGTCAATCCGCTCATACTCCTGCTGCATCCATGTGCTCACGTCCTCGGGCATTTGGAACGGCCTGCTGCCGATTACGGGGCCATCGATCTCAGGTCGGTAGCCGCACGCCAGCGCGGCCCGTACCTGCGGCACGTACCACCACCCATTGCGGGGACAGTGCCGTTGGTCGTACTCGCTCAGGTGATCCAGCTCGGTCTCGCGGTCAGTGCCCATGTCGTGCAGCGTCCAACCCACTACCCTGCCATCGTCGCCGGTCTTGACATCCACGTACCGGCCGTACAGTCGCTGAGCCTGGTCTGCAACCGGGCACACCGCCAACGGCCGAAGTGTCCCCGCCTTAAGATGCGCTGCGACGCTCGTCCACCACACGTGCACCAGGTAGGCACTACGCTGGAGCTCGGCCCACCGCGTGCAGACGTGTCCCGCCGGGGCTTCATCCACGGGAACAGGAGACACGAACAGCCCCGCGTGCCAGTCACCGATATTCCAGGCGTACGACTCATTTGGCTTAACGTACTGCATCCAGAACCTGTGGTTTCCAATGGCTGTTTCGTAAACCGCACCGTGGATCGGGGTTTCGGTGCTGGCACCCAGAACGGGGGGTGGAGCAGGTTCTTCGAGCGGGCGTGGCCACCCGCGCGGTAGATCGCTCGAGCACATGCCACTGCTCCTCTTTGCATCGCGTTGGTCGTGAACCGCCTGCTCCACGTCTTCAGACGCCAGTATAGCCCAGCGCCGCTTCGAGTTCGACACGGTGGCGATAGCCATGGCGTCGGGTTGTGCCCTCCCTGGCCTTTGCTTCACGATCCCGCTCAGGGGCCGACGGTCGCGGCAGACCGGTTGTCGTACGGCACGGAGTGCACAACAGGCCGAACTGGACGCAGGAAGCCTGCGCAGCAACAATGACGTGCTGGTCATGGCAAATCGGCTCGCGTGGTGCGAAGCGTCGGGCCCTGTGTTGTGATCGGCGACGGCTCGTCTGAGGGGGCCGGAAGGAGCCGCCGTAGGATGACCAGACCTTGCATGCTGTGGAGGTCCGACATGTTCAACCGCTTGGCAACTCGCGGCATTCTGGGGGCTGCGATCGGGGCAACCGTGCTGTTCGGATGCAGTGAGCCCATCGACCCGTTCTTCGCCGAGACGGTCGGAAAAGAGCCGCCTTCTCTGTCTGGTCCGGACGTTAAGTGGCTCAACGGGGAGCCGCAGGACTGGCCGAACCTGAAGGGTAAGGTGGTTTTCCTGCAGTTCAGCTTTCTGGAATGAGGGGCCTGCAAGGCGATGCGCCCCCACCTGGTCAGGTGGGTTCAGGAATACGGTCCTGATGGTCTCGTCGTCATCGAGATCAACGATGGCCGGATAGATTCGCTGGGAGCGGTGCAGGGTCACGTGGTCCAGGATGACCCACCGTATCTGGTGGTACACGATGGCCAGGGCGCGGTTACAGGGCGGTTTGGCGTGACGGCATACCCCACCGGCTATGTCGTGGATCGCTCGGGAAGGATCGTTTGGGCTGGCTTCCCGTCGAGTGACCCCGAGGCAGTGGAGGCAGCCATCGCGCGCGCGCTCCGATCCGATTCGTCCTGAAGCACTTTTTATCCATCCGGCGCACCCACCGCCCCCTGCGCGTTGGCCCAACCGCCCTCGGCGGCCGCACAGGAGAGGTCGCCCGCAGGACCCCGCACGGTGGGCGAAAACTCCTTTACAGCCGGGGGGCTCGCGACCCAGGCGTGGGCGGTCGTCACAGCGACCCGGAGGCTATGTGGACTGCAATCCCTTAGCCGGTCGGTGATCGAACGAGCGAACCGAGGAGCTGGCCGAGGATGTTGTCGGAGGGGTATGGGTGGCCGAGGTGCTGGCGGAATCCCTCGGCGTAGGGAACGCCGGCTTGTTCGCCTCGTGATCGGGACCACTCCTCGAGCTTGTTCAAATACTCGTCGATGCCGTGTTGCTTCAACAGCCAGGCGCGCTGGCTCTCGTGGCAAGCGAGCATCTGGCGTTTCAACTCGAAGGTCTCCGTGATGTCCACGTAGAACTGTGGTTCGATCGGGTTGCCGAAGATGTCCTTGCCTTCGACCGGGTCAACGTAGTACAGGTACGGGATCTTGTCTGTCGGGGGGGCCGGGTCCCACTGGTGGGTCTGGTAGTTTTTGATCGGCGCGATGAAGGCGGCGTCGCGGACCAGGCGGCTGGTGAATTCGTGGTCCGACATGTAATCGGACGGCGGCGCGGTGAAGATGATGTCCGGTCGCACTCGACGGACCGCCTCCACAACCCGACGCCGCGACGGGGTATCCACGTCGATGCAGAGGTCACGGAACTCGAGGCACATGTACTGGGCGCCGAGCAACTCCGCGGACCTCCGCGCTTCCTCCCGGCGTACTCGTGCGATCTCCTCGGCGGGCAGTTCGGCGGAGCCACAGTCGCCCGGCGTCATGGTCGCGATCGTGATCTGACAGCCCAGCCGCTTGAGCAGGGCCAGGGTGCCGGCGCACTGGAACTCCACGTCGTCAGGGTGAGCATGAATCGCAAGCACGCGCAGGTTGCTGGCTGAGGGTGTGCTCTGTTCCGCCATCGCACGCTCCTTCATCCGCTCTGTGGCAACCCAGAGAAGCTGTACCAATGTTAGCAATGGAGGCACGCTTCTGGTCACCGCCCACGCTTCAGGAATTGGTTGTCCCGCCATACCATGTATTGCAGGGCTGAGGAAAGGGGGCAGCGATATGCGGATTGTGTGCGTTGAAGACTACCGGCGGCTGAGTGTGATCGCGGCCGACATCGTTGTCGAGCTGATGCAAGCGAAGCCGGACGCGGTTCTGGGCCTGGCCACGGGTAGCACGCCGATCGGGCTGTACCGTGAACTGGTTCGGCGTGAGCGCGAGGGGCAGGTCGATTGCTCACACGCGACCACGTTCAATTTGGACGAATACCTGGGGCTGCCTGAAGAGCATCCGCAGAGCTACCGTCACTTCATGGAGGAACACCTGTTTGGCCGGCTGAGACGGCGGCCGCGGAAAACCTATATTCCCCCCTCACTACCGGATGATCTCGACGAGGCTTGCCGCGCGTACGAGGAGCGGATCCGGGAGCACGGTGGGATCGACCTGCAGATTCTTGGGATCGGGCGAAACGGGCACATCGGTTTCAACGAGCCGGGGTCGTCATTGGGCAGCAGAACGCGACCGGTGGCGTTGCGGCCGGAAACGATCGCGGACAACGCTCGGTTCTTCTCGTCCCCGGAGGAGGTGCCACGGTACGCGATCACGATGGGTATTGGCACGATTCTCGAGGCTCGGCAGATCGTGTTGCTGGCCTCAGGGCTGAACAAGTCCGAGGCGGTGCAGCAAGCGGTCGAGGGGCCGATCACCTGCCAGTGTCCGGCGTCGGCGTTGCAGATGCATCCGAACGTCGTCATGATCCTGGATGAAGAAGCAGCGTCTCGCCTGGAGAACCTGGACTACTACCGTGAGCTAGAAGAAGCTCGGTCCCGAATGGCGGCGATCCTCGAAGAGGCCCGGCGCCGCACGGTGCGAGCCTCTTGACCGCTGCCGCTTTCGTCTCTCTAAAGCGGCGGGGACCGCCGCTTTCTTTGGAGTGCGGCACTCCCGTGCCGCTTTTGTTGCTCTAAAAGCGGCGGATACCGCCGCTTTTGTTTGGAGTGCGGCAGTCCCCTGCCGCTTTGTGAAATTAAAAAAGGCTCCCCCCGCTTGACCAGAACCGAAGTTCCTCGACGAGTTCGCCGGGCCGATGGAAACGGGTTGAGTTTCGCTGCTCCGGGCCGGGACCGCACGACATGGCAATCACACCTCCCGGGCACTTGACAGAATCTCCGGCGCGTTAGGAAAATACGTACGGATCGAGCGGCGTCCGGCGGTCATCGCCGGAAAGAGCAAATCATCCCAGACGTAACGGAGTTTTGCCATGTTATGGGGAGCATTTCACCGAGTGGCCATAGGGTTGCTGTCGCGGCGTAGGGGGGGGGTAGTTGCAAATCCC
>JALSID010000318.1 GCA_026981825.1 Planctomycetota bacterium
CTGGGGACGGTGTGGGTGGTTCTGCAGTACTGGCTGCACCGGCTCCGTTTGTGGCGGTTCCCTCGCCTGTTCACCGCCGCGAATCGGTCTAAACGGACGTAGCCTGGCTCTGAGGGAGAACCGGGCCGATGGCCGAACCGCTCCGCTGCCACTCCAGGGCGAAGGTCCGACGGAAGGTGCCTCGCCGGGCACTGGCTAGCCACGTCGCAGGCGCGGTCCCAGAGTTCGAGAGCGACTGAATGGGAGAGACCGGCCAGGACAGAGCCGTCGCCGTAGTCGCGGCACTGGGCCTGTTCTTCGGGTCCGGAGCACTGGTCGCGTTTCACTGCGACCTCGTGCTCCGCAGTCCCGAGCTGGCGCCGGCAGTCCCGCTGAGCGCGGAACTGCACGCCACGCTGGCGCGCCGCCTCCCCTCGTTCGCTCTTTTCCTCGCCCTACCGGTCGGGACTCTGTTCGTGGGGCTCGCCGTCGCCGTCTACGGCCTGGCCCGTCGTTTGCCCCCCGCGACAATGGTCCGCTACGCGCTGCTGAGCGGCGCGCTCGCCTTCCCCCTCACCGTCTTCGACGCTCTCTGGTTGACCTTCCGCCCCTCTCAGCAGAACGGAGTGCTGACGTTCCTCTTCTTCGTCCTCCCCCTGCTGCACGAGGTCGTTCCGGCAGCCTGGCTGGCAGCCCTGGTTGCGTTCTTTTGGCGATCGCGCGATGAAGAAGGCTTTCGGCGCCCGGTTGCGGTGGCCGCGCTGATCGCCCTGGTACTGGTCTACGCTGCCGTCTTTAGTGCGCTCAGCATCCTGCAGTACGCGGCTCTTATGGTCCCTCACGGGGACACGGCCATGTACGAGGAGCACCTCTGGAATCTCGTGCATGGCAAGGGATTCCGGAGCCAGCTCGACGGTGGACGTCTGTTCTTGGGCGAACACATCGAGTTCATCCATGTCTTCCTGATACCCATCTACGTGCTCTATCCGTGTCTGCCTACCCTGAACGTGCTCTACTCGCTTGCACTGGGGCTGGGGGCAATTCCGGTCTACGGGCTTGCGCGAGCCGCCGGTGCAAGCAGGACAACCGCCCTTCTCGTGGCCGGGGCTTATCTCCTCTATCCCCCCCTCGAATATCTCAACATCGAGGCCTCTTTGAAAACGTTTCGGCCCGAGAACCTGGCGGTTCCGCTTATCCTGGCCTCCCTCTGGGCAGTCGAGAAGCGGCGGTACAAGCTAGCCGCCGGGTTGTGGTTGCTCGCACTGACCGGTAAAGAAGACTACGCGATCCCTCTTGCTGCGCTGGGAGTGTTCCTGGCGCTGCGACGGGGGCAAGCCTGGCGGCAACGCGTTGTCGGAGCCGCCGTCGCCGTCTTCGGGCTCGCCTACCTCTGGCTGGCGGTCGCAGTGTTAATCCCCTTCTTCCGGGGCGGGCCCCCGCACTACATGGCCTATTACCCTTCTCTGGGGCATTCGCCGGCGGAGGTGCTGCAAACGGCGGTGCGCGAACCGGAGAAGGTGGCCGCCCTGCTCTGGTCGCCGGACAATGCCCGGCTCTTGGCCATGCTGCTCGTTCCCCTGGCCGGTTTGCCTCTGCTGGCTCCGGCGCGGCTGGCTGTGGCTCTCCCTTCGTTCGTCCCCCTACTTCTTGGCGAGCTTCCCGGGCTGAAGCAGCCGCTGTTTCACTTCCATGCCCCCCTGGTTCCGCTCCTGTTCTGGGCAGTTGCGGGCTCGTTTCGGAGGCACTCGATCCGTGGGCGGCAACATGCCGTGGGGATGCTCGTGGCCGCGCTTTGTCTGGCAGCCAACGTCTGGTGGGGCAAATCGCCCCTCTCGATCAACTTCTGGGATCCGCACGCGGGGCTGCTGGGTTACTACGGTGTCCTCTACGTGCCCGGCGAGCGGGTGGAGCGGTTCTCCCGGTTTTACGACGCGATCCCCCTGTCCGCCTCGGTGGCGGCAACCGACTACGTGCGACCCAGGTTTACGCATCACCGGGAGTGTCACGAGATCGGCGCGTCCGGTCTGAAGCCGCACGTCCGACCGGAGCAGGTGGACTATCTGGTCGTAGACCTGCGTGGGCCATACTCTGATCCCCAGGCTGGACGACGTGTGCCCGAGTCGATCCACCGGCCCGGAGGGTGGGAAACCGTCTACGAAGATGATTATTTCCTGGTGGTCCGTGCTCGGCAGCGTTGAGCTGCTGTTCCCATGGAGCGGGTCTCCCAAGCGGACTTGTCGAGAGTGCGGCGGTGCAGCGTCGTTCGGTGCGCGCCACGGCCAGTCAAGGGCAAGGCGGAACCGACCCGGCTCCTGTCCCGGCGGTCCACCCGGGGCAGCTCCTACGGGAAAAACGCTGAAGTGCGTACGCGTGGGTGCTTCGGTCGGCGACGCGTGGTGCCAGAGTGCGGCTGTGCGGACCGTACGGGAGCTGCGGACCGACGACAGAGGCTGGTGGGGATCCCGTTGACAGTCAATCGGCACCGCACCAGAATCACTATAGGGGAGCAAGATTTGTGCGGTCTGAGAGGTGAGCGGTAGGACTGCTTGGTCAGCACGTTCGAGTAGTCGCGCCGCGTTGCAGCAAGAGGTTTGGCTTCGGAGAAGGCGATGAGGGCGCATATCCCGTCAGGACATCCATTGGCCCGTTTGTTCTCCGCTTTGACGCAACACACGTTCATGACGGAGCTAGGCATTGTGGACACCCGGCTGATCGATTATCTCTCCGGGTTGCTCGTGCGGTTCGTGCATATCGACAACATCTTCCCGTTGAGGTCGCTCGCGGGCAAGCGGCTGGAGGAAGTAGCCGAGATGCTGGCCGAAGCCGAAGCGCCCTATCGTAAGGCTTCGTCGGCGCGGGAGTTTCACCGGCACATCGGGGACTTCACGCTGTTCTGGAGCGGCGTCTACCCAGAGGCGCTAAGGGTGCTCCGCGCACCGACTCGGAAGGACCACCTAATCGACTACTGCATGCAGGGGAAGCGGTCGTACTGGATCGCGAGCCAGTACGATGACGAGCCCTATCGGGAGGAGGCGCCTGTGCTGCGCCGGTTGAGCGAGCAGTTCGAACTGTGCGTCTACGGGCTCAGTCGGGTGCGCAAGGAGTGGGAGAACATTGACAGGGAGGGAGCCGGGCGGTTCTCGAGCCGCTTGATCTGCTAGGGACACCCGACAGCTCCGCCACGTCTACGGCTTGCGTCGCACCTTCTTCGCGGTTGCCCCGCCACCTCCACCGGGTCGGATGCCACACATCCCGGGGGTAGAACGTGGTCCTGCCTTTGTGGGGGCAAACCCCATTGACGTTCGGTAGTCAGGGCTGCGCGGGGGTAGGCTTCACCTGCGGGGGGCTGTACTTCCTGAGCGCGCGACGTGCTAAGATTGGTGCAATCATGCCAGTGTTCCAGGTGAAGATGGGGGTTCGTGACAATGGCTAGTGTTGTGACTGCCACGCCCAGATGGCTGCTTGGACCCGGGCCCGCGAACGTCGATCCTCGTGTTCTTCAAGCTCTGGCTACCCCCGTGCAGGGGCACCTTGATCCGGAGTTTGTGGCCACCCTGGACAGGATACGCGACGGCTTGAAGCGGCTGTTTCGTACGTCGAGTGATGCGACCCTGGCTATCTCCGGCACCGGCAGTGCCGGGATGGAAACGTGTCTCGTGAACGTGATCGAACCGGGGGACAAGGTCATCGTTGGAGTGGGTGGCTACTTTGGTCGGAGGATTTGCCAGGTTGCCGAGCGGTTGGGGGCGGAGGTGATCCAGGTCCCCTACGAGCCCGGAACTGCTCTGGAGCCGCAGCGGTTCATCGACGAGGTGAAGCGCCATCCGGAAGCGAAGGTTGCGGCGATCGTCCATGCGGAGACTTCCACCGGTGTTCTTCAGCCTCTGGAGGAAATTGGCCGTGCCCTTGCGGATACGGAAACTCTGTTTATGGTTGACTGCGTCACTTCACTAGGTGGTGCTCCGGTGGAAGTGGAGAAGTGGCATGTGGACCTGACGTACAGTTGCAGCCAAAAGTGCATTGGCATGGTGTCGGGCCTATCACCGGTGACCTTCAGTGCGAAGGCGATGGAGGTGGTGCGGCGTCGGCGTCGGCCACCGGCAAGCTTTTATCTGGGGATCGATGTGCTCCTGGATTATTGGGGGGAAGGCCGCGTCTATCACCACACCGCCTGCTCCACGCTCTATTACGGCCTCAAGGCCGCTCTCGACTTGATCTTTGCCGAAGGCCTGGAGGCTCGGTGGAAGCGTCACGCCGAGGTAGGGCAGATGATGCAGAGGCGCGTGCAGGAGCTCGGTTGCACGCTTTTCGCCCGCGAGGGGCAGAGACTGCCCATGCTGACGGCAATCGTGGCGCCGGAGTCGGTGGACGGCGCGGCAGTGCGCAGGGCTCTCTTGGAGCAGTACAGCATCGAAGTCGGTGCCGGGCTGGGTGAGTGGAAGGATAAGCTGTGGCGGGTCGGGTTGATGGGCTACAACGCTCGGCCTGTGCTGGTTGACCTGGTCTGCGGCGCTCTTGGAGAGCTGCTTCGCTCGCGGTAACTCAGCTCAGAACCCGGCACTGGAGCAGGTGGGGCGACGGCCAGCGTAGAGCCGGTGTGGTTAGGCCTCGTGCAGGGCGGCCCCTGCCACCTGGGCAGGATTAGTGTGGCCAGACGGTTGCTAAGCCGATAGAGCAGATGGATAGCGTATGGGCGCAGGGGGTCGCCCGCTATCGCTGGCAGTGGGCTTGCCTGGGCGGGATAATTAGTTGCTTGGCGCGTTCTGGCCTCCCGCCACTGCTTGACACTGGTCATCGGACGCGCTACAGTAGGCGGTGCACGCCATCCCATTGACGGTTTGCCAGGATCGGCTACATCTGACCGTTTTGACCACGAGTGTGGACCCAACTATTGAGTTGAGGCAGTTCCTCCATGCAACCGCTCGAGACCTCCGACATTGAAGCTATCGCTTTCCGTCTCGGTCTACGCCCGGCCCAGGTGGCGCGGACACTGGAGTTGCTTGGAGAGGGCAACACGGTGCCTTACATTGCGCGCTACCTTCAGGACGAGACGGAGGGATTGGGCGAGCGGGACATCAGGGGGATTCGCCGCCTCGCTCAGCAGTTTCGCGAGCTGGTCGAACGCAAGGGGCGATTGATCGGCAGCCTCAAGGCTCGCGGCAAGCTCACCCCCGAGCTCCACGAGCAGATCTCCAAAGCGTCCTCGCAGGCAGAACTGAACGACTTTGTCGCTGCAGCCAAGGGGGACAAGAAGGGTCCAGCAGCGGAGGCTTTGAAGAAAGGACTCGGAATTCTTGCAGACGCTATTCTGGAAGACCGCGATGATGTGGTCGATCTCCAGGCCGCTGCTGCGAGCTATGTGGATGCCGAGCGCGGCCTCGCCTCCGTGGAGGACGTCCTCAATGGCGCCGAGGCAATTCTGGCCCGCCGTTTTGCCGAGTCCTACCAGGTGCGAAGGGCAGTGCGCACCAGGTTCCATGACACCGCCACCGTGGTCAGCAAACAGGCAAAACGTGTCTCCGGCGCTTTGCAACGGATCTATGGTACCTTCTTCGACTTCCGCTGCCCGCTCCAGCGCCTAGAAGGCTACAAGGCGCTGCATCTGCTCCGCGCCGAACGCCGCCGGATCGTGTCGGTCGAGTTCGAGGTCGATGTAGACGGATGCGTCGCAGCAGCCTGGGAGCAACTGGGGGTCTCCGAGACGCATCGCCAGGCGGAGCGGCTACGGGCCGCTCTGCGGCGGTCCGTTTCGGAAATCATCCTACCCCAGCTCACAGAGAGTGCGCGGCGCGAACTGCGCGAGCGGGCCAGGGAGTTCTTGCTGGAACTCATTGAACGACATGTCCGTACGATCCTCATGCAGCCGCCCCTACGCGGCGAACGGGTGCTCGGAATCGATCCCGGACTCCGCACCGGTTGCAAGTGCGTTGCCCTCGACAGCGACGGCAATCCCCAGGACTTCATCATCGTCTATCCCCATGAACCCCTCCGCCGATGGGATGAGGCCAAACAGAAGCTTGTCGACTTCATCAAGCGTCACCAGTTGACCGTGGCAGCGATCGGTAACGGAACCGGTTGCCGCGAGACCGAAGCTCTGCTGGCGGAAATCATCACCGAAAGCCTACCCGACTTCCGGTTCACCGTCGTTAACGAAGTGGGGGCCGACGACTACGCGAAGAGTGAAGCGGGTCGCGAAGAGTTTCCCGACCGCCAGCCGGAGTTCCGAAGCGCCACCTCGGTAGGCCGACGCCTCCTTGACCCGCTCAGTGAATTTGTAAAGGTGGATCCGCGCAAGCTGTGTGAGGATCTCGTGCAGAACGACATGGACGCCGCCCAAATCTCCGAGTACGTCCAGGAGGTGATCGCCTCCTGTGTCAACGAAGTGGGCGCCGACGTGAACCGGGCCAATCCGCATCTGCTCAAGTACATCGCCGGTCTCAATCTTGTCCTTGCCCGCAAGCTGGTGAACTGGCGTAAGAGCCACGGCGGTTTTCAGGCAAGACGACAACTGCTCCTCGTCGATCAGAACCTTAATGAGCACCGCTTCATCCAGTGCGCCGGGTTCCTCAGGATTTACGGGGGTGAGGATCCGATCGAGGCGACGCCAATCCACCCCAAGCACTACGACGTTGCGGCCAAATTGTTGGAGCGTGCGGGTGCGTTGCCGGACGAGGTGATTAGCGGCCGTGCGGCGGCCCGCCTGGACGATCTCCTCAGTCGTGAGCGGGTCGAGCGACTGGCCGAGCAGTTTGGAGTTGGTCCCTACACTCTTCGACTCATCGTGGACTCCCTCAAACGTCCCTTCGCTGACCCCCGCCTCCGCTATCGACCGGCTGTTTTCAAACGGAAGGTCCTCAAACTGGAAGACCTGAAGCCCGGCATGGAACTGGACGGAGTGGTGCAAAACGTCGTTGACTTCGGCGCCTTTGTGGACGTGGGTGTGGAGGTGACCGGGCTTGTGCATGTCAGCCGTATGGGAACAGATTTCATTGATGATCCCCACCAGGCTGTCACCGTAGGTCAGCCCGTCCGCGTTTGGGTACACGAGGTTGACCTTGAAAAGCAACGGCTGGCGTTGAGCATGGTCGAGCCGGGCAAGGAGCGGCAGCGGCGGAGAAGGCCGCCAGAGGCCGGGGAAGATCAACGCACACGACCGCGACGACCCCGACGACCGGTTCGATCAGCCCGGGCACGAGCAGGCAGAGCAGAAGAGCCGGTGCTTGAACGGCGCAGCCCGGCCCCTGTCGCTGCCGGAAGCAACGGCGCCGAAGTCGCGGCCGCCGCCCAGCCTGTCGCACCGACCACTCAGAATGCCCAGGGGGAACAGCTAACCCGCGCGGCCGCCCGACCGGCGAAGGGCCGGAGCCGCAGCGCAAAACCGAAACGCGAAGCGAGACCGGTCGAACTCCCAGAAGAAGTGGTCACCGGTAAGGAGCCATTGCGGAGCTTCGCCGAGCTGAAGGCCTTGTGGGAACGCCTGCAATCCGGTGAGTCGGGCAACGAACAATAGTGAGCGGCCCGGGCCAAATCGGTGGGCGAAAGCCGACGGGTGTTCCGCACGTAGATGAGGGTGAACCAGCCATCGCTCTCCGCATAGTACGGCGCCCCGAACCTCCCGAGCACACCCACCGCCTCGTCTAGATGGCTCCTCGGCACAACCAGCACCACATCCCGGAAATAGTTCTCCCATCGACGCAGGAAGGAAAGCAAGCGGCGCTGAGCGATTCCGTCTGCATCGCCGCCGATGTGGGCCAGTTGCGATCCGACGTAGAAGCGAAGGCCGTACATGCCCGAATCGCAGAACGAGCAGATGACAGGCGGGGGAAGTTGATCTCTTCCACGGCACTTTTCTGCGACCAGCATGAGACGGTTGTAGAGCTGTGTCATATCCCGCTTGTAGACGACGAATGCAGGACTGACTTTGGCGAGCACCGAAAGCACCAGCCCGGCGCACACCAGAGCAACGAGACGTGGCTGGAGAATGGGCCGTTCGCTGAGCAGCTTGGCGGTCAAAAGAGCAAGGGGGACGGTGAGTGGCAACACGTAGAGGGGCAATCGGCTCTTCGAGACCGAAAAGATCACCAGAACCGCGACCACCCACAGGATCAACGTCTCCTGCAGGCTACGCGGCTTCAGGGGAATACCACGGCCGATTGATCGGATTCTTCCCCTACACAGCGTTCCAGCCAGGGATCGCGCCCACGTGACCGACCAGGGTAAGCATCCGATCACGAGGGGCACCCCGTACACGATTGCCGGCTTGTACCACTCGGGGTTTCGGTGCGCGGCTCCTGTAAACGTGCGCGCCAGTAACTCGTAACCGACCAAGTACTCGAGCAGCTTGGGGTTGACGGCGATCAAGACCAGGTACCAACCGGCCCCGAGGAGGACACCGACCGCCAGGCGTACCGGTGTGAGGAGGGGGGCGCGATGGGGCGGTGGAGAGCTCATGTGCCACGCGGCGAGCGGTATGCAGACCAGCAGTGCCGGTGGCCCTTTCGTCAGGAACGCCCCCGCCGCGGCCAGGACACAGCAAAAGGCGGCCAGCCGTTGCCATGAGGGCGACGTCGCTCGTCGGAACGCAACGTAGCTTGCCAGGATCAGCGCCTGGAACGTGCACACAAATGCGTCCGTCGTCGCCACGTTGTACGCCACCAGGGTGAACGGGGTCCCGACGAAGATGAGGGGACTGAGCACGGCGCCGGTGGGTCCGAGCAACTCCTCGCCCAAGAACGACACGGCGGCGGTGGTGAGTCCAAGGGCGATCGCGTAGAAAAAGCGCACTCCAAACGGGGTTGTCCCGAACAGTTTGATCCCCAGGATGATGAGCCAGTAGGTGAGCGGCGGCTTGGACAGGTGGGCATGGCCATCGAGGACAGGGACCAGGAGGTTTCCCGAACGGAGCATCTCTGCAGCGACGGCGGCGTACCGGCCTTCGGAGCTGTCGTAGATCCCTCTGGTCCCCTGGAAGAGAAATCCCGCTAACAACCCGATCAGGAGAGCAAGGCCAACAGTGACAACGCCGTGCGGCCGACCGTCAGCACGCTGCTCGATCCACCTGGGTTCGTCCATGGGAAGCCACCGCCCGAGGAAACCGTGTCCCCCTATGTGCTCATCGTCTGAGGTCTACTAAGCGATTAGTTAATTTGGCACGCCAGAGCAAGAGATGCCCGGTTCTAAGGGCGGTTAGTCGGTTGCCGACGTCTCTCTGAGCGAATCCCGATCTGTGTGCGGGGCGGCAGCCGGCGCAGGGGCCCGACCGCCTGCCCTGGCGGGCCTGGCCGACGGAGCAGCCGGCGCGCCGTGGTCATCATCTGCCGCGTCCTCCTCGGCCGGTCCTGGAGGGGCGCCCCCCTGGGACCCTTCCCTCCGCCGCCTTTTCCCAGTCACGGTGACCGCGCTAGCAGCGAACGAAACCGTCTTGGCTCGCCGTGCGGACCGCCTCCACAACGCATCCCCGGAGCCGTTCCGCGCGGCACTTCGTTACCCTCTGCCGGTCCATTAGCCTTCCTCGCGGCCGGCCAGTCACAACGATCGCGCATTCCGGAGGCAAACCAAGTCTTCTGGCCAGCAGCCGCGCTTTCCTGGGGCGATATTTTCCCACCTTCGCCTCAAGGAGCACGGCCCCGCCACCGAAAAAAGCGAACACGTCCAGCTCGAACGGGGGAATCCGGCGCTGTGTTCCTACCACGAAGCCCCAGTACAGCTCCGCATCGGCGTCGAACTGCTCGATGATGTCCCGCATAACCAGGTAACCGTAAAGCTCCAACCACTCTCCACAAAAAAAGCGGTAGTAAGCATATTCGCCCCCGAACCGAAGCTCGAACCGGGTCGTTGCCCCGTCGGTACGAACCCGCGCCTCCCTGGAAAGCGGCTCCACGATCTTGCCCACCGAGCGGATGATTTCGAGCTGCCGCTCGTCGGCGATTCGAGCGAGCACTCTCGACCAGCCGGGTCCCCTGGCGCTTGCCCTTCGCTTCCGCACCGAAAACCTGGGCAGATCGGCGTAATGCTCTCCCATGAACCGCGCCGCCTCCAGTAACGGCAACGGTACCGTGGCCACGTCACGATGACGGACATACCGGAGATCCCGCTGTCGCAGCCAGGTCTCCAACCGGCCACGCGGCGGCTCACAGCTCCCGTCGCCCGGCCCCCCTGCCTGTGCGCCTGCGCGTGTCCTCCGGTCAACAACAGCGACCTCTTGCACGGCCGCCGACTCGGCCCCACCGAGACTCACCCCCTGCCCTATCCCCATTACCGCGGGCGCCGCCTTGACCGGCGGCAAATCGGGCCCGGCCTGATCGGGGCTGACTATATCGTCGGCTCGCGAACTGTCGGGACCGCGAAGCACACGTCCGATATGGTCCGCGAGCTCATCCCACAAACAGATCCTGCAGGCACGCTCCAACCCCGCCTCCCGCAACAGGCCCTCGGCCCGAGGCCGCGAGACGGCCAACACCACGTTTTGCTCAGCCCCCAGCGCCAGACATTCCCCGGCGCCAGCGAACATCCTCAGACGATCCATTGCCGCCTCCCTGCCCCAGCAGCAGAGAAGTGGCAGGATGGCCATTGCGTTTTCCGCAGCCAGAGCGAGCACAGGAATGCTGATCCGTTCGCAGGCTCGCGTACGGATGATTACGTTCCGATGACCCGTTGCTGAGGGATCCCCTTGCAAGAGGTTGCTGACGACATGGATGGCCCACGTTTCCAGGAATCTGTACCGGAAGTATTCACGGCCACGTTTGGAAATTCGCCAGTGGACCAGGTTTCGGTTGGCGTCGGCGACACGAACTTCGGAAAGGAACCCGCACTGTTGCAGCTCCTGGGCCGCTTCCTGCACCGCTTCGGTCCCTAGCGGACTTTGAGCCGTCAGAACGATCGTCTTACAGCTAGGTTTTTTCTGAAATGCGTTGAGGATCTCCTGCATCACCCTGGGATCGGTAGCGATGCTGCGCACTGCGCGTAGCCAGGTGCCTGGCACCCGTGGATCGTCGCTCAGGAGGTGGGTGTGACGTTGGTTGAGCCAGGCGTGCAGAAGGTGTAGGCGGCGCGGGCATTCGATCATTCGAAGCTTCTCCCCTTTCCATCAGGTCCGATTCTCGAGGAAGTTCCCCTAGTCTAGCGGCGTGGAGCGACCTTCGCGCCGTGCCGTCTGCTAGGTGCGAGGTCGCTGATCGGAACGATCCTCTCCGTTGGTTGTTTGGCATGCCGGGGACACCGGATATCTAAGGAGGCTTTGAGTCCGTTGACGACGATCCTGGCAGCTTGGCGCATAGGCTGGTAAGATAGGAAAGACGTCACAAGCTGGCCTACCTTACTAACTCTCTGGACGTTAGGGGCTCCTGCTCCTGCCCACCGTTTGGTGTTTCCCGCCCAGGAATCCTCAACCTCGTTCGGGAGGTCAACCATGCGACGATCGATTGCACAGCTTGCCTTCCTGAGTTTCCTCGCCCTGCCTGTCCTGGCGGCGGTGCCGAAGCTGGCCGAGCTCGTAAGTGCCAAGGACATCGACCCCCTTGTGCGTGACGTCATCGACAACCTCCAGACGGATTTGGCTGACGCTGCCACTTTTCGTCAGGCCGAGACGCGATTTGAGCATGCTGCCTATACGTTGGCCCTGTACGCGGAAGCAGTTGCTCAGGCGAACGGTTCGATCGCCTGGTCAGCGCAAGCGCGCGCTGTACGCGACCTGGCCATAAAGTTGGCCAAGACGAAGAACTACAACCAGGCGCGGGATTTACTGGAAAGGATCAAGAACGTGGTCTCGGGAACGGCGCCTGCCGGAGCTGCACCGGCGGAGCTGGCCTGGGAAGAGGTCGCGCCGCTTGTGCAGGTGATGAAGGAAGTGAACCTGGTCAACCGGAGTCTTCGGCGGTACGTGCGGCGGGAGCGGTACTTCAAGCGGTACCGCGATCGGCTGGACAAGGCCGCGGTCGCCATGACGGTGCTCGCTTATATTGCATCGCATGACAACTCCGCGGCAAAGGAGCCGCCCAAACCGATCGAGAACGCAGTCCAACGCTACGACCAGTACTCGGCTCAGTTCGTCGAGTTGTCCAAGCTGGCGTTGGATGCTGTCCGCAAGGGTTCGTACGACGAGGCGAAAGCGGCGGTTACGAAGCTTCAGGACGTTTGCGCCAAGTGTCACGAAGACTTCCGACCGGGAATTGAGTTTTGAACGCCCATGGAAATCGTCTTCCTTCAGGGGCAGGCCTCGTGCAGAGGTCTGCCCTTCTTTTTCGTGGTCGCCCGCGAACAATTCTGGAAAGGTACGGTCGTGTGCCCGTTTAGCAGTCATGAAGCACACCATCTTGGTGCTGGAAAGCGATCCACATCTGGCCGGTTGGCTTCAGAACGAGCTGCGTTCTGAGGGGTACACGGTGCGCGTTGTGGACGATGCTGATCGGATCGTGTCCACGATCGCGTCCGAATCGGTTGATCTTGTCTTGCTTGATACGGCTGCGTGTCCGCAGCGCTGGCCGGAACTGGTCGAGCACATCAGCCAGTCGCGGCATGGGGTAGGCGTGATCGTGACGTCTGCCTCCGCCAGCGTGCGCCCGGCGGTGGAAGCGATTCAACGTGGTGCCACGGACTATATCCAGAAGCCGTACGAGCTTTCTGAGCTGAAGGTTGTGCTTACTCGGGCGCTGGGTTTGAGCCAGATGCACCGCGAGTTGGAGGCGTTCCGGCGGGGTCAGGTGCGATGCGAAGGGCTGATCGGAGCCAGTCCGGCAATGACCGAAGTATTTGCGGTCATCGAGAAGGTGGCTCGGAGCCCGTTTACCACCGTATTGATCACCGGGGAAAGCGGCACGGGCAAAGAGTTG
>JALSID010000319.1 GCA_026981825.1 Planctomycetota bacterium
GACAGGGAAACACGCACCATGGGGGTTGCCATGCCGCGATGCAGGGGCTTCCTGTGCCTCGTATCCTTCCTTCTTCCTCTGTGCCTGGGGCCTGTTGCGGCCGGTGGCGATTTGAACCTGGATCGAACCGTCAATCTGCCCCCGGGCGACTCCGTTGTAGTGGAGGTGCCCCGTGCCCTTCTCGAGGGAGAAGAGTCCGCATCGGTGGCGATTAGCGCCAGTGTGGCGCCGCGGACCTCGCGCGAACAGGTGCTGGTCCGGATCGTCGGCACACAACCGGCGCCGATCGCCCGCAAGCAGCTTCACCCGGCGGATACCGAGTTCTTCGTCCTCCTCCAGCCGCGATCGGTCCGTGCCGTGGAACTCCAGAACACCGGCGAGGTGGCCTGCGAAGTGGACGTGCATGTCCGTCGCGTGGGGCCATGGGCAGACAGCTCCCGCTATCGCGCCGAGCAGGAGCCGAACAATTCGCCCGACACGGCGAACGCGTATTCCCCCGGGATGACGCTCGTCGGGGGCGCCGCTTCGGAACCCTACCGGCCCGCTCAGGATCTGCGCAGTCATGCCTGGGACGCGTCGGATATCGACCAAGACTGGTTTCGCTTCGAATGGAACCGGGAGCGGGCGGCGTTGGCCTACTTCTGGATCGATATCCTCGATCGCGAGGTGCCAGTGGACGTCACGCTATACGAGCTCCGCGGGGAAGAACTGAAACCGGTCGACCCGAAGTTCGAGAAGTTCCAGCCCGAACGCTCCACCGAGTACGTCGGCCTGTTCAAATTCGTGGCACGCAAGCTCTTACCCGGCCGCACCTACCTCCTCCGCATTCGGGCCAGACATCCGTTCTATATTCTGCGCAGCCAGGTGTACGAACTGCCCCCTTACCTCCGAACCGACGGCCCGGTCGACGACGAGATCGTACGCGAAGCAGCACGGCGGGCCGTTCGCGTGGCACAGGACTACGTGTTGCTGAAGGGGGAGGCCTGGCATGCCAATACCCCACGGACCGGAGCCGTGGCAAACCGCTGGCAGAACGTCCACGCCGAAACGGCCCAGTGTATCGCATGCCATCCCACCCAGTTCAGCACGCGCGGGGCGCTTTTCTCCATCGCCAACGGCTACCCGGTGGAACGCCGCCTGCAACTCGATTTCCTTGCCGACCGGATGTACAACAACCCCCGTCCCTTCTACGGATTCCCCGAGGCGGCCTGGACTCGTGTCATCAGCGCCGCAGCCAACAGTGTCAGCCGTCCCTCGGTGCTGCTTCGCTTGTACGAGGACCATGTCTCTGGACGCAGCATTCCTGCCTTCCACCAGGCTGCGGCACACTACCTGCGGCTCTACTACGACGGCCGCGACAGGCTACCCCGGGACGAATCGAACGGAAACCGCCCCCTCGTCTCTGCATTTGAAGTGGCCCTGCACAGTTGGCAGGTATTCCAGCGACTGGCAGACGAAACCGGCGATAAGCGGTGGCAGCGGCTGGCGGATCAGGTCGAACAACTCATCGTGCAGGCTCCAGATGATGCGGTCGAAGACATGCTCGACCTCTGCTACCAGACTCTCGCCTTCTGCCGCATCGACCGGAACCGCTATCGTGACCGTATCGAAGCTAACGTGGCGCGAATCCTCTCACTTCAGCGAGAGGACGGCCGATGGGGGATGAAATTCCGAGAACAGGATCCGCCATGTGAGTTCCAGACGGCCCACTGTGTGTACGTGCTTGCCGTCGCCGGGCTTCCCGCCACACACCCGGCCATCCGAAAAGCGGTCGTCTACCTCCTTCGACACCAGGAACCCTTTGGTGCGTGGTACGACGACGAAGACCCCAGCCATCCCCATCCCTACGAGAACTTCCAAACGCCTTTCCGTGAGACCCAGTTCGCACTGATGGCCCTTTCCGAACTGTACCCGGGTCCAGCCAAGGGGGGCCGTGTGTCAACCGGTGCGGTCGGGAACGACTGGACCGGCAAGGTGGCGGTGCTTACCACCGCGTCGCAGCACAGGGAGGAGACCTGCCGTTTGGTTCGGGACGCTGCACGGTCCCCAGACCCGATCATCCGTAGCCTGGCCGCGATTGCTATCGGCCGCGATCTGCACTGCGGGACTGAGCTGCTGCCGGCCCTTTTGCGTGATCCCGAATGGATCGTGCGCCGGGCTGCAGCCTGGTCGCTCCGTCGGGTTGTCAACTACGGGCTGGCTGCACCGGAGCTGGGGGAGTTTCTGGACGCACCAGACTCGCGGCTCCGTCGCGATGCTTTGCAGGTCCTCCAGTACCACTTCCGCTTCTGGGTTACCAACGAGCGGCTCTTGCGCCGGCTGGTTGCTATCGTGCGCGAAGATCCCGACCCGATCTGTCGCGTGCTCGCGTCCAGGTCGCTTTGGCAGTGGTGGTACTGGACGCCGGACGAGGGGAGCAAGTCCCTGATCGAGGATGCACTGCTTGCTGCGTTGATGAGCGAGCGGGAGCCGGCGGTTGTACGCAACCTGCAGGAAGCGGTTTACAACGTCTGCGACGAGAACGTGCGTTATCTGTACAACAACTGGATTCCTCGCCTGGCGCAGCCCCAGTGGCGGGCCAAAGCGACGGCGGCCCAGCGACAGACGGCTGCCCGGCAGGCGAAGAAGCTTGCCGCTCGACTGGAGGAGGCGTCTCCGGAGCAGGCACAGCGGCTGCTGGCTGCGGTCGGCTGGTTCCACCTGCGGGGGCCGGTCGAAGGCCGTGGCCGCGAGCGGCGAATCGGCAACGATGTGGAAACCGTCCGCTTCTACCCGCCTGCGGCTGAGCTGTTTGCCCGCCAGGTGAAGAGGTTCCTTGCTTCGCCGGACCCGAAGGTCCGTGTGAGTGCTCTTCTGGGCGCCCTGGCGGTGCGCGACACTTCTGCGCGTACTCTGGTTGCGCCCGCCGTCTTGCGGCTCGTCGCCGACTCGGATCGGCGCGTGCGAGCTCTGGCCGTACGGCATGCCGAACGTTTTGTGCCGGGCATCGGGCAAGCGAATTCGTTGGAGGCTGCCGAGACGGTCCAGGTGTTGCTGACGGTGGACGATCCCGAGGCGAATCGGCTCGCGCTGAAATTCGCCGGTGAGCTCGATCTGGAGGGCGACGCTCGAAGCCGGATCGCGATGGCAGTCCGATCCCGGCTCCGGAAGAGCGGGCAACCGAGCGCCGAGCTGCTCGGCGTGCTCCGCTCGCTCCCGGAAATGCTCGAAGATCGGGAGGTGCTTCGGGCGGTTCGGCGGGCCTTTCGGGCGCGCAGCCGCGCGGTGCGGGTGGAAGCAACGCGCGTGGTGCTCAGCTCCGTGGCCCTTGCCAACAGCGAGTTGTTCCGTCGCCCGCTGGAGCAGACCCTGGCGGATGCACGGAGCGACCCCGAACTGGCGAAGGCCTTACTGCGAGCATTAGCGGTGGAGAAGGAGGCCAGGAGGGGAGCTTTCCTGGCGGTCTTGACTGCCGAGTCCTTGCAGGCTCAGGACAGCACGGTTCGCGCCGCCGCTCTGGATGTCCTTCGGAAGGTTCCCGGGCTCCGGCAGAATGCCGCCGTCCGGCGTGCCCTGGAGCGGCTTGCCCGTTCCGATGCCGGATTGGCCGCTCAAGTAGCCGAGGCTCTCTACCGAGGCCAGGACGTGGCGGCGTTGGTCAACAGACGAAACCGATCGGTGGAAGAGCTGCTCGATTTCGAGTTTTTCCGGCGGCGTGTTCAGCCGATCTTTTATCGGAAGGGACGCGATGGCCAGGCGTGTGCCGACTGCCACCTGAATCATGGCCTGCTTAACCTGGTGGCGCCCGGCGAGGGTGTTTCGGAGCTGGAGGCGGCTCGCCACAACTACGAAAGTGCCCTGCGCGTGATCGACCTGGAGCGCCCGGAGACGAGCTTGCTGCTGCAGAAGCCGTTGAGTGATGCCAGCGAGGAGGGCGTCATTGGCGGTAAGCTCCCGCATGGTGGCGGTGTGCGCTGGCCGGAGGGAGAGGCCTCGGCGGAGTACCGTATCATCCTGGAATGGCTGAACGGCGCACGCTACGAAGAGCCGGCGGCGGGGAATTGACCGGCACAGGGCGAGGGAGCGGATGGTTTATGGCGGTTTTCTAGGGTATCATTTGCCGAAGGATCAGAGCATAGGGTACTGGAGCGGAGGAGCAGTCATCGAGAGGCAACATCGAATCAACGAGCAGATTCGAATTTCACCCCTTCGGGTGATCGACCAGCACGGGAAGCAGCTCGGGGTTCTTTCGCGCGACGAGGCTCTTGCGCTGGCGCGGCGCGAAGGCCTGGACCTGGTCGAAGTGAATCCGAACGCGCGGCCCCCCGTGTGCCGCCTGATGGACTACGGGAAGTTCAAGTACCAGCAAAAGAAGAAGCACAAGAAGGAACATCAGGTCCAGGTCAAGGAGATCCGGTTTCGGGCAAGCACGACGGATCACGATCTGGAGACCAAGCTCCGGCACGCCCGCGAAATCCTCGAAGGGAAGGACAAGGTGCAGCTCACGATGCAACTGCTCTCCCGTGCTCGTCAGCTGCTGAACGTGGAAGAGGCGCGGGCGCGGATGGAAGCCGCTGTGCAGCAACTCTCCGACGTCGGACGAGTCGAACGGCCGATCCAACTGGAGGGAAATCGGTTAACCGTTCTCTTGGCCCCCGCCAGCTCTTCCAAGTAGACGCCACGGGTTTTGAGCTCCATGCTGTGGTTGACGCGCCGACCTCGGATCGGCCAAGGGCGTGCTCCCGAAAGGGACTTCTAGGAACCTCTGGCTCCTGTGTGCACGGACGCGGCCACGTGCGTGTCGGGCGTGCGAGGAGGCCGGGCGTTCGCAGTCACCGGGGGAGATCGGCCGGCTTTCATGGACCGCGGTCGCGCGTGAGGGCGGTTCCCTCTTAAGGTAGCTGGCCCAGGGGGGCTTCGTGCGGACGATCGGCGAACGCAATTGACTCAAGCGGCGGGTGCCGCCATAATTAGCGTCCTGTCGGCTCTTTGCCCGATACCCTTTGAGATGGTGCCGCAATGCCTAAGGTGAAGACGCACAAGGGACTGAAAAAGCGATTCAAGATCACCGGCCGCGGTAAGGTGAAGCACAAGCGCGCCGGGGCTAGCCATCTGATGAGCCATAAGCCCGGCAAGAGGGTTCGGCATCTACGCCGCCCCGCCCTGTTGAACCGCACCCAGGCGAAGCTGGTCAAGACGTTGCTGCCGTACGGGTAGTGCCGGCACAGGGCAAGACGCTGAGAAGAGGAGGAAGAGATGACACGGGCGAGGTCTGGTCCGGTCACGCGCCGCCGTCACAAAAGGATCCTGAAGCGTGCGAAAGGTTTCGTTGGGGGGCGACGCCGTCTGTTCAAGGCGGCTCGGGAGACGTTGCTTCGCGCGGGCAACTACGCCTATCGCGATCGCCGCAACCGCAAGCGCGATATGCGCCGGCTCTGGATCATTCGGATCAATGCAGCCTGCCGGATGCACGGCATTTCCTACAGCCGGTTTACCAATGGGCTGAAACGGGCCAACATCGCGTTGAACCGAAAGACGCTGTCGGAGCTAGCCATTCGCGACCCCGAGGCGTTTGGCCAGGTCGTGGAGCTGGTGCGTGCGCAGTTGCAGTAGGGATGGGCTGTTGAATGAGCGACGCCGCCCAACTCCTTGCGGACTTGGAGGTGTTCGAACGCGAGGCGATTGCGGCGTTCGAGCGTGCGCGTACCGCAGAAGAACTGGAAGCGGCACGGGTCGAGTTCGTCGGCCAGCGGCGCGGGAAGTTTCGGCAGCTTGAAGAGCGCTTTCGCGCCTTACCCCCTGATGGGAAGCGTCAGTGTGGGCGGCGATTCAACGAGTGTCGCCAGCGGGTTCGGGCGGCGCTCGAATCGGCCCGAGCGCGTCTCGCTCAGCCTCAGGCAAAAGCTGAACCGCGCGCGGCTGCGTTCGACTTCACCGCGCCGTCGCTCCGCATCCGACGCGGCACCGTTCATCCGCTCACCCAAACGATCGAGGAACTGATCGACGTCTTCGGGCGGCTCGGCTTCCGGTTGGCGGACGGACCGGAAGTGGAGGATGAGTGGCATAACTTTGAGGCGTTGAACATTCCCCCTGAGCATCCCGCTCGCGATCCCAACGACAACTTCTACATCGATGGACAGCGGCTGCTCCGCAGCCAGACGTCCACCGTGCAGATCCGCGTGATGGAAAAGCAGCCTCCGCCGGTGCGGATCATCGCGATCGGACGCGTGTACCGGCCGGACGTCCACGACGCCACGCACTTTTCCATGTTCCATCAGATCGAAGGGCTCTATGTGGATCGTCACGTCACCCTGGCCCACCTCAAGACCGTGTTGCGGCAATTCGCCCAGGCGTTTCTCGGACCCGAAGTACAGATCCGGTTCCGGCCGTCGTTCTTTCCGTTCACGGAGCCCTCTGTGGAAGTGGACATGAGCTGGGATGTGCGCGGTGGCCAGTGGGTCGAACTGGGCGGCGCCGGCATGGTGGATCCCAACGTGTTCCGTGCGGTGGGCTACGATCCGGAGCAGTACAGCGGGTTTGCGTTTGGGCTGGGCGTCGAGCGGCTCTGCATGCGCCGCCATGGGATCAACGACATCCGCCTGTTCTTCGAGAACGATGTCCGATTCCTGCGGCAGTTTTGAGCCGCGGGAGCTCGCCAACGTGGTCCGGGGGCGGGTTGGGCCGCAGCCAGCCGTCCGGCCGATCTGTGCAGCCACGACATACGCCGCTTTTGTCAGCGCAGAACCATGATCGTTAGCTGGGAATGGCTACGCCAATACGTGGATCTGCCCGTGAGCCTGGAGGAGCTGTGTGAACGGCTCACGGCGGCGGGCTTCAACCACGAAGGCACGGAGCAGGTAGGCGACGACTTTGCCATCGAGTTTGAGATCACGAGCAATCGACCAGACTGTCTGGGGCACATCGGGCTCGCACGGGAGGCGGCGGCTGTCACAGGAGGGACGCTTCGCATCCCTGAGCCCTCTCCCGTGCAGTCCGGACCGCCGTGCGGCGAGTTGACCTCCGTCGAGGTCGAGTGCCCCGATCTCTGCCCGAGGTATGTGGGGCGGGTGATTCGGGGGGTTCGCGTTGGCCCGAGCCCTGAATGGCTCAAGCGGCGACTCGCCACCTGTGGCATCAGCTCGATAAACAACGTGGTTGACGTGACCAACTACGTGCTGCTGGAGGCAAGCCAGCCGCTACATGCTTTCGATTTCGACAAGCTCGTCGATCGACGCATCATCGTTCGCCGCGCCAAAAAGGGAGAACGCATCGTTGCAATCAATCAGCGCACCTATGTGCTCACGCCGGACATGTGCGTCATCGCGGATGGTCTTCGGCCCGTGGCAATCGCAGGGGTCATGGGGGGGCTGGAGACCGAGATATCCGAGAGCACGACGACCGTCTTGATCGAGAGCGCCCAGTTCGATCCGCTCAGTGTGAGGAAGACGAGCCGAGCATTGGGCTTGAGCTCGCCCAGCTCGTTCCGCTTCGAGCGTGGCGTTGACCCGGCGGGGGTGGACTGGGCCAGCCGCCGCTGTTGTGAACTGATTCTCGATCTGGCGGGGGGCGAATTGGCCGAGGGATGGGTTGGCCTGAACCCAACCATCCCGCCGCGGCCCACGATCCGCCTTCGGCTCGATCAGATCGAGCGGATCCTGGGGATCCGTGTCCCCCGCGAACGTGTCGTCGAGATCCTCCGACGACTGCAACTTGACGTGACCGAGGAGGAGCACGCTGTAGTCGCGGTGCCCCCCACATGGCGTGCTGACCTGTCCCGGGAAATCGACCTCATTGAGGAAGTTGGGCGGATCGAAGGGTACGACAGGGTTTCGGAAGAGGAGCCGATCCCGGCGACTTGCACGCCGCTGGAGCCGGAGCAACGCATCCTGCGTCGGATTCGGGCTGCGTTGGTTTCCCTCGGGTTCCACGAGGCGTACACCCAGAGCTTCGTGGACCGCCGCACGCTGGAGCTGCTGCGGCCGTGGACCGGAGAAGAGCCGCTCGCCGTGCAGCATGCCTCGCGGCGTCAGGAAAACTGCCTTCGCCAGAGCTTGATCCCGAGCCTCTTGCTGGCACGACGGCTGAACGAGCACCGTGGCAACGAGGACGTCAACCTCTACGAGCTGGCTCGCGTCTACCTGCCCGTCGCGGGGGGAGGTCTGCCGGAGGAACCGCTGATGCTGGGGGTCGTTACGGACTTACCTCTCGGACGCGCTAAGGAAGCGTTCGAGGCGATCCTGGACTGGCTCCGAGTTAGCGAACGGCCCTGCTACGAACACGCCACGTTGCCGGGCTTGGTAGAAGGGCAGGCGGCGCAGATCAGGTTCGGGGAACGCGTTGCCGGTGTGCTGGGGGTGGTGGACGACCGCGTGCGCGATGTTCTGGATCTGCGACAAGCCTGCGCGGTGTTGGAGCTGCGGGTAGGCGTGCTCAGCGAGATGGCCAATCTTGTCCCCCACTATCGCCCGTTTTCGGCGTTCCCTGCGGTGAGCCGCGATTTTTCGTTCATCGTGGACGAAGAGGTGTCGTGGGAGCAGGTGGAGAGCCTGGTGCGGTCTGAGGCCGGACAGCTTCTGGAAGATGTCCGACTGAAGGAAGTCTACCGTGGCAAGCCGGTGCCACCAGGGCGCAAGAGCGTGCACTTCCGGATTGTATTTCGCTCGCACGATCGTACCCTAACGGGAGACGAAGTCGACGCGATCCAAAGCCGGATTGTCACCAGGATGCAGGAGGTTCTTGGCGCGCAACTTCGCGCCTGAGTGAAAGTCGAGGACTGACCATCGGGAGACTGGCTATGCAAAAGCTGCGGGTCAAAAACATCATCGTCGAGATGAAAGGCGACGAGATGACCCGGGTCATCTGGGAGTGGATCAAGGAGAAACTCCTGTTCCCCTACCTGGAGATCCCCCTCGAGACCTACGACCTTTCCATCCAGAATCGTGATGCCACCGACGACCAGGTCACCGTCGACGCTGCTCTGGCAATCAAGCGGCATAAGGTGGGGGTCAAGTGTGCAACGATCACGCCGGATGAGGCTCGGGTGAAGGAGTTCGGCCTGAAGCGGATGTACCCATCCCCGAACGGGACGATCCGCAACCTGCTTGGTGGTACGATCTTTCGCGCACCGATTGTGATCCGGAACATCCCTCGGCTCGTGCCCGCCTGGAAAAAGCCGATCGTGGTCGCTCGTCACGCCTTTGGCGACCAGTACAAGGCGACCGATGTGGTCATACCTGGGCCCGGCACGGTGAAGTTGGTCTACGAACCGAAAGAGGGGGAAAAACAAGAGTGGACGGTGAACGAATATGACGGTTCGGGCGTGGCGATGGGCATGTTCAACCTGGATTCGTCGATCAGGGACTTCGCCACCGCTGTGTTCCGCTACGCGTTGATGGAGAAGAAGTCGGTCGTGTTCACCACGAAGAACACGATCCTGAAGCGATACGATGGCCGGTTCAAGGATATGTTCCAGGAGATTTTCGACAGCCAATTCGCTGAGCAGTTTCGCGAGGCCGGTCTAACGTACGAGCATCGCTTGATCGACGACATGGTGGCACAGATCCTGAAGTGGGAAGGGGGTATCGTTTGGGCATGTAAGAACTACGACGGTGATGTGATGAGCGATCTGGTCGCCCAAGGCTTCGGGTCGCTGGGGCTAATGACGTCCGTGTTGCTTTGCCCGGATGGCGAGACGATGGAGGCCGAGGCGGCGCACGGGACCGTGACCCGCCACTATCGTCTCTGGCAACAGGGCAAGAAGACCAGCACGAATCCGATTGCGAGCATCTTTGCCTGGACACGTGGGCTTGCCCACCGTGCCCGTCTGGACGGAACACCGGAGGTCGAAAAGTTCGCTCAGTTGCTTGAAAAGGCGTGCATCGAGACGGTCGAGGCAGGCAAGATGACCAA
The DNA here is from genome assembly GCA_026981825.1 of Planctomycetota bacterium. Classification (GTDB taxonomy): domain Bacteria; phylum Planctomycetota; class Planctomycetia; order JALXBF01; family JALXBF01; genus JALSID01. Next base: position 9,889 of record JALSID010000319.1, read on the forward strand.
AGATCTGGCGCGGAGCGTGTACAACACACTCGATCCGCCCGAAGAGACCTGGCTGGACACGGAGACTTTTCTGGACGAGATCCGAAAGACTCTCGAACGGGACCTCAGACACGAGGGGTTCCAGGTCGGCGCGTAGGCCGAATCGTGGGGGGCTTGCGGCGGTCACGGCCCGTTAAAGGCCGTGGCCGCACGCTGCGTCACGGGTTATCGTACGGCATCAGAATCGGATACCGGGGGCATTCGTCAATTCGGTGGAACTGGCCGTCCAGGATCATGTCGGCCAGTCGGACGCAAGCCCGGTAGTAGCGGCCCGTGGGCCGTTCACCCAGCAGCTCGCGCCGGATGTCCTGGCAGAGGACATCCGCTGCCGCTTTGCAGACGGGATCCTTGGACCGCGCGGCCCAGAGCGCCGTCACGAGCATGGCGACGGTGTGCTGGATCCGCAGCGACATCTCCACGATGCTGCATTGCCTGTCTGCCAGGGCTGCCTGGTACCGCCGCATCAGCCCGCTCAGCTCGCGGGGGTAAATCCGGAACATCTCCAGGGCGAAGTCGATGTGGCTCGACAGTGGGGCCGGAACGTCTGTCGGCGCGGTCCCCTTGCTCCAGGTGGTCATCTGTTCGATGAGCCAGCGGGAGTACGCGCCGATCTCCTGCCGCAGCAGCCATAGCTGGCGGGGGTTGGCCGGGTTCAGTCGCTTGATCCCTGCTTCCTGGAGGCGGCGGGCAATCGGTTCGAAGAACCGCAGGGCGTGCTGTTTCACGAGGGTCTTGAAAAAAGCCAGGGTTAGCATCTGACCCTCGCCTTCGTAGATGAGCGGTGCCAGAAAGTCGTGCACGTTGTCTCCAAACGGGTGGCCAACCAGGAACGATCGTCCCCCATGGGTCTTCATGAGCAGGTCGATTGCGGCTTCCTTCTGCGCTTCGCTTCCGAACACCTTCGCCACCATGCATTCCAGCTCCCCACGATAGCCTTCCTGAAGCAATTTCGCGCCCCACTGGCTCAGTGCTTCGCTTCCCACCAGCAACGCAGCCATCCGTGCGATCCGCCATTTCACCAGCTCGCGGGTCTTGATCTTCGCCCCATAGGTTCTGCGATAGTCGCACCAGGGGAGCATATTGGCAAGCATGGTCCGCATCACGCCGGCAGCCGTGGCGCACAGCGATACTCGGCCCCGGTTGAGCCCGTGGTACGCGATGGTCAGACCATCGCCGATGGGAGGAACGAGCTGGTTCTCGGCGGGAACGGGAAGTCGATCAAATCGGATGCCGTGGTTGTACACTCGCCGCAGCGCGTGCAGCCCGTACCGCACAAGCTGGAATTGCTCGTTCTCTTCTGGGGGGAGATCGACCACGAAAACGGCCGGTACCCCGTCCAGTTTGGCCACAACGCAGACCAGACGACCGGGCAAGGCGTTCGTGATAAACAGCTTCTCGCCGGTGAGTTCGAAGTGATCCCCCACGCGCACGGCAGTCGTGCGAAGGGCGGTCAGGTCCGACCCGGCCGGGGGTTCTGTCAATGCGAACGCAGATAGTTTTGCCCCGCTTGCCAGGAGGGGCAGAAACCGCTGCTTCTGTTCTTCGCTACCGAAAGTCAGAACTGGGTCCACAGCGCCGATGCACTGGTGGACCGACGCAAGACCGCTGATCATCGCTTCGAACGCCGCGCAGCGGGTCAGAAAGTGGACAAACTTGGGAAAGGGGGCCTCCTGGCCACCGTACGCGCGAGGGATTACCATGCCCCAGAAACCGTGTTCTGCCAGCTCCGCTAGCGTCTCCTCCGAAATCTTTCCCTTATCGTCGTAGAGTGTGCCGTTTTCGAACCGCCGCTTTACCACCTGGAAGCAGCGCTCCATTGCCTCGTCGCAGGGGTGGGGCTGGCTGAGATCGGGGGGCTCGAAGAGATCGAGGGGGACAACCTTGTCCCAAACTGCACGGTGGACCGGGCTCGCTGCTGTCTGGTACTGTGGGGCAAACAAGCTTTCGACCTGCTCGTCCGCTACGTCGACGGTGCGGACGCTGCGGACCTCTTCCTCGGACTTCCCGCCCAAGCGGAGTGCGGTCTCCGTGAACTTGCCCCCGGCGGTATCCTGCGAAGGGGATGGGGTCCCGCCTGTCTGTTCCGCGTGCATTCTTAACCTCCTGAACGTTCCGAGGCAGCACTTGCAAGGTTAACGAGCGGGCTGGATTGTTGCCAGAGCAGCATCCGCACTGTTGTGTAGGACGGTACGCTAAGCGTGACCGTTTCGTGCGGCAATGCTCGGGCGGGGGCGGGGTAGCCCGAGATTAGGGGAAGGATGGTCTGATGAAACTGGCGATTATTGCAGCGGAGACCGGCTGGCATGTGCGCGACCTGCTCCGGGCGGCTCGTCTCTGTGGCCTTACGGGGGCTGAAGTACTCTCGTTCCGCACCCTTGCGGCCCGTGTGCCTGGCCAGGGCGGTGGGTGCACGGTCACCGCGAAGCGGCTGCTGACCAACGGCGAAGGCGGACCGGGCAGCACTGTGACGCTGGTCGATGGCGCAACCCGGCACGTCGATACGCTCCTCGTGCGGACGGTTCCCGTGGGCACGTTGGAGCAGATCATCTTTCGGGTGGATGCCCTCCATATGGCCGACGCCGGCGGCGTTCGGATCGTGAACCGGCCCCGGGTACTGGAATGCGCGATCGACAAAGCCCTCTGCTGCTTCCGACTCGCTGCCGCGGGCTTGCCAACGGTACCGACTTTTGTCGCCGAGGACGTGCGGGACGCGGAAGAGGCGTTGGCGAGCCTCGGAGCAGACGTGGTCGTAAAGCCGCTCTTCGGCAGTGAGGGCAAGGGGATCGTGCGTGTGCGTTCCGCGGAGGAAGCCTACCGCGTGTTTCACGCGCTA
>JALSID010000320.1 GCA_026981825.1 Planctomycetota bacterium
CCTCGCCACCATCCTCGGCAACGTCGCCTTGGTCGCGACGGGCAACGCGGGGCGTCTTCCCCGCGTCGTGCTCGGCGGCGGTGCCGCCGGCACGGCCGCGGCCGTCATCCTGATACCATGGCTCGGCGCCCCGGGCGCCATCCTGGCGCTCTATGCGGGCGCTGCTGCATCGCTGATCTTGGAGGTGAGAGTGCTTTACAAGACGAATCGGCTTGTGGGAGGGAGGAAAGTCAGCCGATAGCATGCGCCGAGGCCCGGCACAGGCTGTGCAGCAGGCTTCTGAGCGGCTTGCCGGACGTGCCCGGCTTTGCGGTTCGTCCACTGAGCCTTGCGCCGTATGTAGAGGGACGGGCTCGTGTCCTACGTGATAGGTATCGATGGAATTCCGCTGATCCGTTGGGGGGGCTATCGCCGGTATCTCGTTGAGTTAATGCCGGGCCTCGACGGGCGACTCACGGACACGATCTTCAACGTGTATGTGGACCGGCCTGTTCGGTTCCAGTTCCCGTCCGCCCGGTGGCGCCTGTGCGTGGTGCGGCGCGGGATGTCGCCCACAAGCTATTTCTGGCTCAGGTATGTGCTGCCGGGCCGTCTGCGCCGGGATGGGGTGGACCTTTTTTGGGGGGTCAGATCGATATTGCCCGCGGACGGGGCAAGGCGGATGCTTTTGACGGTCCACGATCTCAATGTGTTGATAGCGCCACAGACGATGCCCGTTGCGACGAGGCTGGCCCATAGGATGTGGTTAAGAGATGATGTGCACAGGACCGACGTGCTCGCCACGGTCTCGAAGGGCACCGCGCACCGCGTCGAGGAGGCGTTCGGGAGGAAGGCCGATGGGATCGTTCCACCGGGCGTGGACGTAGAGCGGATGAGACCGCGGAGCCTGAGCGAAGTGGGAGGGGTCGTTCGCCATTATGGCCTGGCCAGATATATCTTGCATGTCGGCACGCTCGAGCCGAGGAAGAATATCGCCGCTCTGATCGAGGCTGTTTCCATCGTGAGAAGGGAAGGGCAGGATCTCCAGCTCGTGCTTGTGGGGCGGGCAGGGTGGAAGCGGCGGAAGATCCTGCAGGCCATCGCCAAGGCTGGGCAATGGGTGCGGGTGCTCGGGAACGTCGACGATCGGGATTTGCCCGCGCTGTACAGCGGTGCGAGCGTGGTCGCGATCCCGAGCCTGTACGAAGGTTACGGTATTCCGGCGGCGGAGGCGCGTGCATGTGGCGCACGGCTAGTGGTGAGCGACATGCCGGAGTTGCGCGAGTCTTCGGGCGGGGCTGCGATCTTTGTGGAGCCGACGGCACCGGCGATAGCTGCAGGAATCCGCGCCGCCCTTGCCTCGCCGGCGCCGCCGCCTGCGGTGGTCGCGACGTGGGAGGAATCGGCAGGCCGGCTCGCCGGGTTGATGCTGGCCGCACTTCGCCCTGTATAGTGTCGGCAGTTCTTGGTGCTAGGGCTCACTCGACGGAAGGGCGTACGGAGCGAGGTGCGTGAGCGGTTGGGGAGGGCAAAGTATGAGGGCCAAGGCGGTATGAGCCTCGTCGACTTGGCGATACGGTTCGGGCCGCCGAAGGTCGTGTGGCGTGCGATTGCGTGGAGGAACTATTGGCGTGGCGAGGCCGAGCTTCGGCTTCTGCGGAGACTGGTGGACCGAGGTCGGGGTGCTGTTGACGTCGGCGCGTTCAAGGGCGTGTACACCTATCATCTGGCACGGCTCTGCCCGCGAGTGTGGGCCTATGAGCCAAATCCGAGGATGGCGTGTTTTCTTGCGGCTGCAGCAGTGCCCCGGATTGTAGTTAGGAATGTCGCGGTTTCCGACAAGGCCGGCACTGCATCCTTGCGCA
>JALSID010000321.1 GCA_026981825.1 Planctomycetota bacterium
GACGCGTCGTCCCGCACCCCCTGAAGATGATGGGAAGCTTCGGATTATCTGTTTTGGCGCGCATCCGGACGATTGCGAGCTGCGTGCTGCGGGGGTGGCGGCGATGTGGGCTGCTCAGGGCCACCATGTGAAGTTCGTTTCCCTGACCAACGGCGATATTGGCCACTGGAGGATGGCAGGGGGGCCGCTTGCCCTACGCCGCACGCGCGAGGTGAAGCGGTGTGCGGAGATTCTGGGCATCGAGACGGAGGTAATCGACATCCACGACGGTGAACTGATGCCCACGCTCGACAATCGCAAGCTCGTTACACGGCTAATCCGCGAGTGGAAAGCGGACATCGTGATGAGCCACCGGCCGAACGACTACCATCCAGACCACCGGAACGTGGGCATTCTGGTGCAAGATGCCGCGTACATGGTGATCGTTCCGTTTTTCTGTCCGGACACGCCCGCCCTGCGCCGGAACCCGGTTTTCCTCTATTACGAGCATCGGTTCCAGAAGCCCAACCCCTTTTCGCCGGACATTGTCGTTGGCATCGACTCGGTGATCGACAAGAAGCTCGCGTGCGTCGATGCGCTCGAGTCCCAGTTCTACGAGGGGGGCTGTTGTAGTGGCATCCGTCGCCTGCCCCGCACTCCGGAGGAGAAAGCCGCACGGCGCCGCCAGGTGCGGGAGGCGTTCCGGCGGCGGTTTGCTGCCACCGCGAACCGATTCCGGGAAGCGCTCGCCAGGTGGTACGGGGAGGAACGGGCTCGGGCCATCCGTTACGCGGAGGCGTTCGAAATCTGCGAGTACGGCCGCAGGCCGACCGAGGAGGAGCTGCGCCAGCTCTTCCCGTTCTTCGACCGGCAATAGCTCTCAGCCGGGAGCGAACCGGTTACGCGGGGCGCAGCCACAGAGCCGGACCACAGTTGGCCAGCCGGCCGCGATCTGGATCCGCGTACGTCCACCGGGGGCATGGCCCGAGCGGTCGGGGTTCGCATGGGGCCGTTTCGGAGGACACTCGGCGGCGGATCGGCTTGTCGCATTCCCTCCGAAGCGGTAAGCTGCACCGGACTGAGGTTGTGAGGCTCGCTGCGCGTGTACTGGTCCCATGAAACGATTCGATGTTGGTGCTCCGGCCCGGCGTTGTTGCAAAACGGGTCGAGAGCTCAAGCCGGGCGAGATCTACTACGCCGCTCTGGTGCGAACCGAGAACGGGTTGGAGCGGTTCGACTATGCGCCTGAGGCCTGGCAGGGACCGCCGGAGGGAGCGATCGGTTTCTGGAGGGGGCGCGTCCCCGCGCCTCGGCATGCACGTTTCAGGATTCTGGACGACGAGACCGCCATGGAGGGCTTTCTGAGCCTGGAAGCCGACCAGAGGCCCAGAGCGCGGACTTTGCGCTATATCCTGGCCCTGCACCTGATGAGGCGGCGACTTCTGCGCCTGGTGCGGATCGAGACCCGTGGGGACGAGGACTACATTCGGGTTCGGAGCACGAGGGAGCGCAAAGCCGAATGGTTGGTCTGGTGTCCGGCGCTGACCGAGGAGGAGATTCGGGACCTGGAGGCGAATCTGGCCGAGATGCTTGCCGATTTTACTAAGGAGCGTCGGTTCGCCGAGAGTTTCACCGAGCAGGACGCAACGGCGTGAAACAGCCAACGGCTAATCTCCGCAAACTGTGCCGGGGGCTATCCCCCCGATATGCGGCCACGGTCGGGGTCCTGTTCGTACTCGTTGCAGGGGCCGGCTGTCAGGCGTGGGATTGGCGCGGCACGTCGGTTCTGACCGGCCAACCGACCGTGGACGAGGTGGTAAACACGATCAACATGAACGTGGGACCGGTGCGCTTGCTGGTCGCTGATGACGTGGGCATCACTTTGCAGACGGGGGAGCGGCTGACCCAGCGGGTAGCCACGGCTGTGGGCACGCACTTCGCTCTGCGCGGCCGCCTGGCGGTGCAAAAGCCACGGCGGCTTCGCTTGATTGCGGGAACGAGTTTTTCGAGAGAGCTGGATCTGGGCTCGAACGACCGGGAATTCTGGCTCTACTTGCGCCAGGCCAGGGAGCCGTCCCTTGGCCCGGGCACGCATCCGGTACTCTACCATGCAACTTACGCCGAGTACCGCCGCAGCGGTGCCGAGCTTCCCTTGCAACCGGAGTGGGTCATCGCGGCGCTCGGGCTGGCTGAGGTCGATCCGAGTCGCAGCCACCTGTTACAGCCGGGCGAGCGGGGCACGGTGGAGCTGTTGACGCCCGTCACCCTGACGAATGGCCTCCCGGCCGTCCTTGTCCGCGTTCTAACCCTGCGCAGCGGGCTCGTCACTCAGGTGCGGTTGGAACGGGGCGCGACGGTCGTTGCTACGTCGGAGCTGAGCGATTTCCGCAACTTTCCGGACGGACCTTCCACTCTGCCGACTCGGGTGAAGATCACGTGGCACCCGACGAACACGCGTGTCACCCTTGACCTGCGCCATGTGCAGCTAAACCCCGCCTTAGACGCCGCACAGCTTGCTCAGCTCTGGCAGTCACCCTACCCGTACCTGGTCCCGAACGGCATGGCGACGGCCATCAATGTCGCGCAGGTGGCGGCACAGCAACGTCGACGCCAGCCCCCTTCGGTGCGTCTCTTCGAGCCCTCCCGGCCGCCTTACCAGCGCTACCCATAGGATCCCCCGCGCGGTGGGCCTCGGCCTAGGAGATGGGCTACGCGTCGGGGGCCCGACGGCCGGAAGGGGGACGACAGGTTCGAGCTGGGCGGAGCGGCGGTTCAGTACACCGGGGCCGGGATCATTCGATGGTTTTCAGCCACTCGGCCAGGGCATTCAGCCCGTTTTCGAGCTCCTTGAACGCCGCCGCGAAGCTCATGCGGACGTAGCCGTCCGTGCCGAAGGCCAGCCCGGGCACGAATGCCACGTGTGCCCCGTTGAGGCATGCTGTGGCAAAATCGATCGAGTTCCGGATCGGTTCTCCACCGCTGTTGCGGCCGAAGTACTGGCTGACGTTGATGAAGAAGTAAAACGCCCCGTCGGGCTGACGAGCGGAGAGGCCGGGAAGCTCGGCGAGCCGCTGGGCGACGTACTCACGACGGCGGGCGAATTCGCCGAGCATCTCCTCGACGCATTCCAGACTTCCGGTAACAGCGGCAAGTGCTGCGTACTGGCTGATCGAGCAGGGATTGGACGTCTGTTGGCTCTGAAGTTTCTCGATGGCTGCCGTGATTTCTCGGGGGGCTGCGGCCCAGCCGATCCGCCAGCCGGTCATGGCGAAGCTTTTCGATACTCCGCTGACCGTCACCGTACGGGCGCGCAGGTCATCGGATAAGGACGCCACCGGCGGTACCGGTGGGCGGCCATAGACGAGGTCCTCGTAGATCTCGTCGCTGAGCACCAGGACATCGGTCCCCTTGAGCACTTCACCGAGCGCCCGGATCTCGTCTTCGGAGTAGACCGCCCCTGTGGGGTTGCAGGGGGAGTTGAGCATCAGCACCCGGGTCCGGGGGGTAAGCGCGGCCTGGAGCTGTTCGGGCCTGAGCTTGAAACCGGCGGCCTCGTCGGTCGGAACGATCACCGGCCGCGCACCGGTCAGCTCCACAAGAGCGGAGTAGCTCACCCAGTAGGGGGCCGGAATGATCACCTCGTCACCGTCCTGGCAGAGCACCGAGAGCACGTTGTGCAAGGCATGCTTGGCGCCGTTGGAGATCACGACTTCGTTGGGGGCATACCCGACCCCGCGTTCCGTGTACCGGCGGGAAACGGCCTGACGCAACTCGGGTATGCCCGAGGACGGCGTGTAGTGCGTACGCCCCGCGCGAATCGCCGCCTCCGCGGCCTCGCAGATGTGGCGTGGCGTTGGGAAATCCGGTTCACCGAGGGTGAAGTCGAACACGTGGATGCCCTGGGCGCGGAGATCCCGTGCACGCTGGGCGGCTGCGATTGTGGCGGAGGGCTTCAGGCGCAGAGCCCGGTCGGCTAGCCGAATTCCCATCGTTCTCTATCCTCGCTCGCCGGTTGTCTCTCCTCGCTCACCGGTAGGTCTGCCCATGCTGCGGCAGCGCCGCCGACTGACCCAGGATTGTATCGCCCCGGCGATTGCCTCGGGTTCCGATGTTCACCGCGTGCGAGTTAGAATTGACGATACCGCTAGGTGGACGAGCTGTGCCGGAGCTGATGGGAGCCGGAGATCTCCGTAAGCCGCATGTCGGGAAACAACACCGCAGCGAGCGAGGCAGTGGAGACAAGCATGGCCCAGTACCGAACAGTGTCGCGCCTTTTCCTGCTGGTGGGGCTGGTCGTCGTGCTCATCCCCCACGCACATATCACTGCTCAGATCGCTAACGGAGGTAAGAAGATTTTGATCCTGAGCGGTGGGCAGCGCAACCATCACGCCTATCGGGACCAGACCCATTATCTTCAGCGCCTGCTCGAGCAGACGGGCAAGTTCGAAGTGACGATCGTGGAAGACGCGGCGATTCTTGCTACCGACGCGTTGAACAAGTACGACGCCATCATTGCCATGGCAGATCGCCGCGATCCGGAACACAGGCTCACGCGCCAGCAGCAGGAGGCATTGCTCAAGTTTGTTCGAAACGGCAAGGGCTTCGTGTCCATCCACGGGTTTTGCTGTGCTCAGCGCGACTGGGTGCAGGGAATGCGCGAACTTCTGGGTGGGGTGCTGGCGCACTTCGGCAAACCGGACACCCGCGTGCGTTGGGGCGACTATGTGGTACATATCGCCAAGGAGCACCCGGTTGTCCGGGGACTGACGGACTTTAAATTGCGTGACGAACTGTACTACTACTTGCAGACCACGGGCGATCTGGATGCAGTGGCGACCGTCGAGTACGAGGGCAAGCACTGGCCGGTGGCGTGGGTGAGGAAATACGGGAACGGGAGGGTGTTCGTCACCACACTCGGCCACAAGTCTCTGCGGCGTCAGCAGGAGGACCCCCTTCAGCATCCTTCGCTTTCGCGAATGATTGTGCAGGCGGTCGAGTGGGTGACCGGCGAACGCGATGGAGAGCCGGCCGGTCGGTGAGGAGATGGCGGAAGGGGGTGCCGTTCGAGGGGGGCGCGCAGTGGTCGGCTGCTCGGTCCGGTAGCCACGCCGTGTCCGGGCCACCGTGAGCGGCCCAGGAGAAGCGGTAGCTGGAAGTGAGCACGATGGAGGTTCGAATTGGTCGGTTGATGACCGCAGTCTGGACCGGGGGCTTCCTGGTCGTGCTCGTGCTGTCGCTGGCATCGCTGACTTTGCCGGCTTCGCCCCCTCAGAAGACCGTCCTGCTCTATCCGGCTCTGGTTGCGGTCCAGGGCCAGTTAACGGCGGAGAAAGTCCGCAACGCGATCCACAGGGCGCAGAACTATTTGCTCGATCAGCAGGGACCGGACGGATCCTGGGCGGGTCCTGGTGCGGTTGGCACCCAGGGGGTGAGCGTCCTGGCCACCCTTGCGCTGCTGGAATCCGAGATGGATCGAAGCCATCCCCGTCTACGGGCGGCGCTACGGTACATTCGGGGCATCGACCCCACGAAAGCGGGTCAGTGGCGGACGTACATCACGTCGCTGCACACGATGGCTTTGCTGGCTGCCGGCGATATCGATCGCGATCTTCCCTTGATCCAGCGGAATGCGCGGTTTTTGGAGGCCACGCTGGTGCCTTCCGGGCCGCGAGCGGGGGCATGGGGCTATGGCATGGGGGGCACTCGTTGGGACAATTCGAACACGCAGTTTGCAATCCTGGGGTTGCACGCGGCAGCAGAGGCCGGGGTTCAGATCGATCGCGGCGTATGGGAGCGTGCCTACCGACACTTCGTGCTGTTCCAGAACAACGACGGTTCCTGGTCGTACCAGGGACGGAGCCGGGGGACGGGGAGCATGACGGTGGCCGGGATCTCGTCCTTGGTGATCGCTGCGCTTCATCTGGATCGCGGGAAGGAACGAGTCGTAGGCGGCCGCATTGTAGGGTGTGGGGAGGTACGTGAGCCGGAAGCTGTGCGACGTGCGATCTTGTGGCTGGGGCGAAGCAGCGGGATCGTCTACGGTCCTGCAGGCGCCGTGGATCGGATCACGAACCCGAATTCCGGTGCTTGGATCCTGTACTACCTGTACGGACTTGAGCGCGCCGGGCGATTGTCCGGGCGGCGTTTCTTTGGGTTGCACGACTGGTACCGGGACGGGGCCAGTTGGCTGGTGCGGGTGCAGGACCCACTGAGCGGGGCATGGAAGGGGGCCAACCTGGAAACCCCCACAATCGCCACCAGTTTCGCGCTGCTCTTCCTGTCCAAAGGCCTGGCACCGGTTCTGATCAACAAGTTAAAGCACGGCTCCGCGGGTGGTGTGGACGACGATTGGAACATCGACCCCCATGATGTGCGGTACCTGACTCGTGAGGTCGCTCGCCTCTGGGGCCACCGCCTGAACTGGCAGATCATTGAGGCGGACAAGGCGACCGTGGATGATCTGCTTCAGGCACCCATCCTGTTCTTGAACGGTCATCGAGCACCGGTCTTCTCCGAAGAAGAGCGGCGGGTGTTGAGGGAGTACGTCATGCAGGGAGGGGTGATTTTCGCAGAGGCGTGTTGTGCCAGCCGAGCGTTCGACGAGGGGTTTCGCAAATTGGTCGCGGATCTGTTTCCCGAAGGGCAGCTCATGCCATTGCCCGACGACCATCCGATCTGGCGGGCGCAGTTCCCTCTGGAGCCGGACGGCAGCTTATGGGGGATGACGTTAGGCTGCCGCACGAGCATCATCTACAGTCCCGAGGACCTCTCCTGCTACTGGCAGAACCCCCAATGGCCCGAGTCGGTGCGGCGGATTCGGATCGGAGTCAATGTGGTTGCCTATGTAACCGGTCGGGAGATTCCGCCGGACAAGCTCAGTGCACGGCGCGCTGTCAAGCTGGCTGAAACGGATCCTGGCGCGCGCGACACATTGCGGGTCGGCAAGCTCCGGCATGGTGGGGACTGGAACGCAGCTCCGCTGGCCATCGCTCACCTCATGGCGCACCTGAGGGACGAATTCGGCATGCGGGTCGCTTTACAGCCGCAGGCGATCGGTCCGGGTGACCCGGAGCTGTACCGGTTCCCGTTGCTCTACATGCACGGCAGGAACCGGTTCAGCTTCAGTGATGAAGAGGTGGCGGCGTTGCGCGGTCATCTGGAGCGAGGGGGGACCCTGTTTGCGGACGCGTGCTGTGGCAGCGAGCCCTTCGATGAGGCGTTTCGGGATTTGGTGCGCCGGTTGTTCCCGAACCGCGCCCTGGAACCGATTCCGCCGGATGATCCCTTGTTCAGCGAGCAGTACGGCTACGAGCTCTCCACGGTGCGGTATACTTCCGCCATGCCGCAGCGGCAGGGGCCGCCTATTCTTGAAGGGGTCAAGATCGATGATCGGTGGGCGATCATCTACTCGCGCTGGGATTTGAGCTGCGCACTGGAGCGCCGGCAGGGGGCGGACTGCCGGGGCTATGTCCCCGAAAGCGCGGTGAAGATCGCGACGAACATCGTGCTGTACGCGTTGCTTCGCTAGGTACAGAGGAGGCGCGGATTTGTCCAGTGACCAGATCGCTGAATTGCTCCGTCAGTTCCACCGCAGTTATCGGCTGATCATGGAGGAGTTAGGTAAGGCGATCATTGGGCAACAGGATGTGATTCGACAGGTGCTGGCCTGTATCTTCACACGGGGGCATTGCTTGCTCGTCGGCGTGCCGGGCCTGGCCAAGACCCTGCTGGTCAGCTCGCTGGCGCGCACGATGGACTTGAGTTTCAAGAGGATCCAGTTCACGCCCGATCTCATGCCCAGCGACATCACCGGGACGAATGTAATTGAAGAGACACCGAGTGGGCATCGGGAGTTCCGGTTTGTCGAGGGGCCGATCTTTGCGAACCTCGTGCTTGCGGACGAAATCAACCGCACCCCGCCCAAGACCCAGGCAGCTCTGCTGCAGGCGATGCAGGAACGGGAGGTGACCGTCGCGCGCACGACCCATCCCCTGCCGGAGCCGTTCTTCGTGATCGCGACCCAGAACCCGATCGAGCAGGAGGGTACCTATCCTCTCCCCGAGGCCCAGCTTGACCGGTTCATGTTCGAGGTCCGGGTGAACTACCCGTCGCTGGAGGAGGAGGAACAGATCCTGGCCCGAACCACGCGCGGCGAGGTGCCGGAGCTGCGAAAGGTGATCAGCGGGCGGGCGATCATCACGTTCCAGAAGCTGGTCTACAGTGTGGTAGTCAGTGAGCACGTGATCAAGTACGTCGCTCGCCTGGTGCGGGCGACTCGACCGAGCGATCCGACCGCGCCGGAATTCGTTAAGGAATTGGTCGATTGGGGGGCCGGGCCGCGAGCCGGGCAGTACCTCATCCTGGGGGGCAAAGCACTGGCCGCTCTCGATGGTCGGTTTCACGTTTCGGTCCAGGATGTGCGCGAGATCGCCGTGCCGGTGTTGCGGCACCGGATCAGCACGAACTTTCAGGCCCAGGCCGAAGGGTTGACCAGCGACGATATCGTGAAGCGTCTGTTGGAGATGGTGCCCGAACCCGAGGTGCGCAAGTACGTTTGAGCGGCGTTTGCGCTGGCGGTCTGCGGCCGAGCGGTTGACCGGCCGCACCGCGACCAGATGAAACGCTCGCCGCTTGCCGCGCGGCATACCGAGGCGAATCGCTCGGCCGTGCATGGCCTGTCGGCGTGTGTGGCAATGGCTAGCATTAAATGGTGCGTAGCCAGCCGTTGGACGGGGCGCGAGGAGTTGCGGCCCGAGCCACGCAGAGGACGGACAGATGTCATTCTGGATGCGAGTCTTTGGCACTCGAGAACAGTGTCCCAGCGCAACGGAGTTGATGCATGTTTGCTTGCACCAGGGGGTCGAAGTGCAGTCCGAGGTGTTGGGGGACGATCGAGACTGGGAGCAGGTGACCTTGCGACTACCCGGTGCGGCTGAGGGCGTCATGGTGGAACGGGTCGGTGGCGGTGAGCTTGGCGCCGAGGAGGTGCGCGAAGAAATCCGGCCCGTGGTCGAATCTTTCGAAGGACGCGAAGGACCAGGGATCGCGGAGGTGCTCGACCGTATCCGGAACTCGCAGCAACTGTTCATTATCGGCTTGCCCGCGGCCACGCCGCAGCGCTCGCCGCTGAGGAGACTTGCCGCGGCTCTCGCTTCGCATCTGGCCCGCTCCACGGAGGGTATCTACCAGATTCCCGATAAGGGATTCTTCAACCCCGACGGAGAGTTGCTTGTTCCAGACCAGGAGGATGTCGGGTAGACGGGGCGGACATCTCTGCCCCGGAAGGGGGCGCGGCTCCTCCGGCTCGCTCCGGGTGCACAACGGTTACGATCGGTGCTGCGCCGATGGCGAAACCATCTGACTATCTCAAGCCGTCTCTGCTTCGCCAGGTGGCCCGCTTGGATCTCCGGGCGCGGTTCATCGTAGAGGGGTTCCTCGCCGGTCTGCACCGCAGCCCGTTCCATGGCTTCTCGGTGGAATTCAGCGAGCACCGCCGCTACGTGCCGGGCGACGACCTGAAGATGATCGACTGGAACCTCTTCGCCCGCACCGACCGGTTCTACGTCAAGCAGTTCCAGGCGGAGACCAACGTGACCGGCTTTCTGGCCATGGACCTGTCCGCTTCGATGGGCTACACGAGAAGCCAGGAGTTCACCAAGTTCGAGTACTGCATTTGTCTGGCCGCAGCGCTGGCCTACCTCATGATCCGCCAGCAAGACCCGGTCGGGGTGGTTGCCTTCGACGAGAAGGTCCGACACAGCCTCGAACCCCACGCCCAGCGCAAGCAACTGGGCGCCATTCTCGGCCTCCTTGCCCGACTCCAACCGACCGGCAGGACCGACATCCGCGCCTCGCTCGACCAGATCGCCAGCATGGTGCGGCACAGGAGCCTGATCATCGTGTTGTCGGACCTTCTGCCCCCCGCAGACAGCCCGGGTGAATCGATCGAGCAGGACCTGGAGCCTGTTCTGGACGGGTTGCGGCATCTCCGTCACCGGGGGCATGACGTAATCGTCTTCCATGTGCTCGATCAAGCGGAAGCGGAGTTCCCGTTCGAGGGGATTGCGGAGTTTGAAGACGTGGAGAGTCCCGAACGGCTCGTGCTCGACGCTCGGGGGGTCAAACAGGCATACATGGAAACCCTCGCGGAATACTGTGATCGGATTCGCCAGGAGTGCTTTCGTTGGCGTGCCGATTACGTCCGGTTGCATACCGGCATGCCTTTTGACAAGGCGTTGACGAGTTATCTGGTCAGCCGAAGCCAGCGGTTCTGACAGAGTAGGGCGACGCCGATGGAGTTCTTACACCCGGCACTTGCTGCCGGAGCCGCTTTGGCGGTGATCCCGATCATCATCCATCTGATCCTGCGCGAGAAGCCGCGGCGGGAGAAGTTCCCGGCGTTACGCTTGCTCCGCTATCGCCAGCGGACCGTGACCCGGCGGCTTCAGGTCCGCCACTGGCTCCTTCTGTTGCTCCGCGTCCTCGCAATTCTGCTCATCGCTCTCGCCCTGGCCAGGCCGCGGATCACAACGGCGACGGCGGGCCTCGATACCCGAGCACCTGCCGCCGTCGCCCTCGTGTTCGACACGAGCATGTCGATGCAGTATCGCACCGGGGACAACACCGCACTTGCCGTCGCCCAGCAAGCAGCGCGGTCGATTCTGGAAGAGCTGCCTGATGAATCGGAGGTCCTCGTCCTTGACGCGGCAAATCCCGAAGTCGCACTGTTCATGCGACCCGTCGAGGCTCTGGACCGGGTGGAGAGCCTGCAGTTGAATCCTGCTGCCACCAGCGTCAACCGCGCCATCCTGGAGGGACTGGAGCAACTGCGCTCCTCCACTCTCGACCGCAAGGAGATGTACATCTTCACCGATCTGATGAACGGAGCGTTCGACACGGCAGGGGCCGAAGCGATCCGCGATGCAGTCAGCCGGGTACCCGGCGGCGTGACCTTGTTGATTGTCGATGTGGGGGCCGAACGGCCCGTGAATGCCGCGATTGAAGAATGCCGGCCCACGAGCGACAGTGTGCCGGCCAACTCCACCGTTTCGCTCCGCACTCGTGTCGCTTACCGAGGAGAGGGCACGTTCAGCGGGCGACTGGAGCTGTACCTGGATGGCCAACTGAGGGGGCAGCAGCCGGTCGAGCTTCGAGCCGATCGCCCAATCGAGCATCGCTTCGTGCTCCGCTCGTTGAGCTCGGGTTTCCACCAGGGTGAGGTTCGACTGCTCGGCCCTGCCGTCGGGCTGGCGTTCGATGACACCTGGTACTTCACCTTAGAGGTGCGCGAGCCCACTCGCGTTGCAGTCGTCGCCCACGACGAACAGGACAGCCTGGCGCTGGCTCAGGCCCTGGCACCGGCGGAGTTGGTTCGCCTTGGAAAGGAGCGGCACCGGGTGGACGTCATCGCACCGCGCCGCTTACGTTCCATTCGCGCGGGCGAGTATGACGTGCTCTACTTGCTGGATGTCGCTGCTCCCACCGCAGACGACTGGCTGGCGGTGGGGAGCTTCGTTCGCGGGGGCGGCGGAGTCGGTGTTTTCCTGGGAACCCGGGTGCAGGCGGCCAACTACGCCACGAGTGAGGCTCTTGCCGTCCTGCCCGCCGCGCCCAAGGCGCAGGTCGAACCGGACGAGCCTGTTCACCTGGAGGCAGCCGTGGCAGCGCACCCGGCCGTTCGCCTGCTGCACGAGTGGGATCCCCAGGCACTCGGTCGCGTCGTCGTCTATCGCTACTGGCTTCTCCAGCCCCAGGAAGATGCGGAGGTGGTGCTGCGGTTCACCGACGGTCAACCGGCCCTGCTGGAGCGAAGCTCGGCAAGCGAAGGGCGGCGGCGGGGCGGGACGGCGGTCGTCATGGCCACGCCGCCCATTGCGGCGCCGATCCTGGAACGCTGGAACGACCTACCTCAGTCGCCGGCGACCTTCGTCATCTTCGCCGACCAGTTGACGCTCCACCTGGCCGGCGTTGCTCTGCGTCGCTGGAACTGGACCATCGGCGAAGACGTGGTTCTGAGCGTCCGTTCCCGACGGTCGGCGCGGATGTACCGCCTGGTTGGTCCGGAGGGCACCGTGCCGATCAGCGGACGGGTGGAAGGCGGCCAGGGGGTTCTTGTACTCAATACGCCTCCGGTGGCCGGACACTACAAGGTTGTACTGGAGCGGAACGAGCAGACCGCCGAATACGAGCTCAGCGCCAATGTGCACCGTCGAGAAAGCCAGTTGGATCGGTTATCGGAGGGGCAGGTGATCGCGATGTTTCCCGAGGACGGGGTGACTCTGGCGCGCGGCACAGAGGAACTGAGCAGTGTCGCGGAGCGAGCGCGTGTGGGTAGGGAGTTGTTCCCCTATCTGCTCGGTCTGCTCGTTCTGGTATTTGCGTGCGAGCAATGGTTGGCCAACCGATTCTACTCCGCGGTCTAGACGTGGAAGGGGGCCTCATGGCCGTCGAGACCAGCCCTGGGGGCCGGGCAAGCCCGACAGCCCCGGTTGGTCACGCTGCCACCTGGGAAAGTGGCCGGGAGTGGGAGTGAACGAGCTCGATCTGTACGTCCAACCGGTGGGATCTACGATCCTGGCGGCGCTTGTCGCCGTGACCGTCACGGCTATGGCCTGGTGGGTCTACCGTGCCGTGGACCTCGACACCCGGCGCCGCCGTCTCCTCCTGCTGTTGCGGTTGCTCGCCGCCCTTGTGCTGATCGGCGTC
>JALSID010000322.1 GCA_026981825.1 Planctomycetota bacterium
TAGGATGCCCTCCAGCACCAAGCGCTCGTCTTTCCTCGGCCGACCCGTCCGCTTCGGCGGGGGAAGCTCTTCCTTGATCATTGCCCAATCTGCATCGGTCAAAACTCTCCGTAGCGCCATGCCTGATTCGCCTCCTATGCGTCAGCCCGTCTCCCATCCTTCCCACCCTCGGCCGCCTTGTCAAGACGGTTTTCAGACAGACCCTAGGCCCCAGCGCCTTGAGGCGGACCCGGGCCGGGTCGCGCTACCAGTGCTCCGTCGCCGGCGCGACGGCGGTCGTGCGCTCCCTTCGTCCCGCCAGGCGGCGGGCTCGGGGCCGCTTCGGCCCGGGCGGGCCGAAGCGGCGGTGGAGAGCTCGCCCCATCACCCATCCCGGCGACGGGCGGGCTTTTCTCGCTAGGCGGGGGGTGCTTTTGCCAGCGCTTCCTTGGCGCCACCGCCTTGGGGCGGACCCGGGCCGGGTCGCGCTACCAATGCGCCGTCGCCGGCGCGACGGCGGTCCGCCGCTCCCTTCGTCCCGCCAGGCGGCGGGCTCCGGGCCGCTTCGGCCGGCGGCCGAAGCGGCGAGACATACGGCCCGCCCCATCCCCTGTGCTGCGACGGGGGCTTTTCTTTCGCTCCGCGGGGGCCATTTGTGGCAGCGCTTCCTTGGCGCCAACGCCTTGGGGCGGACCCGGGGCCGGGTCGCGCTACCACTGCTCCGCCGTCGCCGCGGCGGAGGTCCGGTCCCGCCGGGCGGCGGGCTCGGGGCCGCTTCGGCCGGTCGCCGAAGCGGCGAGAGAGCGCGCGTCCCATTGCCTATCCGGGCGACGCGCGGGCTCGTTTTTCGCTCGGTTGGGGGTCAGTCTTGCCGGCGCTTCCTTGGCGCCCGCGCCTTGGGGCGGACCCGGGGGCCGGGTCGCGCTACCACTGCTCCGCCGTCGCCGCGGCGGAGGTCCGGTCCCGCGAGGCCCGGGCTCGTGGCCGCTTCGGCCCGGGCGGGCCGAAGCGGCGAGAGAGAGCGCGTGCCATTGCCTATCCGGGCGACGCGCGGGCTCTTTTTTCGCTCGGTTGGGGGTCAGTCTTGCCGGCGCTTCCTTGGCGCCCGCGCCTTGGGGCGGACCCGGGGCCGGGTCGCGAACCCAATGCGCCGTCGCCGGCGCGACGGCGGTCCGCCGCTCCGCTTGTCCCGCCGGGCGGCGGGCTCGGGGGCCGCTTCGGCCGGCGGCCGAAGCGGCGAGAAACAGCGCGCGCCATCGCGCATTTCGCGACGGGCGGGCTGCTTTTCGCTCGGCGGGGGTCATTTCTGCCGGCCCTTCCTTGGCGCCACCGCCTTGGGGCGGACCCGGGGATGGGTCGCGCTACTAATGCGCCGTCGCCGGCGCGACGGCGGTCCGCCGGCCCCCCGTCCGGCCAGGCGGCGGGCTGCGGCGTCCTCGATGGCACCGGGGCCTCCGCGTTGTGTGCGCCTGGTCGATGAAAAGCCGTCTAGGCCGCCAGCAGGTAAAATAGGCAAAACCGGAGCCCGAAACCTTGAAGCTACCCCCACAGCTTTTCTCTGCCGGCGGTGGAGCCACCGCCAAAAGCCTGCCAGACCGGGCACTCGCGCTCGACCGGCGAACCCACCGGACCACCGGCCTGCCACACACGGGGGACTCCAGCCGGAGCAAACCCGCGCTTGGTCAATACGACCCCCTTTAGCAAGCGATGGACTCCGCGCCGTGCGCAACGGAAAGGTGTGCATCAAGCCGGCGCAGTGCATGCGCAGAGCGCACGGTGCGAAAGCCGGGCCGGGTGCAGGGGCAAGGGACACGCCGAGCCGCCGCCGCACGGAGACCGGTTCACCGAGGG
>JALSID010000323.1 GCA_026981825.1 Planctomycetota bacterium
CCCCCACGGTACCGTGGCCGCCGCGCTGGGTGCACCGGGTCGATGAAAAGTCGTTTAGGGGGTAAGATAGGCTCTGGCATATGCCCCCCGCGACGGGCTGGCGTTGCGGGGGCGACCTCCGGTTGCATCGCAGGCAGCGGGGCGTTACCGGCTCTCGCTCGAGCACCGTTCCTTTCAGGGGGGCAATTGTGCTGGGGGCGAGTCAACAGACGGCCGCCGCATGCATGAGTTTGACCGTCCCTGTGCGATGCCGGCGCGGAGAACGCCGGTCGAACATCCGCCGGCAGGAGCGCGGATGCGCTATGCCGGCCTCGGCCCCCCGAGGCCCCGATGGTATGCAGGCGAGCGAGACGCCGGCGTTCGTCAGTGGCATTCCGGGGTGAGCGGCCCGGCCAGTTCGCGGAGGAAGAACAGGCGGCCCGGTTGAGTGGGCATGTAGCTGGAGGGAACCCAGGGATCGGGTCCGTATCGGAGCGTCATCCACAGGCTCATGCCCTGCCACTGCATACCGCGGCCCAGGGCGCCGTCGGCGCCACCGATGATGCGGTCTGCCCCCAGAAATAGGCCGGGACCAATCGTGTTTGCGAACGCGGGCACCAGCGTTGTGCGGCTCTTGAAACTTGTGATTGCGTTCTGTTCGATGGTGAGCGGGTGGAGTCTGGCGCCGATGCGGTGCGTCTGTGCCCGCCAATCCGCTTCGCTGGAGAATTCCGCCGCGAAGTGGGGTTCCCAGAACGCAATGTGGCAGACGCGACCGATGCCGAAGATCACGGCGAGCTGAGCACCGTTCTTGCGCAGCTCGGAAATCCGCTCAGGATACTCGGGCAGGACCGACTTCGTCGCAAAGAAACGCTGGTTGGGGGGCACAGTCAACGATCCAAGGGGGCCGTAAAACGCGGTTTCCATCGCGTTCTGGAAGGCGCCCGGGTTGGTCGGCGGCAGTGTGTTGCCTTCAGCGTCGCTCCACTCGTCCATGTTGAACCCCCAAACGTGGTCACATCCGATGCCCCATTCGGTTAAGAAGTAGACGGCCCACTTGTACATGCCCATGGGGCCGACGGGTAGGATGAGGATCTGCTGCCGCCCCTCGCGACGTGCATTCGCGATGACGCTGGCGATCTCGTGGCCCATCTTCACGTCGAATTCGGCCAGGTCCTCGCACGGCACCGGCTCGAACTCCGGGTGCCACCAGCTTTGCCGTTCGGTAATAGCCTCCGGGGGATTGCTGCAGATCTCGTCGATCTTCTTCAGGTCCCAGCCGACCGGCAGAAAACCTTCCAGAAGCGAGCCTTTGATCGTGCTGATCAGATCCATGGCATCTCTCCCCGCGTACCACCGCTGCTGGTCCACTTACAAAAACGATCTTACCGTACCGTCCGGCGAGAAGGTAACGGCTCGACAGGTGCGAAGCACGCTCACGCTGGGCGCCTCGCACGGGTGCTGCAGGGCCAGTAGCAACCCGAAGATGTTTATCCCCACGGCTGCCGGCTGCGCCGCGACCGAGGTGGTCATTCGCGGGTTTACCTCGACGATCAGTGCCTCGGGCCCGCGTCCGCTGTCGGAGCCGATTTGCACTCCCCAGGGCACGATGCAATCGATCCCGATAAACCCCGTAGCCGGTTCCATCGCGAGCAGAAGGCGATAGAGGAGTTGGTGTAGCGGCATCGCGATGGGATCAGGCAAAGGAATGGCCCCCCCGTGGTAGGTGAACCGGTCTCCAACCGTGATCCATTGATATGCCGGCGGTAGTAGCACGGCATGTGCGGGACCGAGCAGAGCGGATACGCTGCAGGCTAAACCGGGGACAAAGGGGGCAATACAGCAGTCGTCAGGCACAGTTTCGGCTGCCGGTACGATCTGGACGCCTTCGCACCCGGCTCCGTAGCGCGGCTTGGCGACGAGCCGTTCCGGGGGGCCAACGCAAGCGCGTTTGGCCGGCACGTGGGGTACGGCCGGGATCTCCTGTTGTGCCAGCCAACGGTAGGTCTGTACCTTGTCGCCGAAGAGGGCGCACAAGTCGGCGGGTAGGTTCAACAGCACGCAAGCGTTCCGCGAACAGAGCCGTTCGGCAAAGGTGACCAGTTGGGCGAGAGCGCCGTCAATTTCAGGGGCAATGAGCAGAAGGGCATCGCAGTAGCAGGTCAGTTCGCGGACGGCATGCTCCGGGCTGGTGCAGCGTTGAGGGCTGCATCGCTCGAGCCGTGGCATCGTGGGGGTCAGCGCCTCGTGGATGCCGTAGTAAACCTGTTCGACCCCGGGTGTTTCCGCGAAGCCGCGAGCCGCTGCGGCCAGCATGGCTCGCCCTTCGGGCAGCAACAAGGCAGTGACATCCGAGCTCGGATCTGTACCCCCCGCAAGCACGTATTCCACCACTCCGACGCGGCGTGGAATCGGAGCATCCCGGACGAGTTGTTCGGCATCTGTTGCTCCGAGTGGCGTAAACATTCCTGTTGGCGCCCGCTACCGGCCTGCGTGTACGCCCAGCTCATGCCTGGGCGCCATGTATGGTAGCCCGGACGCCGACCCTGCGTGGGCTGTTCGATGCCCGTGTCGAACGGAGCCACCTGGTCCGATCGGGACGGAAGTGCGGGCGCGTGCCTGAGCGCCACGTGCACGATGAGCCTCGGTGAGTAACGCACGACTGGGAATGAGCGATGCCAGAGCTTCCGGAAGTGGAGACGATGGTGCGGCTGCTCCGACCGGCGCTCCGCCGGCGGCGGGTGGCCAATGTCCTATGGACGGACCCGTTCCTCTTCAAGAATGTTGAGCCCAGGCAGTACCGGTCACGGATACGGGGGACGACGGTGGCGGACGTCCGGAGGAGCGGCAAATGGCTGATCCTTCGCCACACGGGGGGCCTCTACACCCTCATCCAGCCGCGGATGACCGGCGGATTCCAGGTGGGTGGGGATAAGCCCCCCGAGCGTTGGAAGGTGGCCTGGGTGCTGGATCGGCCGCCGCTCCGCGTCTGGTATTATGATCTGCGCAGGTTGGGAGTGATCCTTCTACTCGGTCGGGGGGATCTGCGTCGGTTGTTGGAGGAGCGTCACGGTCCGGATGCTCTGGTGATAACCGCCGAGGAGCTACACGAGCGGCTTGCTCACACCGACCGTGCGATCAAAGTGGCGCTGATGGATCAGAAGCTGGTGGCGGGCCTCGGGAACATCTATGCGGAAGAGGCGCTGCACCGAGCCGGCATCCGACCGGACCGTCCCGCGAACACGCTCACGATTGGCGAATGTCGCCGGTTGGTGCGTGCCATCCGGCAGGTGCTGAAGCTGGCGATTCGACACGCCGGGACCACAATCCGGGACTACCGACAGGGGACGGGCGAACCGGGCGGGTTTCAACGGTTGCTCATGGTCTACGGTCGGGAGGGTGAACCATGCTACCGGTGCGGAACGCCGATCCGGCGGATTCGGCTGAGGGGGTTGCTCAATCGATCGACCCACTTTTGCCCGGCCTGCCAGAGTTAGCCGTTCGCGACCCTGCTGGATGCGGTGTCTTTGCCGGCCAGCGCCAGGTTGGTGAATCTTCCCCTGGTGGCAGGGGGCAAGACGCACGGATCCGCTCGTCGCCGTCGGATTGTTTCCCCGACAACGGACGGCGGTGCACCTTGGTGGCTCAGCGGTGTGAGCCAGCAGGGCCGGACTGGCACGGATCTAGAATTCGGTGGATCGTAACGGTGCACGGTCGAGTCGTAGCGCGATGGCAACTCAGCTCAATGGCCTGGAGACAGACGTTCAGTACCTGAAAGGGGTGGGTCCGCGCCGCGCGCAACTCCTTCGCAAGCTGGGGATCCGCACGATCCGTGATCTGCTCCTCTACATGCCACGCGGCTACGAGGACGTGAGCGCGATCGTGCCTCTAGCGTCCGTTCGGCGTGGCGACAGGGCTGTCGTTGCCGGCCAGGTTGTCAACATCGAGCGACTGATCAGCCGAAGTGGCAAGCAGATCGTCTTGATCCTGATCGGCGATTCGACGGGGTTTCTCATCTTGAAATGGTTCGACTTTACCCAGGTCGCAGACCGATTCCGCCCGGGCCAGACGATCGTGTGTGCCGGTAAGGTCACCGAGTTCAACGGCAGGCTGCAGATGGTTCACCCCCAGATCATTGCGGTCGATCGGGAAGCGCCGTCCGAACCGTATCTGCCGATCTACAGTCTCACCCAGGACCTGCGCATGCAGGAGCTTCGCCGCATCGTTCGCACGGCGCTGGAGCGGTACAGCCATTTGCTCGAGGAAACGCTTCCCCTTTGGTTACGCCAGAAATACGGCTTTCCCACCGTGGATCAGGCGGTGCGGGAGCTGCATTTCCCCCCGCATCCTGACGTGGGCGAGCGAGCTCGTCGCCGGTTTGCTTACGAGGAGCTGTTATTGCTGCAGATTGCGTTTGCGATCCAGCACTACCGGATGCACCGGGCAGCCCGCGCGCCGGTGATCCGGGTTACCGAGAAGATCGACTACCGGATTCGCCGTCTGTTTCCGTTCCAGCTTACCGAGGGGCAGAATCGCGCGATCGAGGACATCGTTGCTGATCTTCAGTCCGGCCGCCCGATGAACCGGCTGGTTCAGGGGGACGTCGGTTCCGGCAAGACGGTGGTGGCCACGTATGCGTTGTTGGCGGCGATCGCCAACCATTACCAGGCGGCTCTCATGGCGCCCACCGAAGTGCTCGCCCGGCAGCACTGGGGGACGCTCGAACGCTACCTGGCCCACAGCCGGGTGCGGCGGGCTTTGCTGATCGGTAGCCGGAGTCCATCGGAGCGGCAGGAGATCCTGGAAGGGATCAAGGCGGGGGAGATCGACCTGGTTGTGGGCACACACGCAATTATCCAGGAGGATGTCTTGTTCCGTCGACTCGGCGTGGTGGTGATCGACGAGCAGCACAAGTTCGGGGTTCGCCAGCGGGCGCTGATCCGAGAGAAGGCACCGGGGAATCTGGAGCCCCATTACCTGGTCATGACGGCCACTCCGATCCCTCGGACGCTGACGCTGACCGTCTTCGGTGACCTGGACGTGAGCATCATCAGGGATCTTCCTCCTGGTAGGCAGCCGGTGACGACGGAGGTGGTGCCGCCGGAGAAAGTGGACGAGGTGTATGAGTTCGTTCGGCAGAAGATTCGGGAGGGGCGGCAGGCGTATGTGATCTGCCCGCTGGTGGAGGAGAGCGACGATCTCGAGGGGGTTGCGGCAGCGGAACAACTGCAGCCCGAGCTGGCGTTGGAGGTGTTCCGCGACGTCCGAGTCGGGCTGGTGCACGGACGAATGCGCGAGGAAGAGAAGGAACGGACGATGGAAGCGTTCCGGGCGGGCGATCTGGATATTCTTGTGGCTACGTCCGTGGTCGAGGTAGGCGTGGATGTGCCGAACGCGACCGTGATGGTTGTTCTGAATGCCACGCGGTTCGGGCTCGCCCAGTTGCATCAGCTCCGTGGACGGATTGCTCGGGGCAGCCATCCCGGGTTCTGTTTCCTCGTGGCGAAGCCGGGTAGCCAGGTCGCGGCCGAGCGACTGAAGGTGATCGCCTCGACCACCGACGGGTTCAGGATCGCGGAAGAAGACCTGCGCTTGCGTGGGCCTGGGGAGTTCTTCGGCTTACGGCAGCACGGGCTCCCGGAGCTGCGGTTCGCGAACCTGGCTCGGGATCAGGAGTTGATCCAGGCGGCACGGAAGGACGCGTTTGCCCTGGTCGAGCGGGATCCACAGTTGCGCCATCCCGATCTGCGCCAGCTCCGCGACCAGCTTCTCAAGAAGTTTGGCGACCGGATCGAGCTGGCTTCGGTCGGGTAGCGGTGAAGCTCGGGGACGGCTCGGTGCTGCAGATTGCTGACTGCCGTAGGCATGGGAGGCTGGCGGGATTGAGCTAAGGGCGAACTATGATTAAACATGAGGCACGATGCCAAGTATGGCACTCACGGAGGTAGGAACCCCGACGGTACGCCCTCATGTCCTACCGGACGTTCAAGCGCCTGCTGGGCGAGACAAGCCTTGAACGCAAGTGCCGCTATGTGTTCGGGGCGTGTTTGCTTGCGCTGATTGCCGGGAGCTTCTACTGGTACGCGCGCCGCACGGAAGCTTTGCTCGACGAGCATACCCGCAGCACCGGTCGCATCCTGGTCTGGTCGGTCTTTTTCAAGCATCACCTCATGCTTTGGGAGCCCGATGAGAATTTCCGGCCCATCATCGAGGAGGTCTGGGGAGAGCTGGCTCCGATCCACTATGCGGGCTACCACTATCGCTTGATCGTTCCCAAGCCCCCGCGAGCCGAGAACGCGGACGCCCTGGCGCCTCACACGGATCTCGAGCGGCAGGCGATTCAGCAATTCCTCAAGGACCGCCGCCAGAACGAGCTGTTCGTCACCGGACCCGAACGCCGTTACATCGGAGCCGTCCGGGCCACGAAGAGCTGCCTGACCTGCCATGGGCCCGAGCCCAATCTGGCCCTGAAGCCGGTGGCGCGCGAAGGCGATCTGATGGCAGCCGTGAGCATCCGCTTCCCCCCCAGCGACGAACTTCAGGAGAACCGTGCGATCCTGCTCGCCATGGCCACGGTTACCGCGGTTGTGGCCATGGGGATCTTCCTCGTTATCGTTCGCTATGTGATCGCCCGCCCGGTGCAGCATCTCAAGGAGGTGGCCGATGCGATCGCCGGCGGACATTTGAACGTGCGGGCGGATATCCAGACGGGGGACGAGTTCGAGGAGCTCAGTCACGCGTTCAACCGCATGTTGCGTAACCTGATGGTCATGCAGGAGGAGTTGCGCAGTGCGAACCGCGAGCTGGATCGCAAGGTGGACGAGCTGGCCAAGACGAATATGGCCCTGCACCAGCTCTATCGGATGCAGAGCGAGTTCCTCACGACGATGAGCCACGAGCTGCGCACGCCGCTGAATTCGGTGATCGGCTTCAGCGAGATCCTGGCGAACAGCCCCCGGTTGAACGACCGCGAGCGTCGGTTCGCTCAGCACATCCAGACGGCCGGGAAACAGCTCCTGGCAATCGTGAACGACCTGCTCGATCTGGCCAAGATCGAGAGTGGCAAGATGGAGGTACGGCCCGAGCGGTTCTCGGTCGCTCAGGTGATCGACGGCATGATTGCCATGAACCGACCGATGGCCGAACGGAAGCGGATCGAGCTGACCGCGGAGATCCAGGACGATCTCCCCGATGCCTATCAGGACGTGGCCAAGATCCAGCAGATCCTGTACAACCTGCTTTCGAACGCAGTCAAGTTCACGCCCGAAGGGGGCAAAGTTACCGTAGGGGCTCGCTTGGAAGGCAAGGACCTGGTGCTCTCCGTCAAGGACACGGGGGTTGGCATACCTCCGGAGGACCGGGATCGGATCTTCGAGAAGTTCCGTCAGGGGAGCTACATCACGAAGGACCGCGACTCGCTGCTGACGCGCGAGTACCCCGGTACGGGGCTTGGCCTTTCGATCGTGCGTGAGCTGTCTCGGTTGCTGGGGGGCGACGTGACGTTCGAAAGCGTGGTTGGCGCAGGCACCACGTTCTTCGTACGTATCCCGCTGGAGTACTCGCCACCCAGCGACGGCCAACCCAGCCCGAAGGATTCGCGACCTCCCTCCGAGAAAGCGATCCTCCGCGGCTCCGCGCAAAGCTGACGGCGCTCCGAAAGCACCGAACACCCCGCCACACTACCCCTTTGGAGTGCGGCACTCCTGTGCCGCTTTAGCTTTTTGGAGTGCGGCCCTCCGGTGCCGCTTTGGCTTTTTGGAGCGCGGCACTCGCGTGCCGCTCTTCTTAAACAACCAAAGCGGTGCAGGGGCCGCCGCATCCCAAAGGATCCTACCCCCCAGACCACATTGCCGCCCCCTGTATGCGTGTGACCTTCCGCTGGGCTGACCGCTTCCGCGGTCGCGGCGGGCTCGGCTGCGCCGGCGGCTAGCAGGCTCGCCTCGAGGAGCGGCTTCCTGTCCCTGCGGGCTGCTCGTTCACCCCGAGTTTCTTCCCACTTCCCTCGCTGAGACGCAGTCACCGGTAACGGGGCCCAGAGCGAGTCCGGCCGAGGACTTCCACCTCGGTGGCTCGATGCGCTGGGGATCGCACTACCACCGCCGGGTCCCGGCGGGGCGGGGCTACCCGCCAGCCGGCGCCCTCGCCCGGCCGCCGGCGCAAGGGCGCATTCTCCACCAGCCGCGCCTTCTCTCCCCGGCGAGCCGTAGGCTGGCCCCGGGGGCGGCCCCCTCGCCCCTCAGCGAGTCCTCCCTATGGCGGGACTATTCCGCTGTCGCTGGAAACCGCGTGGGACTGATGATCAGCTCGATCGGCTGGATTGGTCCGCTCGGTCAGCCCCCGCAACACCCGGCGGCTGGCTCGCCAATTGGCCAGGCGCCTGCGAGAGCCGGCTCACCGTTGCGCAGCCGACGGCGGCAGGCCGCGCACTTCTCCCGGTCCCAATCGCCTGGTTTGGTCCTGGGCCAGGTAGCGGCAGAGGAGAAGTCGAACGAGATCCGGGCGATTCCGGCGTTGTTGGAGGTACCGGAGCTGAGGCGAACGGTGATGGCGGTGGATGCTGCCGGCTGTCAGCAGGAGATGGCGGCGAAGCTCGTAGCGAAGGGCGCGGACTACATCCCGGCGGTCAAGGGGAATCATCCCACCCGGTATGAGCAGGTCACGTCGTACTTTGAACGGGTCGCCGAAAGCGGCCAAATCGAGGACTTAGCGCAGCACTTGAAAGAGGAGAGGGGGCATAGCCGGCGTGAGACCCGCCGAACTATCGTGGTCCCTGCCCCGGAGGAGCTGCGGCGTCTGCCGGGTTGGGCCACCGTGTGCACGGTCGTGATGGTCATCCGGGAATCGCTTCACGAGGCCGGTGGCAAGCTGACATGGGAGATCCGGCACTACGTATCGAGCGCCACCGAGCAAGTGCGCGTGATCGCATACGCCGTTCGTTAGCACTGGTTCACAGAGAACGGGCTGCACTGGGTTCTGGATGTCGTGTTTCGCGAAGATGAGGTGCGAGTGCGGAACCGTGTGCTCGTCCAGAATCTTGCTGCGCTGAACCGGCTCGCCGTGTCTTTGATCCGGACGGATGAGAAAAACGCCAAAGCCGGCATGCGCGCCCGCCGCAAGAAAGCAGGCTGCGACGCTTCGTACCCGGAGTACTTGCTTTTCGAGGTCCCCCTTCCCACGAAATGACGTGCGTTAGCCCTGAGCTTAACCCCTGGCCGGGGTGCCGCCGCGAACCTGTTGCGCCTCTGGAACCGTGTTCCTGGGTGGCAACAATACGAAAGTAGGCGGTCTACGATCCTTCGGTTTCTTCTTCCTCCGCATCTACGCATTCCTGCAGATAGAGGTAAAGAACACCGTGGAAGACTGTGGGAAAGACCTCGGCGTCCTCCTCGGTAATACTGTACACGTAACACCGACCAGACTTTGTATCGACGCTCACGCAAGGGTCTACGTCCTCCACCCCGTCCCCCACGCAGCAGACAAGCCCCGACGGCGACGCGCCGGGCACTGCTTCGGTAAGGTCAACGTCCTGGAAAAACGTGGGCTTGTGCAGACGTGTCCGGGCCCACTCGCACACCGCGAGCCCATTCCCTACGAAGCTTTCAAAATCCCTAATGGAAGGGTGGATGTCTGGAGGCGGTGCTACCGGCTTGGCGAGATGTCGTAAGCCACAAAGCTCAGGGGACCCATTCCCCCCTAACAAGCAGGGCGTCCTCAGGGTGGCCTGCTCGTCGAGCGACCGTGACCACTCGAGCAGTTCCTGGGCCCAGCGCCTGGCAAGATCCCTGGGAAGCCCCCTGACGGCGTGAGGCAACTGGTCCTGGAACCAGATGTCGTTTGGGTCGATACGTGTCGAGAAGAATCGAGCACCGATGAACGTCCCACCAAAAAGCAGGGCAAGACCACCGAACACAAGGATGGCCAAGGGAACCGGTATGGGGTCCATTACCACTGCTCCCGCCATTAGGCCGCGCCAGGGCTGCCGCGCGACATGCACGCGGCCGCGTCCTTCACAATGTTCCGTGATACGAGCCACGCTACGGCGTATAGCGTTGCCACCGATCCCCGGCACCTGATATGGTACACGCACTACGGCCTCTTCTACGCCGACCGCTCGCGAAGCGACGAGGAGCCTGCGGCCGCTGTCGCAGAACGCCGGTCCTACCGCCAGGTCTCTGGCCGGAAGACATCCAGCACGGGCGAAATAGGCAAGTGTTGCGTTCCTCGCAGTTTCGCCCCCGGCCCTTCAGGGCTGCAAGCGCAGAGTCGGATACCTGGGCTCGTGCCCCATAGAGGCCCGCATTGTAACCCCTGGGATCCCCACTCTTCCTCGCTGTACCTGATGGATGGTTCGACAGCCGCGCAGCGGTCCTAAGGCGTCGCAACAGGCGCATCGTCCGGCTCCGATCGCGGCGTGACGTAGCATACGCCCCGGCCGACAGGCCGACCGTGGGGCGTCCAAAGGTGAAACCGGTCCATGAAGAAGCCGCAGCTCCCGCGCCGTGCATGCCGCGACGCAGATACCACCTTCAGGTTCATCTTAAGATTGCCCACCGAGGAAACACCCACAGTTGGGAAGTAGGCACAAGCGTGGGGGTATCCACCCAAGTGCGCCGCTCTGCTAAACCCGAGGCGCCGAAGCACTGAGCGTGCCATCTTCCTTACCGCTCTGTAAGGCCGTAGCAACGCCGAGGCCGAGAACGTCTGCAAGGGCATCGCATGGTGCAGATTCGTCTGACTTACGCCCGCCTGACGAAGGGTTTCTTTTTAGCTCCCATATTGCTGTTTGCAATCCTCCTGATCTGTTTTTCCAGGGCCTCCTTGCCGGCGGATTTCGCCGCCTTCGGCGCCGCCCAGCGCATGTAGCCACCTGCTGCGATCGTAGCCACGTCGTAGGCGATCCCTGTGGATCGGCCAACCTTGTATGCGGGAGAACCCTGGTCGACTCCGTCGTAATCGCCGAGGTCTACGCCGTACCACCATTCGGATGCAGGCCGTATGGCCCGAGCCCGCAGGATCGACGTGAGGCCGCCGGTGAAGTAATTGCCGAAGTAATTGCCGAAGCCGGCAAAGTAGTCCGCAGCGGCCTGCCAAAAGTCAAGGCCAAGCGGATCACGCAGCCGGATCATCTGCCGCGTACCCGTAGGGGTTTTCGAAGTCCGTTTGTAGAAGCCCAGAGGATCGGCCGCCAAAAACGAATCCGTGTCCGGGTCGTAATAGCGCGCCCGCATGAAATTGAGGCCGGTCTGCGGGTCGTACGTGCGGGACACCAAGCGATGCCGAGGCGGAGCACCGGAGACGTTGCCGATGCGTCCAAAACTCTCGTAGGTGAGCTGCGCCCCCGTCGATCCGCCCGGTGTGTAAGTGGCTCGGACGGAACCAACATAATCCGCCACCGGGATCTCGGTTCCACCTGAAGGGAACCAGCGAGCAGCGATTAGGTCAACGTTGGCGCCGTACAGTTGCCTCTGGCTCAAAGCGAGATCCACCGGGGCGTCGGTGTCCGGGTGCACCATGCCCGCCACCGGGGTTGCTGCAAACGCCGCGCTCGCATACGTCCCGTCCACATCCAGCGCCAATCCACCCTGCGATACCTGCTCCGCCGTCGGTGGCTGTGCCGAATCATGCAGCACGAACGTGAACGACTCACGCTCCGGACCCGGCGGTCCATTCGGATCCTCATAGAACGCTATCCGCCGGTTGAACGCGTCATAACGCGTCTGATCTTGGTGCCATGGGGACAGCTTAGAAGTGCTGTAGCACGAGCGACCCAAAGGCAGCGGGGGCCTGTGAACGCCTGCACCGCACGGGCAACCGCGGCCGAATGGATGTGCGCATACCCCCGACGGACGTGCGCCCAAACCGGGTCGCAAGCGGAAATGCAGGCACCGGGTTTTGGGGCGAGGTTGCCTGGATGCGGTCGATTCGTCTGTAGTGCGAACTTGAACCAGCCGGCAAAAGGACAGGGTTGAAGGCCGGCTAACCTCGGGGCCTGGCCGAGCATCAGCATCGCCTTCTAGCCCGGCGTCATAACTGGGTGCCCCTGCGGCCCACCCAGTTGAGCTTCGAGCACCACGAGGTAAGGGCCTGCCTGGTCCAGGATCCCGAAGCTGCAGCAAAGAGCGGCTTCGCGATCGCCCCCACCCCTGTCCCGCCGGGCATGGTCTTCGGGATGCTGTCGCAATGTCCCAACCCGACAAACGGGGAAACGTCGGCCTGGACGTGCACGAGAAATTCCGTCAATTCGCGATCAGAGACCGAGACGCACAGCTCCTGGAAGAGGGCGACGCCAAGCCGCGATCGATACGATCGGCAGCCGTGAGATTAAGAGCGCAGTACCCGGCTGCTGACGTCGAGCGCTCGGCAGCGACCAGGTTCTGGGTTCCGTGCTAGAGGACGCCCATGTCCCGGAAAGCATTTCAAGGGCCTGACGAGTGGGCTCGTCACGTGCGCGCAGATCATCGGTCCAGATCACGATGACCTCACCCGGCGAGTTCCTGAGCTACGCTGTGCCGTCTAGCCCCTCGGACGGGGGGTTGCTGCGAGGGGGGATTCGAGAATGGGCGCTTTGCCTTCGCTTGCCCCCCCGCCTTGTTGCAAGACTGGAGTGCAAAGGAAGCCTGCTTAGGCGGCCTTCTGACAGACGGGCCGGACGGTTTGCATGTCCGCTCGAGAACCTTTGATGCGCCCGCACCTTCTTCTCGGTGGATTTGCACGTAAGGCAGCTCACGCTCTCGTGTCGGGCCCCCTGGGAACTTGCTGCCGTTCTCCGCCGTCAAAGAACAAGCAACAAAAGCGACGCATTTGTGGCTGGCCGGGGCTACCGACCCGAGAGCGCTTCTGCTCAGCGGTGCGGTCAGTTTTGGTTCCGCTCAAGAAATGGTCAACCTTCGGACGTTTGTGCTGACGGCAGTGGCCAGCTTGTCGACGACACATAGGCGTTGGCGGGACAAGATGCTGGGCTCGAACCGGATACCGCAAGTCGGCTCGGAGGTAGGATCATGTTCGGCGCAGCCCTGTCCGTCCGGTTTGCCGTGTTCCTGATCATCGGCCAGGCGGCCCCGGCGGAAGTCACGGACAGATCGGCCAGCCATGTTTCTGCGCGGATCATCGAGGAAGCCCTTCACTACGGCGAGTCTGATCCCCCTGGTCGGCTCATTGTTAGTGTCTGGTTGCCCACCATGCACCCGGCTCTGCGCTACCGTGTGCTCACGCCGTCGGAAGCCATGCAGATGGAGATCGCGTTGCACGTGCTGCGCGATCGCCCTCTGGAACATTTCTTCGAACCGGGCACGGATTGCCGTGCTTACTCCGTGGCGAACATCCAGTTCTGGTTGCACAAGTGGCCCCACGCCGCTGCTATTGCCGAGTGTGTCCGGGCGCTGGAAGCGCAGCTCAGCCGTCTGGAGCGCTACCCCGACCACGGCCCCCCTGGATGGGCGTACTTCTGGTCCAACGTCGTGACCAACCTGCCCAGTGAGCGGCGGTTGTATGCAGCGGTTCACTACTGGGAGCGGAGCTCCCATCGGTGCTTGCGAAAAGCAGCCGAATGGTACCGGCGTGAGCTCGATGCCGCCTGGTCGGGAATGCGGCTTCCGGAGCGGGCGATCCGCAGTGGGGTCCTCGTCTGGCCCTTGCCGCCCCTGTTGAGGGGCTACAAATGCATCCTCGGTCCTGGCGAGCTTGCAGGGGAGCCGTACGCCCGTCTTGTACCGATGAAGCGTTTTGTGAAAGAGCCATACCGCCCGGCCGTGCCGCACCTCGCGCCGGGCGAGCCTGACAGTGCCGCATTGATCGTGGCCATGGCCGAGCAGCGATGCCTCTTCTATGTAAGCCGCTCCGGACTGAAGGACTGGCAGGAGCCCATTCGCGATGCTTTACGAGCCATCGTCGCCAGCGACACCTATCCCGTCCACCTGCGTCTGCGAGCTCTCGATGTGCTGGTGCGGCGGATAGCGGACTACGACACGGCGTTCCTGCGTCGGCTGGCTCTGGATCCGGACCAGGACTTCGCCACGGAGGTCATGTCCGTGGCGGCTGTATGCGCCTTGAGCCGGTGCCCGAGTAAGGAGGCCCTTCAGGTGCTGTGCGAGCTGATTGAGCTGGGGCCCGAGTGGGTTACTTTCCAGGCTGCCTCCCACCTCCGGTACGTAGCCGGCCTCAACGTCCCCCCGCTTGTTGCGCAGAGCCGCAAAGACGACGGGCGCAGTGATGCCGGCAACTGGACCGACATCCCACGCTGGTTCCTGTATCGCCATGACCGATACCGCGTCGCTCAGCAACTGCGCGAGCAGATCGGGCAACTGCCGGAAGACTGGCCCTGGCACGACATAGCCAGCCTCCGCCCGTACCTCCTGCACGAGCATCTGAACCCACGCGAAACCGAGCGGAGGGAGATTCCGGAGGTAGTCGTGGAGCGTAGCGCGGGGGAGGATTTCTTCTGGAAACCGTTCGGTGGAGATGCTCCCGCCGCGCCGCGCGCATCTGACGGCGCTGAGGAGCGCTAAGCGGTGCGGCCCAAACGCCAATGATCGTGATCGTCCGCCGGGGAGGTTCTTCGCCTTTCTTGATGCTCGATGGCGCGCGCCGGGCCGTTAGCACGCCCCCCTGTTTTTATGTCCCCCGGCCGATGATCCGGGCAGACCGGTTTGTCTTGGAGGTGGATCGTGTTGCTTGTTCGGGGGAGCGCACCGGCATTATCGGGCGGAGGCCGTGGTCCCGATCCGTTCCGGGTGGAACGAACGCCAGACGCTCAGGCTCCGCTCGGCGGTTGCGAGCTGACGAATGTGGGCGCCGGCGGTTGGGTTTTGCTCGGGAACGGATGCGGCGAGCCGCGGCGAGTTGCGGGTTGTATTTAGCGAGGGGTCCTACAGGTTGGCCAACGGCACATATGAGCGGGGGCCAGTTCGGGTTGGCGTTGGTGCCCTCAGACGCATCATAGACTCGGCCGCTTCGAACGGTATGCGCTCATGACACGCAACGGCAGGATAACCTGTCCGCGCCCTGGACGCTTTTCGCCGCTGTTGCACCCCTACGATCGGCTCCCCGGGGCGTTCGATCATTGAGTTCGGTACCTTGATATAACTGTGCCGGGCGGAACCGCTTGGCTGCGTTCCGCATGGTGGCGACTGCCGGCAGCGACGAGCTGTTGCCGTCGGACGGGGGCGGCACGAGCTTCTCTGGCCCAAGCCGGTCGAAGGTGCTGCTACAGGGCGTACGCGATCCACCCGCGGAGCCGGTTCTACTGCTTGCTCCCGTCACTCCGGACGAGTACGCACGGTGGGTGTCGGAGCAGCGGGAGAGGAGTGAGCAGCAGGAGGGGGGTGCGAAGCGGGGCAGGGGCCGGTCGGCGACGCGTAGGAGGACGTCGGTGCCGGCCAGCATCCTGGAGGCGGTGATGCAGGAAAACGATAAGTGGCGTAAGGCAGGTTGGTCGCGGCCCCCTGGATCGCGCTGGGTGGTCTACCCGGTGCCCAGAATCGAAGCTGTACCGGCGCGACGCAGCACGGCGGCTCGCTCTGTGAGCGAGCGAACGGGCCGGCCAAGCGTTGCGCGGTTCGCCGTGCACGGTGTCGTCCTGCCCAGCCTCCGCGACGCGGTGGCCGAGGCGGATAAGCTCCGTCGTATGCTCATGGGGCGCTCTAGCGGTCCTGATGGCCTCCCCTCGCCCGTCTTCTCGGGGAAGAACCCGGACGGTTCACCGCTGGAAGGGCACCGGCACGCTTTCTTCCTGGCGGAAGCGAACGAATGGCCGGAGCGTCATGGTACGATCACGCACTTTAGCGTCTACGCGCCGGAGGGGTTCGATGAGCGAGCGATGCGCGTATTCACGCAGCGGTTGAGGAAACTTTGGGGTCGATGGGGGTATGACATTGACCTCATCCTGCTCGCGGTCGATGAGCCGGCGGCCCTGGCGGCGGAGGGGCCGGACGATATCGCACGCGGCCGTTCGCCTCTGTTTGCGAGCTCGGCGGTTTGGGTCTCCCGTACCCCCTTCGTCCCCACCCTCCACCCTCGCACCAATGGCCGCCGTCGGTCCGTGGGTGGGGGGGAAGAGGGGCAGCAGCGTCGGGGCGGTGGGCGGCTGAAGCCACGCCGTGCACCATACTTGCTGGAACTTGGCGGTCAGCCGGGGGTCGTGCGGTTGCAGTGCGGCGACCCGAACTGTCCGTGTCAGGGCCTGGATGCCAGAAACGCCGCGGCGCAAGCTGCTCATCCGCAACAGGGATCGCCCGAGGACAACGTCGCACGGCTCCTGGAGGCCAGCGGTCTGCCACGGCCGCTGCGTATCGAGCGGATTCGCGCGACGCGGCTCGGGGGGAAGCCCGTCCGCTGGTTGCACTTCCGGCGCGAGCGTCCGCGGGGAGGCGGAAACCGTGCATCGACCGCTGGATACGGCTTTCGGATTACGTTCGGCCAGAAAGTAAGGGGGCCGATTGCGATTGGCTACGGAGCCCACTTTGGGCTCGGTCTGTTCGTGCCCGCCTGGACCGATTGGGCGGTCGACTACGAACCCCGTTAATGCGGTGACCCCCATTGCGGTGTCCTGGGCGCCGCAACGGCGGTACGCCCCGAATTCGGCCCCTAGCGGACCGTGAGCCCGGTCTTCCCCGTCCCGGAGCGGACGCGGCGTAACCTCGACACAGTAAGACCGCATAGCCCCAGAGGTTCGCTTTTATCTCCCTGTGGCTCGATGGTCTTGCTCCTGCGGCCGACCGGTCCGCTCCGGCGGCGGAAACTCTCGCTATCGGTCAGAACTGTCCGTAGCGCTCTGTGTCACTCACCATCGGTGCATCGGTCCGTTTGCAGATCCTTTCCGCCCTCGCCCACGTGTCAAGATGGTTGTCAGACACAGTCCAGGGCATCGACGCTGGCCGAGGTGTTACGCCCCGGCCAGGTGATGTGCGCCACTGTGGGGGCGGCTAGGCGATCCGCGGCTGGATTACACCTGGGCGTTTTCCTGGAACAGGCGGTCCTGGATGCCCCAGCGCAGTTTGAATTCTTTCACGGCGCAGTAGAGCACGGGCACGATGAGCATCGTCATGATCTCGATCATCATGCCGCCGAAGCTTGGGATGGCCATCGGGACCATGATGTCCGCGCCTCGGCCGGTGGAGGTGAGCACGGGTAGCAGGGCGAGGACCGTGGTGGCGGTGGTCATCAAGCAGGGACGGACGCGGCGCAGTCCGGCCTGAACGGTCGCCTCACGGGCAGCCTCGATCGTGTCGATACGGGCGCGGGCGAAGCTCTGATCGAGGTATGTCGCGATCACAACGCCGTCGTCGGTGGCGATTCCGAACAGGGCCAGGAAGCCGACCCAGATGGCCACGCTGAGGTTGATCGGGTTCACCTGGAACAGTTCGCGGCAGTTTTGGCCGAACACTTCGAAGTTCATGAACCAGTCCTGGCCGTAGAGCCAGATTAAGATGAAGCCTCCTGACCACGCCACCACGATACCGCTGAAGACGAGCGACGTGGTGATCGCGGAGCGAAATTGGAGGTAGAGGATCAAGAAGATGAGCAGAAGGGCAAGGGGGAGGACAACGGCCAGAGTTCGCTGGGCACGGACCTGGTTCTCGTACGTTCCTGCAAACCGGTAGGAGACGCCGGGGGGTAGCACAAGCTCGCCCGTTCGAATCTTCTCCTGCAGATAGCGGCGGCATTCCTCGACCACGTCGACTTCGGCGTAGCCCGGGCGTTTGCCGAACGTCACGTAGCTGACCAGGAAAGTGTCCTCGCTCTTGATCACCTGTGGTCCGCGGACGAATCGGATGTCGGCAAGCAAGCCGAGGGGGACCTGGGTACCGCTGCGGGTGGGAACGAGGATCTTTTTCAGGGCATCGGGGTTGTCGCGCAGTTCACGGGCATACCGCACTCGCACGGGATACCGTTCGCGGCCCTCGACGGTCATCGTCAACCGTTTCCCCCCGATGGCCACCTCGATGATGGTCTGCACCTGTTGTACTGTGAGCCCGTAGCGGGCGATGGCATCGCGGTCCAGTTCGATCTCGATGTACGGCTTGCCGATCACGCGGTCGGCCACGACGGTTGCCGGGTCGACGGAGGGTACCTCTTTTAGGAACCGTTCGATGGCGATACCGGCTTGCTCGATCGATTTGAGATCAGGTCCGAGCACTTTGACACCCATGGCTGCCCGCATACCGGTCTGGAGCATGACGAGGCGTGTTTCGATGGGCTGGAGCTTGGGGGCTGAGGTGGAGCCGGGGATTTGGGCGACGCGCACGATTTCGTCCCAGATGTCATCGGGGGACTTGATGTGCTTCCGCCACTGACGAAAAGGTCGTCCATTCGGGTCTTCGATCAAGTTGCCTTTCTCGTCTCGGACGAATTCCCCCTTTTCTTCGTCGTATTTGAACAGCTTTAGGCGACCAGACTCATCAACGATGTATTCGGGTTTGTATTGGATGATTGTTTCCACCATGCCGATGGGAGCCGGATCGAGGGCACTCTCGACGCGGCCGATTTTCCCCACCACCATGTCGATTTCAGGGATGGATCGAATGGCGAGGTCCTCCTTGGCGAGAGCGTCCATGGCCTCTCCGATGGACGCGTGAGGCATGGTGCTGGGCATGTAGAGGAACGAACCTTCGTCCAGCGAGGGCATGAATTCGCGGCCCAGGCCGGGGAAGAGGGAGGTGAGTTGGTTCCAGAGGAGCGACTTCGTGACGAGTTCGGGGTTTCCACCTGCCACACGAACCAGCGCCGGGACGAACCCAAGCACCCGTCCTGCACCGAGCCAGACGAAGGCTCCCACAATGGTCACAGCAGTTGGGATGGAGAGAAAGAGTAGCTTGTGCCGCAGTGCCCAGCGTAGGATCGGCTCGTACATCCACACGCGGAAGACGTAAAAGAACCCGAGCAATCCGCCCACGGTGGCCGCCACGAAGATCAGGTTCCGTGCCAGGCCCAATTCTGGGCCGAGGGGCAACCAGTCTTTTGTAAGGAGGACGGCCACGAAGATGATCGCAGCGGCATTTGCCGTGAGTCCGCCGATAGCCCGCCATCGCTCCGGTACGAACTGCTCGCCGATCCTTGCTGCGACCACCAGCAGGACAAGCCCCGCTGCCCAGGCGCCGAACCAGATGTATGCCGGGACGGCGGTGAGGCCGAACAGGATGTAGACAATGGTTCGAACGATTCGTCGGCGAATCTGACGGGGGAAGATAAGGTGAGCTGCAGGGGGCAAGAAGAAGATCGCTACAACGACCGAGGCGATGAGCGCGAAGGTTTTGGTGAACGCCAGGGGGCGGAACAGCTTACCCTCCGGACCGATCATCGTGAACACGGGGAGGAAGCTGATGACCGTGGTGGCCACGGCGGTTAGCACAGCGCTCGCCACCTCGGTTGTCGCGCGATACACCACCTGTAACGACGATTCGCCGTCGCGGCGTCGTTCCAGGTGTTGGACGATGTTTTCGCAGAGCACGATCCCCATGTCCACCATCGTTCCGATCGCGATCGCGATTCCGGACAATGCCACGATGTTCGCGTCCACGCCGAAGGTCTTCATGGCGATGAAGCACATGAGCACCGCCAGGGGCAGAGTCAAGCTGATCAGGAAAGAGCTGCGCAGGTGGCCGACCATGGCCAGAATCACGATGCAGGTGACGAGGATCTCTTCAACCAGTGCTCGGTTAAGCGTGCCCAGAGTTTCGTAGATCAGGGTGGTGCGATCGTAGAACGGAACGATGGTGACCTTGCTGATCGTGGCCCACTCGGGCCATTGATCGCGGTCGACCCGCCGCATCCAGGCCAGCCAGCTCTCGTGGTTCAGCTTACCGCCCACATAAGCGGCGAACCCGTGCTCCGCGGCGAACCGCTCCACCTCTGCAGGTGTGACCTTCGTGTAATCGATCCAGACCTTTTCCGGCAGTCCCGGAGCGATCTCTTCGATCTTTGCCTTGACGTTCTTGATCGCTTGGAGGGGGTTGAAGCCGTACCGCACAACGACGACACCCCCCACCGCTTCCGCGCCGTCCTTATCGAGCGCGCCCCGTCTCAGAGCCGGTCCCAACGACACGTTCGCCACGTCTTCGACCAGGAGCGGTACCCCGTCCCGCTCGCGGATCACCGTCTTCCGCAGGTCTTCCAGGGTCTTGATGAAGCCGAGGCTGCGGACCAGGTATTCCACCCGGTTCAGCTCGATGTTGGCGGCACCGACGTCGATGTTGGTCCGCTGGACGGCGCGAAACACGTCTTCAATCGTGACGCCATGACCCCAAAGGGCGGCCGGATCCACGTCGACCTGATATTCCCGGACGAAGCCACCGACCGAAGCGACTTCGGAGACGCCTTCAGCGGATTGCAGTGCGTAGCGGACGTACCAGTCCTGGATCGTGCGCAGCTCATCCAGGTCCCAGCCGCCCACCGGTTCGCCGTCGGGCGAACGCCCTTCGAGCGTATACCAGAACACCTGTCCCAGGCCGGTCGCGTCCGGTCCTAGGGCTGGGTGAGCGTCTTCGGGTAGTGTTCCGGGGGGTAGGCTGTTCAGCCGCTCCAGAATTCGACTACGGCTCCAGTAGAAGTCCACATCCTCCTCAAAGATGATGTAAATGAACGAGTAACCGAACATGGAGAGGCTGCGGATCGTTTTGACGCCTGGGACGCCGAGCAGGGCGACGGTGAGGGGGTACGTTACCTGGTCCTCCACGTCCTGTGGCGACCGCCCCACCCATTCGGTAAACACGATCTGCTGGTTTTCCCCAATGTCCGGGATCGCGTCCACCGGCACAGGATGACGCGGCAGCCAGGGGATGTCCCAGTCGAATGGACTGACGATCACGCCCCAGCCGACCAGGACGATGAGCACGATGCCAACAATCAGCTTGTTTTCCAGGCAAGCTGCGATGACCCGGCTTAGCACACCGCCGTTGCTGTTCATGGTTCTTCTCTTTCGATCTGTCCGTGGTCCGCGACGATCTCTACCAGAGCCTCACTGCTGGGAACCGGACTTTTTCCTGGCCGGTGTTCCGCTCCGTTCCTCCCGATCGGCCCCCTCTCGATTTGGAGGCACGACCTGCATGATCTCTCCGCACGTCGGCATCGAGCTTGGCGCATAAGGGTTAGAGATGGCCCGTTCCGTCTGGAGCCAGTAGGCCCCCTTGCGACGGAATACCATCGGACAGTGGTCCACATAGATCGGCTTGTCCAGTACATGTCCGAACCGGGTGGCCAGCTCGACCATGGCCGCGGAGATTCCCTTGAACGAGCTGCGAGCGGAGGCGACGTCCGTTGCCGTTTGCAATTGAGCGATTGCTTCGCCCAGTTGCTGGCGAACCACCGTCCACTTCAGCCGCGCCGGTTCATTCAGGCCCTCGGCACCCACGCGGTTCAGAGCATCCGACAGCGCCCTGGCCGCGGCGCGGATGTCGTCGAGTTTTTCGCTTCGGAAACTATCCACCAGGCGAAGATAGGCCCGGTATAGGGGGGTCAAGGCGAGCAAGAACCCCCTGGAGACTTCGAGAGGGATAATTGGTTCGTAGGTGGCGCGTATCTCCCCACAGCGGAGCATGCGGGAACCGAAGTAGGGATTACGAACCTGGCGACCGCGCTGCAACCAATCCGCCCCCGTGTCTCCCGCCATTGGGCAGTGGATTTGGTAGAGAGGTTCGTCGAGCGCGTGGCCGAACATCTGGACAGCGTGGATCATCGCCCGGCTGATCTCCTTGAGGGGTTCGCGCGCCGCTTGCAACGTGCGAGCGTCCGTCATCTCGACCACCGCCGGGTACAGCTCGTCCTGAACCTCACCCCAGGCTTTCCGGATGCGTTCCGGATACTGAGCGATCGGGACACGTCCCAGGAGCTCCTGAAGGTTGCGTGCCGCAGCCAGGGCGGCGCCGAGTTTGTCGGCTGCGAGGGCATCGACGATCGTCAGATACTGTTCGTAGATCGGGGTCAACACGGCACGCCAACGGTCGGGAACCTGCGACGGTTCGATGTGCTGCTGAGGCTGCTGCTGTTTTGCCGCACCCGCCTGACCGCCGTGGCCATGGTGCGTGTGAGCGGCCGGAGCTTGCCCACCTTCGGGGCTCATCATGCTTCGCTTCGCCTGAATTTGCAGGCTCGCGTCGATCTTGAAATTCCCCTCGGTGACCACAAGCTCGCCAGGAGACAAACCGTAGAGCACGACCCAGTAGTCCCCAGCGCGGGGGCCGAGGATCACCTCTCGGCCTTCGAATACAGGAGAAGGCTCGGCCGCTACCTGCACGTAAACGACCGCGCGACGGCCGGTCCACAACACCGCCGAGGCGGGAATCACCAGGGGGTCTTCCACGGTTTCCGGTGAGGTGTAACCCAGCTCCTCGGCGCGAGCCAGCTCCATGCCGCAAATCGGACACGTGCCGGGCTCGTCTGCGACGACCTCGGGATGCATCGGACAGAGCCATTTCCCGCGCAAATCGGGAGGCACTGCCCAGCCCCGTTTGTCCAGCCGTACACGGAGTGTGCCGCGGACGAACATGCCCGGGCGCAGCCGACCATCCGGGTTTTCCACGTTCAGACGTACCCGCACCGTCCTGGTCTGTTCGTTCAGCACAGGGTCGACAAATGCGACTTTGCCTTGAAACACCTCGCCCGGGTAAGCCTCCGTGGTGAACTCCACGGTTTGCCACAGATGGATCCAGAGCAGGTCTGATTCGAAGGCGTCCAGCAGCGCCCACACGGTGGACAGATCCGCAATCACGTAGATGATGGAGCCTTCCTGCACGTACTGCCCTTCGTTGGCACGCTTTTCGATCACCACGCCCCCGATGGGGGAGTAGATCGTCATGTGGTCCGACGGCTCACCGGTCCGCTCGAGCTCTTTGATCTGTTCCTCGGTCAATCCGAGCAGCAGGAGCTGGTCACGGACGGCGCGATAGGTTTCTTCCGCGCCCGGAATACGAGCTTTGAGGCCGCGAAGAGCGGAGAGATAGTCGCG
Source organism: Planctomycetota bacterium (assembly GCA_026981825.1). GTDB lineage: Bacteria > Planctomycetota > Planctomycetia > JALXBF01 > JALXBF01 > JALSID01. Next base: position 22,916 of record JALSID010000323.1, read on the forward strand.
CTGGGCACGCACAAGCTGGGGACTGTAAATGTAGACGAGGTGGTCCCCTTTTCGAACCTGCGTTCCGGTGAAATCCACATAGAGGCGATCCAGGCGGCCTCCGACCCACGCCGTCACGTAAGCGATTCGCCGCTCGTCAGCGCTGATCTTCCCGGTCATGTAGACCTGGTGGTACACAGGCATCCGCACGGCTGGGCTTACCTCGACCCCCGCTAAAGCGGCCTGCTCCTTGGAGAAAGTGATCCGCCACGGGTGGGATTCCGCCGTGATGGGGATCAAGTCCATTCCACAAATCGGGCATTTTCCAGGATGCGGGAGCTGGATGTTGGGATGCATGGCGCACGTCCACATCGTCCCGCTCTGGTCGCCCGCTTCGGCCTTTTCAGCTTCCGCGCCTGCCTGTTTTTCGGACGCGGCCGGCCGAGCCCGAAAATAGACGGCCGCGCCAATGACCGCGACGGCCAACAGAATGCCCCCAATTACGAACTTGGAAGTGGTAAGCCAGCGCATTGGTATCTCCCTGGGAGCCTGCCTCGAATCACGCCCTACGATCAGATGCTCGGGTTACCGTTGACGATTCCGCACCAAAGAGTCTGCCCCACCCTGTTAGGTTTTCGGCTGGCAACAAGATGCTCTGTCACGATGGCACAGCACGGAGCTAGGGGGGGGGACGACAGGCGTGTACTTAGAGCAGGAGGGACGAGAGTCCGAGCCTGACGCCTCGACCGCTGCCTGCCGTTGAAGGCCCGTCCAAATCCTGCCCGAATCGAAGAGGAGGCGAGCTGTCCAACGGAAGCGACATGACCGGAACTGGCGGCACGACGAGGCAGGAGGATCCGCCGACATTCCGCTCCGGAACGAAACGCTCAGCGTTGGGCTGTGCGCCGTCCGGGGCAATCCGGCCGTTGCAGGGGCAGGATGCCCTGTGCGAATGGGCCTTTTCCGAGCGATCGGCTGACTCAGGCCTGCCGCAACAGGCGGCGCGCGGTTCACGTGCTGACGCATTCGAGGCGCTGCTGCCACAGCACGGGCACCAGCCCATGCAGGGCAGATGGGTGATCAGGAGCGCCAGGCAAATGAACCACGGACCGATTCGTCGCATGCGCACCTCGGGCAGGTGACGTTCTCTACCAGAACCCTAGCGCACTATCTGGCCTATGTCAACGTCGTCGGACACCGCGGAGGCGAAGCTGAACCTGTTCCGCGGTTGCCGCACCGGTCCGTGCAACCGGCCACCAACGAACCGAACCGCGGTCACCGCCGCCCGCCGTTTCTCCTATCCAACGGACACCGGTTGTCCCTGGGTAACCCTTCCCGCCGCTCCGGATCGCGCCGCCAGGCACGGCTCGTGACCCCTGGTGCGGACATACACGCAGAGGTCAGCTTTCGCCGGCCACGGGCAGGGGGGCTCGACCAAGCCAGCAGCCGAGCTGCTCAAAGAACCGCTGCAGATCAGCCTTCGAGACAGCACCCATGATGGCGATCTGCACCAGGCCGCGTTTGGCGAGGTAGCTGCTCGTTCCCCCCACGGCGAACCCCCACCGGCGACACCGGCGGACGAACTGTTCCACCGAGTCGTTTCCGGGAACTCGGAAGGTGAACACATTCGGACTGGCCCACTCCGTGGGGGCCAGCAGCCGGATGCCGAGTTCCTCGAATTTGGCCCGGGCGAATCGGCCCAGGGAGGCATAGGTGCGGAACCGCTCGATCGCTTTTTCCGCCGGGAAGTACTCCTGCACCGCCGCATGCAGGGCGTACACGAGTCCGGAGGGCACCGTGAAACGAGGGCCGCGTGTCTGGAAGTACTCTTCGAGGTCAAGGTACCAGGGCATGCGAGCCGCGGAAAGCTCGCGGCGGGCGCGTTCGGAGGCGAAAACGAGGGCCAGGCCAGCCACTGCTCCGAGCGACTTCCCGCTCACACCACTGGCCAGATAGACGTCGCGGAGATCAAGGGGGACGGCGCCCAGTGCGCTGACGCAGTCCAGACAAACACGGATACCCGTACCGGCAAGTTCGCCCAGGAGCAAGGGGGCCGGGTTGAGCACACCGGTGCTGGTCTCGAGATAAACCCCCCAGATCCAACCCACAGACGGATGGCGTACGAGGTAGCCTAGGATTGCCGACACGTCCCACCCTTGCCCCCACTCCCAGCGGAGTAGATCGAAGTCGAGGCCAGCGCGAGTCGCTTGTTGGACAAGACGATCGCCGAACTCGCCGTTCGTCAGGATCAAGCCCCGTCCGATACCGGCCACGCTCCGCAGCGCTGCCGCAATCGCCTCGTTTGCAGCGGTTCCCGAGCCGACGAAGATGGCCGCATGATCAGCTCGGGCAAGCTCACGAACCCGCCCACGCGTCTCTTCGAAGACCTCCACGAAGTCCGCAGCACGGTGGTACTCGTGCACGCGGGCATACGCCTCGAGCACCGGTTCGCTCAGCGCAGCCGGACCCGGAAGCAGGTTGACCGGAGCCCGGGATGCTTGGCCGGTGTTCCCGTCCAACCGGGATCTCCACAGGGCGATGTCTCGCAGGATACGCTCCGGTAGATCGAGAAGGTTGATCATCATGGGCACAAACGCTACCTCTCCCTCCGGCACAGCCTGGCCCAGCGGGCGGAAGCCCAACCGCTCGTACAACCGCTGCCGTTCGGCCAGGCCGGAGATGAACAGGTTCGTGTAGCCCTCTCGCCGGGCGAACACGTAAACCGCCCAGACGAGGCCGGAGAAGACCAGGCCGCTCCGCCGTTCCTCGGGTACGACGGCGAGCAAACGAGCCTCAAGAGGCTTCAGGCCAGGCCGGTACAGCAGGCCCGGGTCAGGGAGACGCGATTCAACCGAGAATGGGGGCTGGTCGTGCACGCAAACCATGCCGACGACCCGGTCCCCTCGCTTGGCGACGAAGTAGATGTTCTTGTGGTCGAACTTGTCAACGAGCGCCTCTCCGCTCGCCCTGTGCTGGCGGAGCTCCTCCACAAAGGTGCGGTAGTTCAACCGGTGGATCTGGTCGAACTCGCCCGGTTCGTTCGCAACTTTAAAGAGGTACGGGCCGAGCCGAAATGGCAGTCGCTCGGACTCCGGTTGGGGGCAGACGGTTGTGCCCATAAACGATCGGCTAGTTGTCATTCTCGGTTCCTCCGTTCCTGCCCAGCGCCGAGGTGCGAGCACGGGCCGCAGCTCCCCGCTTACTCCTAGAATGGCAAGAAACGCAACATTATGCTAGGGCGTGCCACCAGCGACCGCGTCGGAGCGTAACGGATGTTTCAGGCGGTCAAGGTGGCCAAGCCAGGCAAAACAGGCAACGGCGATCGGGTATCGAATGTCCGACGAGGGCCGTAGACCGTCTCGGCGCAGCTTCTTGACCGGCCGCGCGCTGATCGATGTCGTGCGGACCGCCGCAGCCCGCGCTCTGGAGGACGGAATCCTTGGCCATCTCGTCCCCGAAGTTTCTTGCGTACACGCAGCTCGGTACGCGATGGGTACCGTCTTCACCGTCAGCCTACCCGCGGGCGTTTCCGACGCCGGCCGGCTGGCCATGGCTGCCCTCGACCTCGTCCAGGAAATCGAAGACAAACTCACAGTTTACCACGACCGGAGCTTGATTGCACGCGTGAACCGGGCCGCTGCAGAGCAGCCTGTGCCAGTGGACGAGGAGCTTATGGAGCTGCTCGTCCGGTGCAAGGAGCTGTGGGAAGAGACGGCGGGTGCCTTTGACGTGGCCGCTGGTGCTCTGGTCGATGCCTGGGGATTCGTACATGGGCCCCGACGGGTGCCGAACCAGGAGGAGCTCGAAGCGGCCCTCCGCGCCTCGGGCAGCCGGTACCTGGAACTCGACCAGGAACGTCGCATGGTCCGGTTCGCCCGGAACGGGTTGAAGTTGAATTTCGGCAGCATCGGAAAAGGCTATGCTCTCGACCGCGCCGCCGCTCTGATCCGTGCCGAAGCGGACGTGCCCGCCGGGGTGATTCAAGGGGGGAAGAGTAGCATCTACGCGTGGGGGCGGCCCCACCGAAATGCGCGGGGTTGGCCGGTGGCCGTGGGGGATCCCACCGGCCGTCAGAACCGGCTGGTGACCGTCTGGCTTCAGAACGAAGGCCTGGCTACGGCTTCGAACGTCATCCAATTCGTGGACGGCGACGGCCGCCGGTATGGTCACGTGCTTGATCCACGCACAGGATGGCCGGCAGAGTCCGTGCTGCAAGCCACGGCTATCTGCCCCTCCGCAGCAGATGCGGACGCTCTCGCCACCGCCTTCTTCGTGCTCGGCCTGGAGGGTACGCAAAGCTATTGCCAAAGGCACCCGGACGTCGGTGCGTTCCTGGTGACGGCGGACGACAGCGGCGGGGCGCGATTGCATGTTGTTGGTGAGCCCGCCCGAGAATCGTTAGACTAAAAGAGTGCCCCGATAGGAAACCTGCCGAGTTAGCCCCTGACGACCAGTGCAGGCCACCAGCACGACTTTTCGTCTTGTGGAGGTCCGAATCTGTGGGTAAGGGCATCCGGATCGGAATACTGGCAGCCTTCTTCCTCTGTCTCCTGCGCATTGCCATCGGCTGGCACTTCTTGTACGAAGGTCTGGTGAAACTGGAATCGTTCCGTAATCCATCGGACGAGCGAAAGCCGTTCGATGCCGGCCCTTTCCTCGCCTCGGCCACCGGTCCTCTCCGACGCTACTACGTCCAGTTCGTTCCAGACCCGTACGGGCTGAACAAGCTCGACCGAGACACGCTCCTGTCCCAGTGGGATGCAATCGTGGAGGAGTACAGGGAGCGGTATGGGTTGAGCGAGGAACAGGTGCGGCGGGTGCGGGAGAAGCTGGACGAACTACGCAAGCAAGTGGACGACTTCTTCGCCGATCAGGCGGTCCAGGTGGAAATCGCGGAGTATAGGCGGTTGGTCGAGCGGATACGGGAACACGAACGACGGCAACTCGAGCAGGGGCGCTGGGTGGAGTGGGGTGCGACGGAGCTGACCCAGCTTCGCTCCCAGGCACGCGAGAGGGGGCAACAGTTGTTCAAATGGATCGATGGCTGGACAGAAGAATTACGGGAAACGCTCGAGTCTGTCGTTACCGAGGAGCAACGGCAGAAGCTGGCGGAGCAGCGGCCGTGGTGGGCCCTTCTGCTCGTCCAGTGGCCGATCCCGGAGGATCCTGTCCAACGGATCAGTCTTGGTGTCAGCTATGGCCTGACGATCATAGGGGGGCTCATGCTCGTGGGCTTATTCAGCCGTCTCTCGTCGCTCGGCGCGGCGCTCTTCCTCCTCAGCGTCTACCTGGCTCATCCGCCCTGGCCCGGCCTTCCTGAGTTCTCCCCGGATGGGGGGCACTACATGATCGTGAACAAGGAGCTGATCGAAGCGATTGCGGCGCTCAGTCTGGCCTGCTTGCCCACGGGACGCTGGATCGGCCTGGACGCCCTTATCCGCGGTCTAATCACGCGCCGCCTCCAGTACAAGTTGACCGGAAAGGCTGACGATGCCATCCGGCGACCGGTGCCGCAACCGACCTCTGGAAAAACACCGGCGTAACTGTCGCGTATGTCAGCGATTAGAATGATTCGAAGACGCGTCACCCAGGTTTCCCGAATCGCGAGGCAAGACTGATGGTTCTCACTCCCGAAGAAAAACTGCGTGGACAACGCAACTTCGAGACAGTCGTCGGCTTCACACGGCGGGACTTTCTCAAGGCGGCGATGGCTCTGCCCGCCGCCGGAGCGTTCTATTTCGGCTACCAGAAACCCGACCGGCCGATCCGCGCCGGCATCATCGGAACGGGTGATCAGGGCAACGTTCTGATCACAGAGTCCAACCCAGATTACATCGAGTTCATCGCCTACTGTGATATTCGCCCCTCCAATCGGCGGCGCACTATGGAGGGCGAGAAGAACAACGTGCGGATCGGGTTCAAACGCAAGTATGGGGTGGAGGCGGCAAAGCGGATCGAAGAACGTTCCAAGGACTATCACGAGGACTACCACAGGCTGCTGGCTGATCCCGATATTGAAGCGATTGTGATTGCCTTGCCGTTGCATCTGCATGCCCCGGTTGCCATCGACGCGATGAGGGCAGGCAAGCACGTCTTTACCGAGAAGTTGATGGCACGGACCGTGGCCCAGTGCAAGGAGATGTGTCGCACTGCTCGGGAGACGCAGCGCCTGCTCGCCGTCGGGCACCAGCGGCACTACAGCTTGCTGTACGATCACGCCATCAGCGTGCTCAAGAGTGGCGTCCTGGGAGACATCCGGTACATTCGGGCGCTCTGGCATCGCAACAACGCCTGGCCGATTTACGTCAAGGATCCGAAGACCGGCAAGTTGGTTCCCAAGATGGAAAACGGTGTGCCCGTTTACCGGGATAGCTGGCGGAGGCCGATCCCGGAGATCGACCGTCAGATCGATCCGGGCAACTGGGGGTATCGATCGATCGAAGAGCTGATCAGGTGGAGGCTGTACCGCCGAACCGGAGGGGGCTTGCTCGTTGAGTTGGGCAGCCACCAGCTTGATGCGTGCAGCATCTTCCTGGGAGGTGTCCATCCGGTGGCGGTGAGCGGCATCGGGGTGAAGTCCTTCTACAAGGACGACCGCGAAGTGGATGATCATATCTTCTGCACGTTTGAGTTCCCGGGGCCCGACTACTACAACGAGGACGGGACGGTTAAGGATCGGGACAGCGTCTACGTGGTCACCTACTCGTCGATCAACACGAACGCGTTCGATCCCTATGGCGAGATCATCTACGGTTCGCGGGGCACATTGATTCTCGCCGCCGAACAGGAGGTGTACCTGTTCCCCGAGCGGCGGCCGGGTGGTGTGCCTCCGCGGAGCACATACATCACCGTTTCCAAAGGCCCAGCGAACGAGCCCGTGCTCGAGACAACGGCGACCCAGCCGAACACGGTGGACGTTGCTGCCGCTCGTTCCGCCGTGGCCCAGGGGCGGCTGAGCCGCGGCTATCGTGAGGAGCTGGAGCATTTCGCATACCTCGTCCGTGAGTCGGGCAATGCGCCGTTCGAGGAGCTGTACAAGGCGCATCGGTGCAACGGCGACGTTGGTCTGGCCGATGCCGTGATCGCTCTGGTCGGCAACCTGGCGATGGATACGGAGAAGAGGATCGAGTTCAAGCCGGAGTGGTTCGACCCGATGTCGCCCGAATTGCCCCCTGAACAGGACGCAACGCAGGTCGCTCGGGCGAGCGAGTGAGCTTCATGGCCAGCAGACGCGGCGCAGGTCCGGCGGTCCGAAGTAGCGGGCCGCCGGTTTCTTTTTGGGAGACGCGTAGCCCCCGGCTTCGCGCCCTCATGCCTCGGCTGCTGCATTGTCCCTTTCGCGTTGGCACGGCACGATTGCTCCGCCGCAGCGCAGGGTGGCCAGCGCGGGGGGAACCGCTTGCGAGTCCTTCCACGGGCCTCGACGTTCCGACGGCGTGGTCGCAGGGGCTCTACGATAGTTCTGGGGCAGCGACGCTAGCAGTCGGGTGTGCTGTCCGGCGGCGGGCTCGCGCGCAGACTGGCTTGGCCGTGCGGTTCGAAAGCCGTAGCTCGTTCCAGGCGGTTTGGCCGTGCGACGAGGGGGGACGCTGTGGAGGTACAGGGCGGTAGGGCAGTGCGTGTGGAGCGGAGGTGAGATGAGCAGGAGCTATGAGCGTAGTCGGGAGCTGTTTGCCCGGGCGAAGCGGTTGATGCCGGGGGGCGTGAACAGCCCGGCTCGTGCGTTCGGTGCCGTGGGCGGTACACCGATCGTCCTTCAGAAGGGCGAGGGGAGCCGCGTCTGGGACGTGGACGGAAACGAGTACATCGACTACGTGGCGTCTTGGGGGCCTCTCATTCTCGGCCACCGTCACCCAGCGGTGGTCGAAGCGATTGAGCGTGCCCTGGCGTGTGGCACCACGTTTGGTGCCCCCACCCCCTGGGAGAACGAACTGGCCGAGCTTGTGGTGGAAGCGGTTCCGTCCATCGAGCGGGTTCGCTTCGTCAATTCGGGGACGGAAGCGTCGATGAGCGCCATCCGCCTGGCCAGGGGGTACACAGGTCGGAACCGGATCGTCAAGTTCGCCGGCTGTTACCACGGCCACGTGGACGCCCTGCTTGTCCAGGCGGGTTCGAGTGCCACGACCCTGGGAGCACCTTCCAGTCCGGGCGTTCCGCCAGGCTGCACGGGTGACACGCTCGTGTTGCGGTACAACGACACCGAACAACTCAGGGACGCGTTCGACCGGTTCGGGGACGAGATTGCGGCCGTGATCCTGGAGCCCATCGCGGGCAACATGGGGGTGGTACCGGCCACGGAGGAGTTTCTCCACGAGGCCCGGCGGCTTACGGCTCAGCACGGCTCGATCCTGATCTTCGATGAGGTGATTACCGGATTCCGGGTGGCATATGGGGGGGCGCAGTCGTTGCTCGGGCTTGCTCCCGATCTGACCGTCTTGGGAAAGATCGTGGGGGGCGGTTTGCCGGTCGGGGCTTTCGGTGGTCGAGCCGATATCATGGGGGCGTTGTTGCCCGAAGGCAAAGTGTTCCAGGCCGGCACGCTGTCAGGTAATCCGCTCGCTATGGCCGCCGGCGCGGCCACGCTTCGGGTGCTTCGTGAAACCAACCCCTATGGACAGTTGGAGAGTGTGACGGCAAGACTATGTGACGGTCTGGAACGGCTGGCGCTCGAGCATGGACTCCCCGCTGTGGTCCAGCGGGTGGGCAGTATGTTCACGTTGTTCTTCAGTTCCGAGGGGGTTCGCGACTACGAAGGGGCGCGGAAGTGTGACACCGAGACGTTCGCGCGCTATTTCTGGGCGATGCTCGACCGCGGTGTGTACCTGCCGTGCAGCCAGTTCGAGGCGAACTTTGTGAGCGTCGCGCACACCGAGGGCGATATCGAGGAGACGCTCGCTCGTGCGCGCGACGCCTTCGAACAGCTTTCCGACGTGGCGGCGCCTCAAACGGGTTAGTTTAGCCCCCTGGCGGGGCGCTCAGGGCAGAGGACCGGCTTCCCGGTCCGGTGCGCGCACGCAGCGGTTCTGGGTGTCGATTGCGTGGGACCCAGGTGCTGGGGAGTATGGGGGATGCGGTCGGTAGCTCAGCAGGCCGCCCCTGGTCCCTGGGGGCTCTGTTTTCGGGCGAGTTTCTCTTCCGCTGCACTGGGACGCAGGTAGAGCGGTTCCAGGACCCAGTAGTCCGTTTGTGTACCGGGCCGGTACTGTTCCAGGGCGAGTCGGCCCACGAACTCCGCACGCGGCCTGCAGAGTTCGCGGGGCGCGAGCCGTTGGACAGGGAGGTCTGGGATGTCCTGGAGGACGATCGGGCCGGCCAGGAGGGTTTGCTCGGTGGCGGTGGTCAGCCAGTTCTTGAGCGGCACGATGGTCAGGTCCGTTCGTTTCCAGCGTCCGTTCGATGGCACGAATGTCCCGGCGAAAACCTCGCCTCGTGCTGCGTCGAAGCCGACCTGCAATCGTTCGGCGGCGGTTGTCGGGATCGCTCGCGCGACAACATCCACGGAGACCACGGGAATGAGTTCACAGCCCACTGTGTAGGCGATCGTCTTGGCTGCCGTCAAGCCGATGCGTGTGCCCATGAACGAGCCAGGGCCGATGTCGACGGCGACCAGTTCCAACTGCTTTGGGGACCAGCCGACCTTCTGGAGCAGGTGGTCGATGGCGGGCAGAAGACCGGCGGTAAGACGGGCGCTCTTGGGGACGGTCTGGCTGGCGAGCAGGGTGCTATCCTGCAGCGCGGCCACTTCCCCGTCGCGGGTGCTGGTTTCGATGGCCAGGATCCGCATAGATTGACCGGATGACCAGGAAGGACTTACACTAGTACGGACTCCAACCCTGCCACAGCTCGGTCGTATCCCTGCGAGAGAACCGCCTTGCGACGGGCAATTGTAAGCGACATCCATGGTAACTTAGAAGCTCTCGAAGCTGTGCTGGAAGACGCGCAGGCCCAGGGAGCTGAGGAGATCTACTGCCTGGGCGATCTGATCGGGTACGGGCCCAATCCGCGCGAATGCATCGACATCGCGATGGATCGCTTCAAACTCACGCTTATGGGCAACCACGATCAAGCGGCGATTTTCGACCCGGAGGGGTTCAACCAGGGGGCGGAGCGGGCGATCCTGTGGACCCGTGAACAGCTCGAATCGCGCGGCAACCCACGCCAGAACGAGCGTCGGTGGGAGTTTTTGGGAGAGCTGCCGCGGCGGCATGAAGAGGGCGATCTGCTCTTCGTGCATGGGTCACCTCGTGCCCCGTTGCACGAATACATTTTCCCCGAGGACATCTACAACCGTCGGAAGATGGAGCGGCTCTTCCAGATGATTCCGCGTTACTGCTTCGTCGGACACACCCATGTGCCGGGCATTTTCCTGGAGTCGGGTGAGTTCCTGGAGCCCACGGACCTACCTGGAGGCGAGTTCCGGTTGCCGCAGGACCAGAAGATCATTGTCAACGTCGGTTCCGTCGGTCAGCCGCGGGACCAGGATCCTCGGGCGTGCTACGTGATCCTCGAAAACGGCAAGCTCACCTTCCGCCGCGTTCCGTACGAGGTTGAGAAGACCATCGAGAAGATCTATCGGATCCCTGCGTTGGACAACTATCTGGGCGATCGTCTTCGCCTGGGCCGTTGAATGGAGCACGTCCACCCCCCGGGGCATTCCAGGTTGTGTTCCCGTAGATCGGACCGCTTTCCCTGGTAGTGGATTCTGCGGCGCGAGAGTGGAGCTTGGCCGGGGGATTGGCCAGATGGATGGGCTTACCGACGGGCAGTTACTTCTTTGGCGATAGGGCGACGGGGCAGCATGCACACGGCCGGGAACAACGGAGACAGAGATTGCTGGACATCAGCGTAGGATACAGGAACTAGGCCGGCTGGGCGTGAGTCGGTCACCATTCGAGGCAGAAAAGTGAGTGAGCAGCCCGTGCGAGACCGGACAATTGACAAGCCGGCGGAAGCTGGTGGTGGAACCCCGCCTGAGCGGGCTTCCCGACGTCGCCAGTACATCCGCGACCTCACGTCAGGCAAATCGGTGGATGAGGTCTATTTGGTCGCGGAGAAAAGTCTGCGGGCGAACCGATCGGGAGGGCTTTACCTGCAGTTGGAGCTCCGGGATCGGACCGGCACGATCTCGTGCCGGATGTGGAACGCCTCGGAGCGGGTGTTCAATTCGTTCCAGGTAAACGATTTCCTGCGTGTGCGTGGTCGCACGCAGCTCTATCAGGGCGAGTTGCAGCTCATCGTGGCGGAGCTGGAGCGGGTGCCCCACGAAGAGGTCGATCTTAGCGACTTTTTGCCCCAAACGCCTCACGATATCGATCGGATGCAGCGGCAACTCGAGGAGAAGCTTCACTCGATCGAACAGCAGGACCTTGCGGCGCTGGCGGAGGTCTTCCTGGAGGATCACCAGCTCATGGATCGCTTCGCCACTGCGCCGGCGGCGGTGAAGTACCACCACGCTTATCGGGGGGGCTTGTTGGAGCATGTTGTGACGATGATGGAGATCGCGGATCGGATCGTGCCGCTCTATCCCGAGCTTGACCGTGACCTGCTTCTGATGGGCATCTTCCTCCACGACATTGGCAAGGTGGCGGAGCTTTCTTACCACGGTTCGTTCCAGTACACGGATGAAGGGGAACTGCTCGGGCATGTTGTGCAGGGGCTGGAGATTTTGGGCCGCAAGATCGCCGAGACCGAGCAGATCACGGGGCGGCCGTTCCCCCGTGAACTGGCCACGCGATTGAAGCACATGATCGTCAGTCACCACGGCCAGCTTGAGTTCGGCAGTCCGAAGGAACCGCGCACGCTAGAGGCGGTAGCGTTACACTTTATCGATAACATGGATTCCCGCCTTGCTGCGTTCCGCGACCAGCTCGCCGCGGACAACGGCGGCCGGTGGACGGAGTACGTACCGATGTTCCGTCGTCGCTTGTACCGCGGGACTGGGGAAACGTAGGCTTTGGAACCGACGGTACGCCGTGAAGGGGACCGGCGGGTCCCACCAGAGGGGAATGCGTGTAGGTTCTCGGCGACGCGATCACCGTTGAGCTGTGCCGTAGTGCGCGGCGGGCTTCCGGTGTTGGCACCGGGAGCGTGGTGGGTGGTCCCGGGGATCGAGCGGGCAATTCTCCGGCAGGGGCTTCCCGGTGCCACGTGCTCAACGGTCCGGCTGACAGGTTTTGGCCCGAACTTGCTCAGGAGGAACAGGGGCCACAGGGGGTTGACTGTGGCTGGGGTTGTGGTTCTCCGACACCGCAGGGGGCTCGGACACGATTACGTGATCAGGATGGCCGGTCCGACAACCGGTCAGGACCCACCGGCGTTGGCGTGGCTTGCGAACCTTGGCGTGCAGGAGGTCCTGGTCGGAAAGGAGGACGAGGGGAGGGGCTGTCCGCCGTCGACCACCAAGGGTGACAAGCGAGTAGCATATTCAAACTGGCCCGCAATGGGCACGTGCACCGCAAGAGAAAAACAGGAGCAGATAGCGGTATCCGGAGCAGAGAACGGCGAAACGAGATGGTAATAGGTGCGTCAGAGATTATCAAGCATGTCAAGAGCCCTTCGTACCAACCGGTGACTGTTAAGCGGCTCGCTCGGCAGCTCGGGGTCCAGGAAGAGGAGTACAACCAGTTCCGGCAACTGGTGCGGAGTTTGATCGAACAGGGCCGGCTGAAGCGTGGGAAAGGGGGGACGATCAGGCCACCCGAAGTGAAAAGGTTGGTCGCGGGAGTGTTTCGTCCCGCGCGGGCGGGCTATGGCTTCGTAAAGCCCTTGCCCGAAGAGGAGGTTCCCTGGGTCGAGATCTTCATTCCTGCCCAGCACGTCAAGGACGCCAATCGCGGTGATGAAGTGCTCGTCCAGATCACCCGCCTCCCCCGTCGTCCCGGCAAGTACCCCGAGGGACGGATCGTGACCGTTGTGGAGCGGGCGCGTACGCAGTTCGTGGGTACGTACTTCGAGCAGGACGGCGTTGGCTACGTGCGAATCGACGGGACATCGTTCGGTGAGCCGATCTTTGTGGGCGATCCGGGTGCAAAGCGGGTCAAACCCGATGACAAGGTGGTCGTCGATATCGTTCGGTTCCCGCAGCCAGGTGTCGAGGGGGAGGGCGTGATCGTAGACGTCCTTGGGCCCAAGGACGACCCTGATGTCGACTTGGCGACGGTCATCTGCGAATATGAACTCCCCCACACCTTCCCCAAGGAAGTGCTCGAAGAGGCTCGGGAGGTCGCCAGGGCGTATGATCCCGACAAGGCCAGTGGAAGGCGCGACTTCACTTCCGTGACCACGGTGACGATCGACCCGGTCGACGCAAAGGACTTCGACGACGCCGTCCACGTCCACCGCGAAAGCGACGGCACCTGGGAATTGCACGTCCATATCGCCGATGTGGCTCATTTCGTCCGGGAAGGCACGGCACTGGATGGGGAAGCGAGGAAGAGGGGCACGTCGGTGTATTTGCCTGGGCATGTCTTGCCCATGCTACCCGAGGTGCTTTCCAACGGTGTCTGCAGCTTGCAGGAGGGTAAGCTCCGCTTCACAAAGAGCGTGGTCCTGCGGTTCAACGCAAAGGGAACCCTGCTGGATACGTTCATCACGCCCGGCATCATCAAGGTGACGAAGCGGCTTGACTATGACACGGTGATGGACTTCTGGCAGAACCCGGAGAAGTACGAGGGGAAGTTTCCGGCGGACGTAGCCGAGATGCTCCGGTTGATGCGGGAGCTAGCTGCCCTCCTGAGAAAGCGGCGGCGCGAGCGGGGCTTTCTGGAACTGGACCTCCCCGAAGTCGAACTTGAACTGGATGATGAGGGGCGGTTGCTCAATGCAATTGTCCGGTCGCAGGATGAGAGCCACCAGTGCATCGAAGAGTTCATGCTATCGGCCAACGAAGCGGTGGCACGGTATCTTGACGACCGCGGTGTTATGTTTCTCCGCCGGATCCATCCGGATCCGGACGAGTACAAGCTCGAGCAGTTCGGCGCGTTCGTGCGAGCCATGGGCTTCAAAATCCGCAACCCCCAGGACCGCTTTGAGCTCCAGCGGTTGCTCGATCGTACCCGAGGAACTCCCGAGCAAAGACCGATCCACTATATGCTTCTGCGAAGTATGAAGCAGGCGGTCTACAGCCCAGAAGACGAAGGACACTATGGGATTGCCAGTGACGCCTATTGCCACTTCACCTCCCCGATCCGTCGCTATCCCGACCTGGTGATTCACCGCATCCTGGACCGGATCTGGCAGACTCCGGACTGGCATCCGGACGAAGCCGAGTTGCGGGTACTGGGGGAACATTGCACCTTTACCGAGCGACGTGCCGAGTCGGCGGAGCGGGAGCTGGTCAAATTGAAGATCCTGCGTTTTCTTGCGGACAACCTTGGGGTCGTTCTCCAGGGTTATATCCGCGCCATTGAGGACGTCGGGTTCTTTGTGGAGACCGTGACGATCCCGGTGGAGGGGTTCGTACACGTCACGGCTCTGACAGGCGACTACTATCGCTTCGACCACCGGGCGAGGGCGCTCGTTGGCATCCGCAGCGGCAGATGCTATCGGCTCGGTGACCGGGTCACGGTCAAAGTGGTGCACGTTGATCTGGATCGCCGAGAAGTGGATCTCCAGCTTACTGACGAAGAGCCCAATGTGGATCGGATCCTGCCCCGCGCTGTGGGGGAAAAAACCACATCGCCGGACCGGGCCGCTGCGAGACGGTCCACGCGGGCTGGCGGAGGGAAGAGACGGGCGCAGGTTAAACCGAATCGAACTCGAAGCCGGAGCAATGCGTCTCGACGAAAGAGACGTTAGGTTGCCGAGGCGCGGGGAGGCTGTGCACCGTCCGGGGCTGGATAGCGGGTTGCTCGGGTGCTGGTTTTATTCCGTGGAAGGTCGGGTATTGGTGGAGCTGATCCCCTGGGGCCTACTGGGAATAGCGAGCCATAGAACGGGTGTTCGGCTGTGGAAGCGCGGGAATATCGCTTGGATGACACCATAGCGGCCCTAGCCACAGGGTCTGCGGGGGCGTACCGCGCGATCGTCCGGGTGAGTGGTCGCGATGCGTTCCGGATGCTTCGTGCTCTCGATCCGACCTCAGCCAGGCGCTTGCGTGTCCCCTTTCCGCGGGTGCTCGATGTGGCCCTGGAGGTGGGGCTTGCGGCGCCTGTTCCTGCCGAGGCGTGGGTGTGGCGGCGGCCCCGGTCGTACACGATGGAGAACATGGTGGAGTTGCACATCCCGGGGGCCGTCCCGATCGCACGGGCCGTTCTGGACGCCGTGCTGCGAGCGGGGGCGCGACTGGCCGCCCCGGGCGAGTTTACGTTCCGGGCAGTTATTCATGGCAAAATGGATCTCACCGAGGCGGAGGCGATCATGAGCCTGACTCGGGCACGGACGCCCGAAAGCATGCGGATCGCGCTGGAACAACTCGACGGGGGCCTCAAAAGGCGGATGGAGATGGTGCGGGAGCAGATTTGGAATCTTCTTGTCGAGGTGGAAGCCGCACTGGACTTCGTCGAAGAGGACGTTCCGGTCGTGGACCGCGACAGGATCTTTGCCACGATCGACAGCGTCCTCGACGACCTCCGTGCTCTGAGCGAACAGATGCGTCGCAGGGGGATGCTGCGGCACGGTCTGCGGGTGGTTTTGACCGGCCGCCCGAATGCGGGCAAGAGCAGCCTGTTCAATCGGCTGGTGAGGCAGCAGCGTGCAATCGTGAGTCCTGTTCCGGGCACGACTCGAGACTACTTGCAGGCTCGGGTCCGGTTCGGAAACATCGAGGTGGAGCTCGTCGACACGCCGGGGCTGGAGGATAACCCAAACCGGGAGGTGGATGCACGTGCCCAAGAGCTCGCGAAACAGGTGCTGCGAAGGGCCACGGTCGTGGTTCACTGTGTTCCAGCCGACCGCCCGGAGGAGCTGGAATTCGTCCCACGCTTGTCGGAGCAGGACGCAGAGATTACCGAACGGGTGGTCGTGATCACTCGAAGCGACCTCGTGGAACGATCGACCGTCGAACTGCTGGCTGCTCAGGCGTCGGAACGAGGCTGGCCTGTGGTGGTTACATCCGCTCGGACGGGAACCGGTCTCGAGCAGCTTGAGGCTCTGGTCCAGGAACGATTGGTGGAAGGAGCTGCCGAGGGGGACGTTTGCACCGTGGAGACTGCTGCCCGATGTCGCCAAATTGTCGAACGTATGATGGAGGCATTGCAGGCAGCGTACGAGTCCACCGTAATGTGTCAGCCGGAAGACATCATCGCCGCCGACCTGCGCGCCGCGCTTGATGCCTTATATGAGATCACCGGGGCGTTGTGCTCCGAGGATATCCTGGCCGCTATCTTCAGCAGGTTCTGCATCGGCAAGTAGCGAACGTAAGGGGGTGGTGCCAGACACCCCCGATTCCCCCCTTCTCGTTCGCTCGCCCTGGCCACCCACCGCTACCGCTTCTTATTCGCTTCTTCCAGTAGTCGAGCGAGCTTTTGGCCGAGTGTGCTGTTCTTGAGCCGCTCGGACAGGCTGCTGGGGGCCTCTTCTTCTTCAACCGCCCGTCTCTTCCTGCGCCGGCTTCGTGGGGGCTGTGCGGGGGGCTCGGGCTTCTCTTCGTCGAGGTGTTCCAGCTTCGGAATCAGCTTTCGCTCTGCTAGCCCCCACGCGGTGGAAGCCAGGAAGTACAGGCAAAGGCCGGAGGGGAGCTTGTAGAAGATGAGCAGCGTGAAGATGGTCATCATGATCATGGTCATCCGCTGTTGGGCCTGGATTTCTGGATCAGGCGAAGGGGGCGTAAACCATTTCTGCTGGAAGTACATGAGAACGAGCGACAGCAGTGGGAGCACGTTCAGGTAAGGGCCGAGAATGGGTAGGTTTACTCCAAACGGGAGAAGCATGTCCGGAGCAGCAAGGTTATCGATCCAGAGGATGAATGGCGCCTGGCGGAGTTCGACTGCGCTGGAAAGGGCGCGCCAGAGGCCGATGAAGATGGGCATCTGCACAAGCAACGGCAGGCAACCCTGCAGCGGGGCAAGGGGGTTGATGCCGTGTTTCCGGTAGAGCTCCAGTGTCGCGCGGCCCAGTGCCTCTCGGTCGTCCTTGTACTTTTCCTTCAGCTTGTCGAGTTCCGGCTTGATCTTCGCCATCTTCTTCTGCATCCGTTGCATGCTGATTACCTGACGACGTGTGAGTGGATGCATGGCAAGCCGAACCACGACGGTGAGCAGGATGATCGATACCCCCCAGTTCGGGATGATCCGGTGGAACGCGCGCAGGATCCAAAGCATGAGCCGCGCGATGCCCCCCATCATCCCGAAGTTCGACACGTACGCTGCCAGGTCCGCGCGATCAGTCGATGCGACGAAAGCCGTTTCGTCACGCGGTCCCGGATAGACCGCGTACGACATGCTCACTTCCTCCCCACCCTTAACCGCAAACCGTTTGCTGCGGATGAGGATCCCAACATCACTGAGGTCCGGGTGGTCGAGATAGACCGTGTTCACAATCGGCCAGACCTCACTGATCTGAGAGGCTGTCTTTGGACCGGGCAGGAGCAGGGCGGAGAAATATTGGGTTTCGGTGCCGGCGAAGAGGAGCTTGTCCAGAAGGTCCCAGCGCTGATCCCGACCCGCGGTGACATGCATGTACAGCAGGAGTTCATCCTGCTGCAGGACATCATCGCGGTCCAGGTCGAATTCGGATGGCCACGGATCCGCACGCGACGCGGTCCACTCCGACCGCGTCAGCTCCCCGTCCCCGTTCGCATCCGTGTTGCTCACCTGCTCGGCCAAGCTGCGGGTTGCCTTAGCGAGGGACTTCGCCGTGTGGGTGCCACGCTTCTCCGCCCCCTCCCTCACCACCGTGACGGCGGCTTCACGCTTCCGCCACGAGTACCACCACCCTTCCAGTACCGTTCCGCGGGGGCCAAAGAGCCAGTAGCTCACCTCCGCAGGTGCGTTCCCCGTGTTGCGGATCGTAATGTCGAGATCGAGCCGATACTTTTGCCTCCACAGGCGGAACCGCTTCTCGACCTCCAGCGTCGTGCCCGGTACCGGACGACGAAAGGTTACCTCGACCCCCTGCTCGTTGCCCGATGTGTCTGTGATCGGCACAGGCTTGGACACGTACCAGGGGCGACGGACGAGCGCGGCATGCTGCTCGGGAAGATCAAAGGCGAACGAACCAAAGGGTACCCCGGTCAACGTTCGCCACGGGCCGTCCCGTTCGACTCGCGATAACAGAGTCAAGGGGCCCGTCCGGTCCTCGTTTTGGAACCGGTTCAGGACCAGTTCATCGACGACCGCTCCGACGTTGTTGAGCCGAACCTGCATCCAGTACGGGCTGTTCGGATCGGCCGACCCGATGACAATCGGCGCAACCACCGGGATCTCCGGCTCCTCCGGTTTGCTCGGCGCTTCTTCGGCCGCCAATGCCTGGCTCTCTTTTTCCTCCGGTTTTTTGGCGGTCGGCTGTGCTTTCTGCTCCTTCCCGGTCGCCTTCTTCTGGACGGCCGGAGGCCGGGGCGGCGGCGGGTAGAGCTTCTGCACGATCACCGGCGTGATCATGAAAATCGCCAACGAGATGGCGAGGAAAAGTAACCAGCGGGTGCGTTCGTCCATCGTCCGCGGACTCGTGCTAACACGCGACTCTCTAGGCAGTTCCGGATCGGTTACCCTGTTCCCGTTCCGTGTGAGTCTAATTGTAGGAACGGCAGGACGGCGACCAGCGCAGCCCCACGCAGCCGTCACCCGGATGGCCAACGCCTTAGGCTTCGACCGTGCCGCGGGACGGCCGCGTTCACGCCAGGGGCGTCCCCGATGACGGAGCCCAGCAGCGGCGGCGCTCGGCCGTACAATTCGGGCGGTTACCGGTGGGGACGCAGATCCACGTTGCAGAGTCTCGAGGCATGGCAGAGCGATTGATCCTGGTCCGTTTGAGCGGCGAGATTTCCACCAAATCCAATCGGGTGCGCCGTCGTTTCACCGAACACCTCGTGGACAACATGCACGATGCCCTCCGCTCAGTCGGCGTGCAGCAGCGGATTCGGAACGAATGGAGCCGAATCTTCGTCGAGGTCGATTCGGTGGAGCCTGCGCTCGATGTCCTTACGCGCGTCTTCGGGATTGCGTCCTGCTCGCCCATCGACCGCGTCACCAAACCGGTGCTGGACGAGATCGTCCGGGTCGGTGAGGAGACGTATCGCGATATCGTGAACGGCCGCCGCTATGCGGTACGCGCGCGGCGAAGCGGCCGGCACCCGTTTTCGGCCCAGGACGTCAACGTCAAGCTCGGGGCCGCTCTGAACCCCTACGGCACCGTGGACCTGGAGCAGCCCGACGTCACGGTCCATGTGGAAGTGCGTCCCCAAGCGGCGTACCTTTTCCATCGAATCGTCCCCGGACCCGGCGGGCTACCGCTGGGTGTGGAAGGACGGGCGGTCTCGCTGATTTCGGGCGGCTTCGACTCAGCCGTAGCTTCCTGGCTGATGCTCAAACGGGGCGTGGAACTCGAATATGTCTTCTGCAATCTTGCCGGCGCGGCATACGAACGCAGCGTCCTTCTCGTCGCACGCCTGCTCGCGACGGCCTGGAGCTACGGGTCGCATCCGAGAATACATGTGCTCGACTTCGAGCCCCTGGTCAAGGAGCTGCGCGACAAGGTGAAGCCCCAGTATCTGCAGGTGGTGCTCAAGCGGCTCATGTACCGCGCCGCCTGCCGTATAGCCGAGCACACGGGCGCCCACGCGGTCATCACCGGCGAGTCCGTGGGACAGGTCTCGTCGCAGACGCTGGCAAACCTACGCTCCATCGACGTTGTCGCCGATTACCCCGTCCTCCGGCCTGTGATCGCGTACAACAAGGACGAAATCGTCCGACAGGCCCAGTGGGTGGGTACGTATGCCCTCTCGGCGGTCGTTCAGGAGTACTGTGCCCTTGTGCCACGCCATCCCGTAACGGCGGCCACACCCCACGGTGTCGACGTGGCCGAACAGGACGTCGATCTGTCCCTGCTCGATGCGGCGGTGCGCGACAGAAAGGTCCTCTTCCTCAGGGAGCTTTCTGACGCCGATCTCGTCGTTCCGTACCTGTTCACCGAGGAAATTCCGGAAGACGCGACGGTCATCGACTGCCGACCTCAGTCGCAGTTCGAAGCATGGCACTACCCCGGCGCCTTACACAAAGACGTGGACGACCTCCTCGTCAACTACAAGCAGCTCCCCAAGGACCGCACCTACGTCCTCTACTGCATGTGGGGGCTGCAAAGCGCGGCTGTGGCGGAAAAGATGCAGCGGGACGGTTACCAGGCGTACAGCTTCAAAGGCGGAGTCCCTGCGCTCATGCGACGTGTGGGGGCCGATGAGAAAGCTCCCGTCGACGACCGAACTCCCTAGCGCCCCGGGGCAACCGCTGACGGTCGTGCCGGTGCTGCCTGCGCGATGTACGCCCGCGTCAGGGCTTTTTTGCGGCGTTTGCCCTGTCCACGGCGAAGAGCGAAAGACAGCCGCCAACAGACGACCCGCTCCGACGCACCGTTTCTTTGGCGCGTTCCTGCGCGGAGCCCGACTGGATGCGGTCCACAGCCACCAGGGAGGCGGCGCCGGTCGGCGACGTCAGCGTTCGATCCACGTCGAAGCGCGCGTGTGGCCGGGAGCAGCTTCTTCCCGAGAACCGGCCGTGGGCCGCGGATCGTCACTTTCTCTGAGCGCACCGGTAAGCCCTTGTTTTCGCGTCGTGCCGCGTCGGGCAAAGAGGCGGGTTCTTCAAGGGGAAAGAGGAGTGCGTCCCCGCCGGTGGCCATAATTCACGATCCGACTCCGTACCTGGGAGCGAGGCAGAGCAGATGGCCCGACGCATTCTCCGGCCCGACATGGCGGTGCGCCAAATCGCCCGGGATTGGCCCGAGACGCGGCCCATCTTCGAGCGATTCGGGCTGGCCGCAAGCAGACCTCCGTATGGGCCGCTGCTGTCGCTCGAAGCATTTGCGAAACGACAGGGGATCCCGCTCGATCAGCTCCTGCGTGAGTTAGCCGAGGCGGCGGACGCAGACGTCGAACTAACCCGCAATACCGTCCACCGCGCCTTCCTGGCGACAGCTCTTTTTTACGCCGTTTTCATCGGCGGCGGTCTTGGGTTGTGGATGGCATACGCCGCGGGCAGGGAAGGGGGCTACGAGTTCGTGCCAGCCCGGCACGCGTTTGCCCACGGAGTTGCACAGCAGTGGGGGTTCCTGACGCTCTTTATCGTCGGCATCGCGTTCCGCTGGCTACCGATGGCAACTTCTGCCGATCCCCCATCGCGGCGACTGGCGAGCCTGATTGTGGTTCTCGGCGCCCTGGGGGCGGGTTTCCTGTACGTGTGGGGGCACGCCGAGGGCCTGTTACCATGGCTCGGCCCTTTAGGGGCTGCCTGCCTCCTTGGCTTCGCACTTCTGGTGTTTGCGGAGTTCGTACGGTTGACCCAGGTAGACCAGAAGCGACAGACCTGGAATACGGCCATTATCCTGGGTTGTTGCTGGTTGTGCGTGACCGGAGGGTTGACGTCCGTCTTTGCCCTCACTGTCGTACGGCATGGTCCAGATGCGTTCGACCCGTTTGTACGGCTTCTGCTCGCCGATCTGCCCCTGGTTGGATTCGTCGTTAATTGCATCTACGGGTTTGGACTTCGGATCCTTCCACCTCTCGTCGGAGGACCGGTTCGGCAGCGCTACGCTCCGATGTGCGTGCTTTTCCATAATGTGGGCGTCTTCACTCTTCTGGCGGGCCGTCTTACCGCATGGCCCTACACGACCGCCCTGACCGCGCTATTCCTCGTGGGGGCCGCCCTGCTCTACCTGGCCGCCTTGCCGAGGCTGAAACGGCCCCGCGTCCCGTCCGATCGCCCCGAGCAGGGGCCTCGCGTCAGTGTGTGGATCATCGCCGCGTCCTTCGCATGGGCAGTGGTGGGGGCAGGACTGTACGCTGTAGCGGGGTACGTTGAGTTCGTGAGCCCGCTACCCACGCTGGCGGCGATCCGCGTTTACGGCCCCGGTCTCGCTCCAATGGCCCTCTACGACGCTGCCCGGCACGCGATTACCCTGGGTTTCATGACGGGGCTGATTATCGGGGTCGGAAGCCGGCTCATTCCAATGCTTGAGCATCGTGTCCTGTATTGCGCCCGCGCCATACCCGTAGCTGCTCTTTGCCTGGAAACGGGCGTTTCGCTCCGGATCGTGGGGGACGTCTGGTCGCTGGTTTTCGGCAAGCAGTCGCTGTACGTGCAGTCAGCCGCCGCGATCCTTGCACTGCTGGGACTGGCGTTGTTCGGGCTTGCGGCGGTGAGGACCCTATGGCCCCCTGCGGATTCGCTGCTAAAGCACGGTCGGGTAACGGAACGGACTCCGGTGGTCCTTCTGTTGGAAGAGTGCCCTGCGGTGTACGAGTATCTCGTCCGGCGCGGGGCGCGCTACCTTGCTCGGGCGCGCAGTGTGCCCCCTGAGCTTACACTGGGTTCGATGCTCCGGTCGGAGGGGCTGGAAGTGCACGAGACTCTGGGGGAATTGCAGCGGCTGGTCGATGCCTGCCGGTCCGACCAGACCGTTTCTGGCAACGAACCTCGAACGCCCAGCTCGGATGCGGCGGCCGAGGGGGCGAAGTAGCCAGGCGGTGCACCTCGACGGGGGAGTCAGCGAGCATCAGGGAGACGAGCGGGAAATGCAGCGAGAGCAAATGATCGAGGCGGCGCGATCGCGGGAACACGACGTTGTCATCGTAGGGGGAGGTGCCACGGGCCTCGGGCTTGCTCTCGATGCGGCCAGCCGTGGGTTCCGTACGCTGTTGCTGGAGGCACGGGACTTCGGCAAGGGAACGTCCAGTCGCAGCACGAAGCTCATTCACGGAGGGCTTCGCTATTTGAAACAGGGAAACGTGCGCCTGGTGCGAGAAGCCTCGGCCGAACGCGGCTTGTTGCTCCGGCTTGCGCCACACCTGGTCCGTCCCCTGGGTTTTTACCTGCCGACCCATGGCGTAGGCGAATGGGTCCGCTACGGGCTCGGCTTGGAGATCTACGGGTTGATGGCCGGCCGCTTCCGGATCGGCGGCGTGCGGCGAGTTCGGATGGGGGAGGCACAGCGACGGTTTCCGACGCTTCGAGCCGAGCACCGGCGGGGTGGATTCGAATACTGGGATGGGCAGTTCGACGACGCCCGCTATCTGATCCATCTGTGCCGGACAGCGGTACGCTATGGCTGCACCGTTTTGAACTACGCGCCGGTGGTGGGGTTGCACCGCGGCATCCACGGCCGGGTGGAGGGGGTCTCTTTTGTGGACGCTGAGACGGGGGAGCAGCATGAGGTACGCGCGCGGGTGGTGATCAACGCCGCAGGTCCGTTTGTCGATTCTGTCCGACGCTTGCTCGAGCCCAACGCGGAGCGAAGTGTGATCCTGAGCCGCGGGAGTCACCTCGTCGTGGATAGGCGAGTTCTACCGGGCGACCGCGCGGTGATCGTTCCTGAGACCCCCGATGGGCGGGTTCTGTTCCTGATCCCCTGGCACGGACGCGTCCTGATCGGGACGACCGATGTTCACCTGGAGACGCCTACGGTGGAACCTACGATTACGCCTGAGGAGGTCCGCTACATCCTGAAGACTGCCGAGGGGTATCTTCGAGAGCCCATAAGAGCAGACCAGATCCGCGCGGCGTTCGCGGGAATTCGAGCGTTGGCAGCGCCGCGGGGTCTTTCGGTGGAGCGCACCTCGGATGTCCCACGCGACCACGTGGTCAGCATCTCTCGCACGGGGCTGGTGACGATTGTTGGCGGCAAATGGACGACGTACCGCTGGATGGCGGAGGATTGCTTGAACCGCGTGATGGCCGCGGGTCTGCTACCGCACCGCCCGTGCCGCACGAGAGCAATCAAGCTGGACGGCTATGTCCCGCACCACCCCGCAAACGGCTTCGATATTTGGGAGGGGGCATATGCATCGAGAAAGGCGCTGCTGATGCGGGACGAGCCCGAGTTAGGGGCAGCCGTGGTGGAGGGAGCACCTCTCCGGTACGTGGACGTGTTGTGGGCGGTGCGCGAAGAGATGGCCCGGACGGTGGAGGACGTGCTGGCTCGACGCACGCGGTTGTTGTTCCTGGATACGCACCTGGCAGCGGCAGCCGCCCTGCCCGTTGCCCGGTTCATGGCGAAGGAACTGGGCCGCTCGGGGGAATGGATTGAGGAACAGTGCCGGTCGTTCCGCGAGCTGTGTGCTGCGCTTCTGCAGCCGGTACACGACCACTTCGCACGGCGCGCCTAAACCAATCTCCAGCCATCTTGCTCCGCTTTTTTAAGTGCGGCACTCCCGTGCCGCTTTGGCTTTTTTGGAGTGCGGCACTCCTGTGCCGCTTTGGCTTTTTGGAGTGCGGCACTCCGGTGCCGCTTTGGCTTTTTCGAAACGCAGCAGCCGGCCGCCGCACTCGCAGGGCTTGCACGCCAGTTTCCGCGAACCTGGGGCGACTGACGTTCCGCGCGCCGTCTCGCCGGGGGCAAGTCGGCCCGCTCTCCGAGCGCGCGACCCCCGGCGGCTCGGTGGGCGCAGCATTGGTGGTAAGATCCGTCCGGGGGTGCCCCTGGGAGCCGGGATCCGCAAGACCGGCGCCCGACGGCCGGAGCAGGCCGCGCGAGAAAGCGCGACAGAGCGCGCCGGGGTTGGACTGCCGGCCGGGGCCTGAATCCAGCCGCCCGGGCGCAGGCGCCGGGCCGCGGTCGCGCCGGCGACGGCGCAGTGGTACCCCCACCGCGGCGGGGAGGGCCTACCCGGCGGCCTGCGCCCCGGCCCGGGCGCGAGCGCGAAAGCGCATTCCTCGCGAGCGGCGCCCGCTCGTAGCGGCGAGCCCCCCGGGACACGACCCAAGCGACTACGGATGGTCAGATCCCCGCGGGCAATTCGGTATAATCGGTAGACGCCACCACCGCTGCGGGCCGATACCGGCGGCGCTCTTGGTTGAGCCGTCGGTTGGTTGAAGACGCAGGGCCCGCTGGTAGGTGGAAGTGGCGGGACCGTAGGCCCGGAGAGGGCCGGTTCTGCTGCGGTATGCCGAGAGGTGCACCATCCACGGGGCGGCAGCGTGTAGACGTAAGCTGTCGTCGGGCCGTGGTCATGGAGGGTAAAACGTTTTGACGTCGGAGGAGCGGGAGGCTCCGGGGGGAGAAGGGAGACAAACGGGGTATGCCCGCCTGCGTGAGAGAGGGGTAGCAGGTTTGGGTCGCCAGGAGTGAGGCAGGCCGGCTGCGGTGGGAGGGGCACGGGCGTAGGTATACGTCCGGCGCGTCTCAGCCGTGGTGCCGAGCAAAGGAGTGCCGGGCTTCCGCGGGCGCGTTGCGAGGCGTGTTTTTTTAGGCGAGGGGTGAGCCAAGCCGAGGAGCGCCTTGCAGCGCGGGCGGGGAGGATGCGTGCGGGGTGTTAAGATGGGTAAGATAGGGAAATGGCACAATTTAGCATCCTTGGGGGGCAAGGGTTGCGCTAACCTAAGTCCTACCAAAGGTTTCCGGCAAGTGTGCGGATTCGCACACCCGGAAATTGAGGGGGAAACAGGGGTGCTTGTTGAGACTTGCGCGCAAGTCCTTGCGCCGCAAGGGCCCCGGAAGGGTCCCTTGAAGTGCCTAATCGTCCCAGAGTGGGATTGAAAGCGGGAATTGTGGCCGCGATGTAGAGATCATCATGTTCTTGAAGTGCCTAATCGTCCCAGAGTGGGATTGAAAGCGACACATGTCGATCGCATGGTTTCGAAAACGAGGTCTTGAAGTGCCTAATCGTCCCAGAGTGGGATTGAAAGACTACTAATCCTCCTCTGCACTCCCATACAAAAGGACTTGAAGTGCCTAATCGTCCCAGAGTGGGATTGAAACTTGGGCGGGCCGCTGGGGCCGTCGGTTCCGCTTTCGCTTGAAGTGCCTAATCGTCCCAGAGTGGGATTGAAACATCTGGTACGGATTTATGGGGCGGCAAAAAGTATCCTTGAAGTGCCTAATCGTCCCAGAGTGGGATTGAAACGGCCCACTCTACTCTGATAAATGAGGACCTCAACCCTCTTGAAGTGCCTAATCGTCCCAGAGTGGGATTGAAACTCTGTCCGGGGCGGGGAAGTGCAAGGAGCCGCTTACTTGAAGTGCCTAATCGTCCCAGAGTGGGATTGAAACCCAGAGGCCCCGTTCACTTTCGTAAACGAGGACCTCTCTTGAAGTGCCTAATCGTCCCAGAGTGGGATTGAAACGCTAATCGAAGACGTAGTACGATATTCCCCTTCTCCCTTGAAGTGCCTAATCGTCCCAGAGTGGGATTGAAACTCCCGGGCAGGCCTGGGCGCGGAGGATGCAGCCGGCTTGAAGTGCCTAATCGTCCCAGAGTGGGATTGAAACTCCCATGCCCCCCGCTCGCTTTCATAAACGACTACCCTTGAAGTGCCTAATCGTCCCAGAGTGGGATTGAAACTTGTCCAAGAAAATGTACTGTTCTGCCTGCTTAAGACTTGAAGTGCCTAATCGTCCCAGAGTGGGATTGAAACCCCCTGCTTTCATAAACGATCAGCTCCACCTCAAAACCTTGAAGTGCCTAATCGTCCCAGAGTGGGATTGAAACGACTATCAGCAGCTCCAAGGCCCATCCATCAATTGCTTGAAGTGCCTAATCGTCCCAGAGTGGGATTGAAACGGGAGGGAGTAGCAACCGCTCAAATTTCACTACGACTTGAAGTGCCTAATCGTCCCAGAGTGGGATTGAAACAAACCCCTGAATCCGCACAGTGTCGGTTCTGACGAACCTTGAAGTGCCTAATCGTCCCAGAGTGGGATTGAAACGACCACGGCGGGAGCACCGTGCACACATGCAAGGTGCCTTGAAGTGCCTAATCGTCCCAGAGTGGGATTGAAACGAGCTATGACCAAACAGTAAGCTGTTAGGGCACTCACCTTGAAGTGCCTAATCGTCCCAGAGTGGGATTGAAACCCTCAACCCGATCCGTCTGTACGAACATTTCACCGCCTTGAAGTGCCTAATCGTCCCAGAGTGGGAGTGAAACAGTGTGACAGGGAAACATTCGACAATGCTCCTAACCACTTGAAGTGCCTAATCGTCCCAGAGTGGGAGTGAAACTATATCATGCCTGTCCTCCCAGCTGTCGGTCCATGTCTTGAAGTGCCTAATCGTCCCAGGGTGGGATTGAAACCTCATATCCCAATTCCTGAGCATCATATTCAAAGTCCTTGAAGTGCCTAAGAGCCCATCTCGAAACCACCTTGGGGGCCTCGGGAGGGGACGTGCGCGCAGGGGGATCTTCGGGGCGTTGTCGAGCTTGGGAACTGCTGACAGCCATGGGCCCCGGATTGCAACGGCAAAAGTTAGATGCTTTGCCGTGGGAAGACTTCCGCAGTGACGGGTGCGCGCATAGGTGCGGCGAGAGAAGTAGGTACGGAACGGCCGGGCACCACACTACGCCCGGAGGATGAGCCGTTGCACGCTAGGGGGTAGGGCGTCTACCAAGAGATAGGAGCAGGCCAGATATACGTGTGAGGCGAACGTGGCCAGCAGCCGGCTCCAGCAGACCCGGACGGCGCGGAACGCCTTCAGCCAGGCAAACAGACGTTCGCACGCAGCACGCAGCTTTCGCTCCGCTGCGTTCGCAGCGCCGTAGCCTTGACCCCGGGACTGGATGCGCGCCCGGAAGCCCCGCTTTTGGGCTTCCTCATGAGCCTGGGGGTAGTCGTACCCCTTGTCGGCCACCAGCAGCGCCTCGTCCGCGAGCCTGGCCAGAACCTCGGCGGCGAGTTTTTCGAGGGTAACCCCGAGCAGGCGGAAATCGTGCACGTTCGCGGCAGCAAGTTCAATCGCCAGGGGGCGGCCATTGTGCTCAACCACGATGCTGATCTTCACCCCTGACTTGCCCCGGTCGGTCGGATTCGGACCCGTCCCCGCGCCGCCCAGCGGAGCAGGACAGAGGGTGCAGTCGATGCCCAGAGCCCGCAGCTTCTCCACGCCTCCCTCCAGATAAAGGGCCACCAGGACGCAGTAGAGCAGCTCGAACACGCCCGCCCTGGTCATCCGCATGAACCACCGGTGCGCGGTGGTGCCGTTGCAGAGATACTCACACTCGGGAATAGCCTTCCATTGGCAACCCGTGCGGAGACGGAACCAGATGGCGTTCATTACCTTTTCGAAAGGAGTCGGCGGGCGTCCCGGCTCACCGGGCTTGCGTTCTATGGAGATCCCGAGGACTTTGACGATTTCCCGGCATATCGCTACAATGGCTAGTGGACAGATAAGGTACCCTTCCTTGGTACTCGGCATATGTTTCCTCCGTGCGTTGGGTGTCTCTCCTAGGAGGCGGTACCTCCGTGGCACCTGGCGCACGGTATTCTATGCGCCCGGGGTTTTGAGATGGGCTCTAATCGTCCCAGAGTGGGATTGAAAGACGGGGACCGGGCGAGCGTAGTGCAGGTCGGCGGCTCGTGAAGCGCCCAATCGTCCCAGAGTGAGATTGAAACCGGCGTCGTCTGCCATCCAGTCCGTAAGCCGACACCCTTGAAGTCGTCCCAGGATGGGGCGGAAACACCGGTCAGTGTGGAGAAAGGAGCTCCACGCTAGGGCTTTTAGCGCGTAGGCGGGGCTAGAGGCGGATTGGGAGCTATTCACCTTCTGGCTGGTGTTGCGAAGAGGGCGGCGTGGGGGCGGCCTGGATGGGGTTGGCGTGAGATTTGTGGGTAGAGCCACGGGGTCGGCCGCGTGTGATCGAGAGAGAGGGGGCAGTTGGGGCGGAGTCCGGGCGTGGGATTGGGCGGGCGCTGGAGGGGTACGTGAGAGGCCGCAGGGATGGGTGCAGGGTTGAGGGAGGAACGGGTGAGGCCTGGGGCGGGGGAGGCTCATGAGGTGTAGGCGCGCAGGAATGGCGGGGGGAAGGCCAGGTGGCACGTGGGAGTCGGTAGCGGCGAAGCGCGGCGCGGGCGCCATTGGTTGCGTTTGCGAGTGGTTGGGGGCGCGAGGAGCGTAGGCGCCCGGCGAGAAGGCGCGGCTGATCGCCAAAGCGGCCGTAGGTAGGCGGTTGGGTCCGGGCGCGGGCTGGCGGGTAATCCCTGCTGCGCGGGGCGGGCGTACGAGTGCGCCGCCGGCGCGTCGGCGGTCCGATGCCGCCCGGTCCCGCCCGGCAGCGGGCTCGGCGCCGCTTCGGCCGGCGGCCGAAGCGGCGGGAGATAGGGCGCGCGCCATCCCCTATGCTGCGACG
This sequence comes from Planctomycetota bacterium, assembly GCA_026981825.1. GTDB lineage: Bacteria > Planctomycetota > Planctomycetia > JALXBF01 > JALXBF01 > JALSID01. The sequence goes on from JALSID010000323.1 coordinate 52,102, forward strand.
GGGGCCATTTTTTTCGCTCCGCGGGGGCGATGTGTGGCAGCGCTTCCTTGGCGCCGGCGCTTTGGGGCGGACCCGGGGCCGGGTCGCGCTACCAGTGCGCCGTCGCCGGCGCGAGGGCGGTTCGGCGCTTCTCCGCTGGGGGCCGGGTTCAGACGCGCTGGCGTGGAATCCCCCCGCGGTCAGGGCACCCCCGGCAGCGCCCGATCCGACCGATCGGACCGATCGGGCCGATCCGGGTTCGGACGGTGAGCCACCCCTTGGGGGACCTCGCCAGCCAGTAGGCCCCTGGGAGTCCAAGGTGGCCGCGCGGGCCCACATCGTGGTGCGCATTCGGTCGCCCGCGTTACCCCCTCGCAGCCGCGGAGCTCCGGTCCCGCCGGGCGGCGGGCTCGGGGCCGCTTCGGCCCGGACGGGCCGAAGCGGCATCGGCAGGGCGCGCCCCCTCGCCGATCCCGCGACGGGCGGGTTTTTCTTTCGGTTCGCGG
>JALSID010000324.1 GCA_026981825.1 Planctomycetota bacterium
TACGCAAATAGCGAGCACCAATCAACGCCTGTGTGGCGGACGATCCGGTGCGAACCGCCCGTTGCTCGCCTCCTCAAATGCCCGGTCAATTCGCCGAGGTCGGGAATTTGACCGGGCATTTGAGGAGGCGAGCAACGGGCGGTTCGCACCGGATCGTCCGCCGCACAGGCGTTGATTGGTGCTCGCTATTTGCGTAGGTCTGCCATGGAACAGCGATGGCTCACGTTCAGGCTAGGAATTCCAGAGGGAGGCCGCCGGGTCTACTGGCGCACGGCCTTACTCGCCTGGCGCGTGATGTGGAGGCAGCCGTCTTCGAGGGGGATGTGTCCTTGGTTGTGGTGTCTCGTTCTCTTCGTGATGCCCCGTTTGCATCCGGCCATTGTCGCAGACCGCTTCCAACATGCTAACTTGCAGGAACTTGCTAGCGCGGTTTTAGTAATCCACGTGGTGTTCGCTGTCGGAATGTTGGTCCTCGCTCCTCTCGAGGTCATCTTCTATAGACTGTGCCGCGCGTTGCTTGACACCGCGGAGTGGGTGTCCGGCCTGAGTGTGGGCCGCCACATTTGTCGCGCACACGATGGAGACTGTATCCTGCGCGTCGACGGCGTCGGGTGTAGGCTTGTCTTGCCCGCCTACCCCAGGGGGAGTGACCTGCCACAGGAAATCTGCTGCGCAGTGACTCTCGGAGACCATGCGGTTTTGGTGCACCTCCCTGATGCTGCATTGCCTTGGGTCGGCTTGTGGTTTAAGGAACGCTTCGAGCGCGAAAAGTTCGTTGACATTTTGCGTGCGACGAACGTCCCGGTACGGATCGCCGAGTGCTGTCCGGAGCAGAGCCGATGGTGGGTTCGCCAGCGATCCTATGGTGTGCGTACGAGTCCGACACAACAAATGGTGCTCCTCTCAGACTCGAAGGCTGCGAGTCTGAGCACGTTAGTCCCCAGACTTTGGCGTTCGATAACACTCGCGACATGCTCGGTAGTTCCTCTCATGGCATTTGCAATACTGGCTGCTACAAGCTGGCCCGAGCTCTTCGCTTCATGGTACTTACGCACACGCTTTAAGCCCCTTGACTCCGTCCGCAGCGTGCTTATCTTGGTGGGCATTGCAGGGATCGTGGACTTCATCTTGCTGGTGGGCCTATCGCTTGTTGGCAAAAGTAAAACAGGGCGGCGAAAGGCCGCTCCAATGCAGGTTCAAACGAAGCTCATCTCCGGGTCGGCTGCGGTTGGCGACAGTGACGACTCAACAAAGACGCGACGCGAGTCCCTTCGATGGTTTCGAAGCGTACGCGCGGCCCTCACGGACAGGGTGGGAATTCGCAGTATGGAGGCCACGATGCCTTTGGCCTTTGCTGCAGGCGTCGTGGGTCCTTGGCTGCTTGCGCTTGCGGCGTGGATTCTCCACGTTAGTGGTGGGGGCCTTGAGTTGCAGGAGATCCTTTGGCTGATCTGGTACGCCTGGGCTTGCTCGGAACTCTGGGTGTTCCTGATGGCGGTTTTTGTGATCACCGCTTTCTGCGCTGCGGCAGGCGAGCAGGCTTGTATCCTTGCAGGGTCACTACTGGGCAGACGTGGCTCGCCTGTGACGGAACTCGAATGGCGCCGGCTGCCCACGTCGGCAGGGGGGAACGGTGTCTTGGTTTTGCCGTACGGTTGGGGGGTGGCTAGGTTACCTCAACCCGTTTGCTGCGCCGCGGCGTCAGGCGAGCTTTTGGTAGTACGCTCTCCGGACGGTCCACTCACCCACGCCATTTGGTTCAAGGACCCCCAAGCAAGCGCCAAGGTGACGGAGAGGATAATGGCGTGCGGCGTGCAGGTTTCTGATAGAAGCCTTGGCTGCGGTTGGTGCGCCGAAGAAGCCGCATGGTCGGGTTGGAGATCGGCACCGGGGCAAGACGATGGCCGCACTGGCGACCAAACGCCGAGCATGATGATATCAGTGCCGTCTTCTCCGACCTCGATCCGCCAAGCGTTCTGGCCCTGGATCTGGTGCTCTGTTGGGCTCTACATCCGGCTTCTACCGCGGCGCCTGCGCCCAGCAGCTATAGGGACGGTTCTTCTGTACCCACCGCTCTTCGCCACGGCCAAGGTGGTTAACCTTGGGAACGCGTTCTTTCGGGTTGTTCCGTATGGGCTTGCTGTCCTGTTGGCAGTGGAGGTTGTTGCGATGGGGTATGCTATGGCCACGGCCAGGCGTTGGTTGTGCGGGCGCCATGTCTGAAATCAACGAGAGCTCGCTCGAGGGCTGCTGGACCGATTTTCAGCAGCTACGGTGGCGGGCATGCGTCGGGATCTCGCCGCAGAGTGTGGGCGGAAGGATTCCCGATCCGGTCGGTGTAAACTGCCCTCGGTACAGTTCGACCGCGCGCGCGTGGCGCCTTTGATAGGGGTAGGCAAGCCCGGTTACCGGGGCTCCCCTCCCTTCGAGCCGTACGTGCGGTTCTCCCGCATACGGCTCTCCGGTCGGTGGTTTTACCTCGTAGAGGATGCACAGCAAGAACCATGGCCAAACACAGGCTGCCTGACCATCGTCCCCGGAGCTCCTCAAGCCGGGCTAACATCCAGACCCTCGGATCCTCGTCGTTAACTTCGGAGTGCGGCAGTCCTCCGCCGCTTTCGCTCGCCGCCCCGCCAGGCCGGGTGCAGCACCCAGGCCCCCACCGCGCCGCTCGACGGCCCCGAAAAAACCAAAGCGGCACAGGGGTGCCGCACTCCAAAGAGCCAAAGCGGCACCGGAGTGCCGCACTCCAAAGAGCCAAAGCGGCACCGGAGTGCCGCACTCCAAAAAACCAAAGCGGCACGGGAGTGCCGCACTCCAAAAAACCAAAGCGGCACAGGGGTGCCGCACTCCAAAGAACCAAAGCGGCACAGGAGTGCCGCACTCCAAAGAGCCAAAGCGGCACAGGGGTGCCGCACTCCAAAGAACCAAGGCACGGGAGTGCCGCACTCCAAAGAGCCAAAGCGGCACGGGAGTGCCGCACTCCAAAGAACCAAAGCGGCACGGGAGTGCCGCACTCCAAAGAACCAAAGCGGCACGGGAGTGCCGCACTCCAAAGAGCCAAAGCGGCACGGGGGTGCCGCACTCCAAAGAGCCAAAGCGGCACGGGGGTGCCGCACTCCAAAGAGCCAAAGCGGCACGGGAGTGCCGCGATCCAAAGAGCCAAAGCGGCACGGGAGTGCCGCACTCCAAAGAGCCAAAGCGGCACAGGGGTGCCGCACTCCAAAGAGCCAAAGCGGCACAGGAGTGCCGCACTCCAAAGAGCCAAAGCGGCACGGGGGTGCCGCACTCCAAAAAACCAAAGCGGCACAGGGGTGCCGCACTCCAAAGAACCAAAGCGGCACAGGAGTGCCGCACTCCAAAAAACCAAAGCGGCACGGGAGTGCCGCACTCCAAGGTCTCCCGGAGACGCAGTTACCTTCGGTTACGGGCTTCAGACCATACCCCGGCAGGGACTTCCACCCTGCTGGCTCGATGTGCTCGGGGACGCACGACTATGACAGGCCCAGGCCACCTCTCCAACCACACCAAAAAGGTCCCCCCGGCCCTGTGTTCTCCCCATTGGAAAGCTAGCGACTGCCGGCCCGCTACTCCATGCGCGCCGCCCTAAGACGGGCAAAAAGGGCAAGCTCCGCGGGTGCGGGTAGGGACAGCGTGGCAGCTAAACCGGCCGCAGCGGATCAGTGGTGCCATGCCCGGCCGGTGCAACCCGAAACAGGGTTGAGTGTTGCGGCCCGGAGAACGCTATCACTTCGGTGGGATAACGAGCTCAAAGAGGCCCCGCAACTGCTTTGCCATCGCATTCGTGATTCGGCCCCCGGGGACAATGATTTCCGCATGCGCTGGGTTAACGGGCGTTGGCCGATCCACGACGTCGAATCCGATACGCCGTAAATCACCCACAGTCGCGCGTGCGACCCCGCTGCCTGGCACGGCCGACCGGTCCTGGAGGAGCTCCTCCGGTCCCTGGACGAGGCTCGCTAGAAACACGGACAGGCCCGTTTCTCCCCGACGTAGCTTGAAATTCGCGCTCGTGAGCCGACTTGGTGGTTCGAACCAAGGGCGGGTCGGCGGTATTCGACGCTACACCACCTCGCTGTCCGCTATGCGCTCCTTCGGCTCGTCATGCACGCCCGGCTGGCCTCAGCCATATCGCAAGCCATCCTGCGATTTCGGCCACCATCCTACGACCCCGCCACAGCAACTCCTGCGGTGTGTCCATCCCCCTCATCTGGAATACAATGACTGCCTCCTGCGTGGAACGAAGCTCCACCTCGAGATAGAACTCTCCCTCCTCCCACTCGATCTGCACGTAGCCATCCCGGGTGGGGTGGATGTGGGGTTTAGGTAGCGATCCATCCAATGACATGAGGAGCTGCTTGGCCGCCAGAAGCGACTCGGAAGAGGGAGGATCTGCACCCTCTCCATCCCAATTCGGCTCAAGCTTTTCGAGCTGCTCCAACTGCTTCAGCGCGAAGTCAGCCCAGGCGATCGCGGGCCGCAGCAGCGCGCGATCAATGGTGTCCACCCGAAAACCCTCTTCCTCGCCGGATCTCTTAAGATCAGCCTCTCCGGTCACGGTCGGAGCTTTCACCGCACTTCCCCCTGCGCAACTGCACGCTTGCCCCAGAGGCGGTGCGCCTGCTCGGTGGTGAGGTTTACGAACGCATGAACGAGAAATCGGTGAGCAGCACCAAGCGCCTCGCGCATCTTTTCCATCGAGCTGCCCCCTATCTTTGCGTTTGCTGTGAGTTCTAACCGCCAAACGGGTTGTCCGTTGCTATCGCGGAACGGGGCGACCGCGACATCGAGCCAGCCAGCGTCGTCAGGAATGGGAAAGGTGACGTTGATCCTTGCCTGCCGCGCCCTGGACTTCCCGCCTGCCAGATCGATGGTGCTCCATATTACCAGGATGTCGTCGAGTTGGCGAACCGGATCCATGGCATCCGAACAGGGGAGGTGGTTCACGTAGGCAACAATGGCCCACACAAGGCTGGGACCGGTCCCTTGCTTAGAGCGAAAGTAGTCCAGCACGCGTGCGAAGTGCGCCGAGAACCGATCCAGATGTTCGTCGAAATGGCGATAGCCCCACTTCTCCCGCTGCCAAACCCAATTGAAGAAGAACGCGTTGTCCTGCAACTGTACCGCTTCCTGTTCATCCGCGCTAGACGCCCAAATCGCAACGGTCCTACATTGCCCGCCGCCTTCGGCACTGCTCCTTCTGCTGCATCAGGAGTGAGCTCGTCAACGGGCTCTGGAACCGGCCGCCTATCTTGGGTGTTAGGGAATGCATCCGCGAAGTGCCGGCTCCAGAGTTCGCCCAACATGGCGGAACTCACCGGACTTCGTGTGCGGAAGAAGACTCCGAGCAGTTTTTCTAGAATCGGCGGATTCTCGAAGATCACGCAGTCCACGGCCATTCGATGCTACACTCCGCTGCTGCTACGCACGGCGCCCCATTGCTCTGCTCCGATCCCCCCACTCTGGAACCCTTCCTCAGTATGTCACGTTGTCGCGAGGTGTGCCTCGCAGGGTGCGGAGGGCGCCCGTAGCGAGGCGCTTAGCGACAGCGGTTGGGAAGTGCTGCGTTCGCGTTCACATCACCAGCTCCTCCATCGCACCGGGCACTGCCCCGTAGGCGGGTTCTGCATGGACCACCGTCGCAACCCCGCGCGGTCCGCTAGGACGGCTTGCGTTCGTCCGTTCGGCCGCTCATCGGGGCCGGACGTATAATCACATGAACAGTCGGCTGCCCGCCGTATGTCGACGTTGTGTCTTGACGATAGCGGGGGCAGCCAATGGGAGACAGCACTTCGGCCTTCAGCAAGTCGTCCCAGGACAGCAACGAGCAACGTTTGGTCCAGGAACTCTGCAAGGTCTTTGGCTTACTGGCCGAGCCAACCCGTCTGCGCATCGTTCTGCTGCTCAGCCGTAGGGGGCCAATGAACGTGACCGACATCTGCGAGCACGTCGGTCAGAGCCAACCGGCGGTTAGCCGACACCTGGGGCTGATGAAATTGGCCGGTCTGCTCGAGTCCGAGCAGCGCGGCAAGTTCAACTTCTACCGCGTCAACTACGATATCTTCCGCAGGCTGATGAACGCCCTCCGGCCCATTGACGCGGGCCATCACGACTGCGAGTGCTTTCTGGAGTGTGTCTTCGGCGTGCCGGCAGGCCGCGCTGAAAGCCACAATGACAACAGCGCTCACTCTGATGGCAACGGTGCTGGACCAGGTTAGACGGCCCGTTTCGCGCCCCGCGTTCGGGCACGGGCCGGAGATCGGGAGCCAGCCAGCGCGGATTGCCTGTGCGGCTGAGCTGACCGACGAGCCGCGCCCCGCGCCGGCCGCCTCTCCCCCCGCGACTTAACAAGAACATCCTGACCACCGTCTCGTGCACCTCATATGCTCCTGACCGTGAGTGTGCCTGTCGCAGAAGTCGGACGCGGGCGACCATCACCGAATACAGGGGGCCCATGTGCAGCGGTCGCCCTGTGGCCAGGTGAAGCGCGCGGTAACGGCGCCTGCGTTCACCGGTGAGACGAAAGCAATCGCTGGACCAGTTCAGCACGCAAACGAAGCTGCCAAACCACCGGCACGGCGTACCCAAGCTCGGCGTCGTTGAGGCCACCGGTTCGATCACGGTCGAATCGCACGACCAGCGCGTGCGCAACTTCCAGCAGCGAGGGGTTACGGCGCGGAAGCGGCATCGAAGCAAGCGCCTGGCGGATCGCCTCATTTCGCTGCCTCAGCGCCATGGCCACAACTTGCCGATTCTGCTGCAGCACATAGCGGATTGACAACAAAGCTTGCGTGAGCGGATCGATGGTTCGCGGGATAAAAAGAACACCGGTGGCATATCGGGAGTTCTTCCTTTTCCTTTTTCGGGGCCGTTTCAGTTGCTGCACCAAGAGCCGAATCTGGCGTCTCAGCTTTGAAGGGGGCCTCAGGATGGGCTCGTCCTGCGCGATCGCCCGGGCTAACTCCACGGGGCTAAGCTCCGCATCGCCGTCCTGATCGAAGTTCTCGATCAATTTAGCAATGGCTCGGTGGTATTTGGCCTCGGGGTCACCCGACGGCTTGCGGTCGGCACCGGCCGGGAGCATCCCCTGCACAGCGAGATGAGACAGCGCTAACGCGAACAGGAACATACCTTGCGCCATGACGCGGGCCTCCAACATGTTGCCGCGTCGTGGTTGCGTGCGTGGAATCGTAGGGCTGTGTCCACCATGCTGCACAGCCTGGGCAGCACCGGCACGACAGCCCAGACACAGAAATCCCGACACAAGGAACGCCTGCCGGCGACGAATACCATGTGCTGTGACCTGTGCCTGCACTCGGAACTCACCGCCCAGCAGGCACAGGTGGCCAAGAAAAGGGCGACCTGCAAACCGTGTGGAAAGCTGTCCCCCCAGGGAGTGAGTGATGTCCCCGATAGGCTATCTGTGGCTAAGTCTGGCCACCTTTCTGCCCCCGCTTCAAGAGAGTGACGTCCTGTTCAGGCGGGCTCAGCAGGTGGCCGAATACCTGGAAAAAGCCGGGAAGCTGCCCGAGGAGATTTTTGCCCCCATTGTCCTCGAACGTGTGGGCATCGGGCAGTTACGCGCCGTTTTCGCGTCGCTCAACGGGCAGCTCGGTAAGGTCACGTTCGTAGGGGAAGTGGAACGGATGAGCGACTTTTCCGCTCGGTTCCGCTTCGAATGCAGCAAGGGTTTCTACACGATCGTGACACTGTCGGTCGAAAACCGGCCGCCGCATCGGATCAACGGCATCTTTTTTGGGCCCCCTGCACCGTCCGCGCACTCGTTTAGCGAATTGCGCGAGCAATTCGAGCGGTTGTCCGGCAAGGTGAGCGTTCTGTTACGCCGTTTGGAACCGAACCCGACCGATCTTCTCGCACTCCACCCCGACGAGCCACTCGCCATCGGCTCGACCTTCAAGCTGTACGTGCTCGGGGCGATCGTCGAACAGGGAATGCGATGGGATCGTGTGCTGACGCTCAAGAAGGAATGGAAGTCGCTCCCGTCGGGCGTCCTGCACACCTGGCCGGACGGTGCCCCGATCACTGTGCACACGCTTGCGACGCAGATGATCTCGATCAGCGACAACACGGCCACCGATCACCTGCTCCACGTTCTTGGCCGAGACACGGTTGAGGAGGTGCTCGATAAGATGGGGCACAGCCGGCCGGAGCGGACAGTACCTTTTCTCAGCACCCGAGAGATGTTCGTGCTCAAGAGCGACGCCATTGTACGGAAGCGGTACCTGGAAGCGGACGATCAGGAGAAACGAAGGCTGCTCGAGCAAGATGTCGCCAAGCACGAAGTCAATGTCTATGAGGTACCCTCGCAACCGGTTGCCATCGACACGGTGGAATGGTTCGCCAGCACCCGCGATCTCTGCAATGCCATGGATTACTTCCGCCAGTCGCGGTCTGAGGAAGCGCGCGCCATCCTCGCCGTAAACCCCGGGATCAAGACGCTGGGGAAAGCGTTCAGCTACATCGGCTACAAAGGGGGAAGTGAAGCGGGTGTCCTTAACCTGACCTGGCTGGTCAAGACGTCGGACGGAACCTGGTACGCGCTCTCTGCCACCTGGAACAACACCGAAGCGGGGCTGGACCAGACGAAGTTCGTCGGGTACGCCCAGGCGGTTCTCGGGCTGCTCGCCGAACAACACGCCGCGGCCGCCCAGAAGGACTGACGGCGCCGCGCACGGCCGATCCGGCCGTTGACAGGCCCAGCGCCGCCCGCCACCAGTTCCAGCCAAAGTCGTGCCAGGTCCACGCCGGTCCGGGTGGCCAACCGCGCCATGGACGACCGGGGAAGGTCTCCCTGTCTACGGCTCCACCTTCACCAATACCAGCGGGGCGTAGGCGCGAACGTCACTCTTATCGATCTTCGCCGTGCCCACCAGAGCCAGCCCGTAGGTCCCTGGGGCGACGCCACCACCGACCTTGATCTCGACGTCCGCTTCCTTCTTGTCGACCGCGACGTTTGCTACCTGCACCGTTACCTGCTTGGGCAGGTTCAACGCCTCGATCTTCAAGGACTGATCGCCCCCTTCGGGACGGTTCCACCGAACCTTCACCCGGGCAGACTGCCCTTTCTTCACGGTGACTTGGAGTGGCTCGACGCTCAGGGTGAGCGGATACGCCTGAGCGATCGCCGTAACCGCCTCGGCCACCGGGAACTCTTGCCGCTGATCCGCGATATAGCTGTGGCTTTCGAGCGGGATAGCAATCCGATCCACTTTTTTCCCGCCGATATCCGCTGAAAGCCGCACTTTGAGGGGAATCACTGTGCCTGGCTCCAGCTCTTCATCGGCCGTCAGGGTGAGGATCCCCTGGGTTGCACCCGGAGCGATGGGGGCGGTCCTGGCTTCGATCCCCTTGGGCAGATCGTCAACACGTAGCTCAATCGCGCCGTTGAACCCGTCGATACGGGCTACCCGTACGGGAACAGCCACCGTTCCACCGACGGGCAAAGCACGAGCGACCGTAAGAGCGATCGTCAGGCGGGGGTTCGTGATGAAGGGGTCGCTGGGCACAAGGTAGCCTTCGAAATCGGGCTGCGCCGGGTAGACCAACAATCTGTAGGCGAACTCTGGTCCGCCAAGTCTCGCGAGGTCGCGAACCCGGATGTGATAGACGCCGTCGGCCGGTACCGTGTACACAATCCGGGAATCGCTCCTCTGAAGGTAGCCGACTCGGGCGACCGCGTCGTCGTTGCCGGCAACCCGGCGTCCGTCGCGGTAGATTTCCAGCACCGAATCGAGCGCAGAACCGACACGCCGTGCAACCACCTCAAGCGCGAGCTTCTGGCCCTTTTTCGCCTCGAAGGCGAACCAGTCCTCGTCGCCCGGTCGGTCCACACGCCCGTTCACCGCAATAGGGGGCGTAATCTTCGTCGCTTTCGCCGCCTCGTTGTTCGGTTCGGTCTCCGCCACGCCGTCCAGTCCATCTACGGCGAGTTCGATCTCGTTGGTGGTGTTCTGTCCAACCGGGAGGTAGTACCTCCAGAAGGCAAGTCGTCGCGTGACGGCCGGCAGGGCGATCGAAGCTTTCTCGGGGGCGCTGACGGACGAGAAGGTGAACTCAACCGTGGTGCCCCCTTTGCCACCGAGCGGGAACCAATCCGTCACGAAGGGAAGTTCGCCCACCCGCAGGTAGTAGGCGAACTCATTCCTGCCTCGGTACGCTGCGTCGCGGACGCAGAGGACGTATTCGCCGTCGGTGCTGAATTCATAGACGAGGACCGCATCCGGCCTCATGCGGAAATCGTCGGCGCTGGCGAGCTGTCGTCCGGTTCCGCCGTAGAGTTCCAGGTACGTATCGAACCAACCGATCCTGTCGTCGATCCGCAAAAAGGGCAGGAACGGGCGGCCCAACGCCTGGAACACCAGCTTCTGGCCGGCCTTCGCATAGAACCGGAAGAAATCGCGGTCGGCCCCCGTGATGGTCCCGGTAATCCCGACCGGTAGTTGTTCGATCGGTTGGCCCTGGGAGAACAGGGTGTTCGGTTCTTTTTCCTGGACCACTGGCAGGGTGTCCACGTAGAGATAGCGGCAGTTCGAGACGCCGTGTGTCGTAACGACGCGTACTTCGGCTATGCCCACGGGGGCATCCGCAGCGCAGCGGACCTTGAGCTCGACCGTTCTGCCTCCGGTGACCTTGCCTACTTCCGCCGTCAGGCCGGGGACCGAGAACCGAACGCTCTTGATGTCGGTCAGGTTGGTGCCTGTTAGAACGATGGGCTGTTCGGAACCGCGTTGGATCGCCACAGGCCGGACGGTGGAAAGCTCCGGCGGGGGGACGTATTTCGCTTGCCCCCAGGCGGGTGCAAGCGACGCGAAGCAAAAGAGGCCGAAAAGAACGGCACCGCACCTGGTCATGGTGTGTTCCTCGCGTTAGGTCTCTGCTCTTACGAACCGCAACGGGTCGGGCAGCGACACCGTCCATCGTGTCGCTACCCGACGTCCGTCAAAGCAGTTCGTCCAGGAGCCCACCGCTTTCGATGGTGCCCTGGGCAAGAGGCGTAATGTAGGCGACACGGCCCTGGGGATGAGGGAGCCGCTTGGTGTAGTCGATACCGAGCTGCCTGTAGATGCTGGCGCACAGGTCCCAGGGGTAGCAGGGACGGTCTTTGACAAACTCACCCTTCTCGGTGCTCATGCCGACCACCCTGCCGCCCTGGAAGCCTCCGCCAGCAAGCAGCACGGAGAAGACGTTGGGCCAGTGGTGCCGGCCACCCTGCCACCGGGAGGACCAATCGATCTTTGGAGTGCGTCCGAATTCACCCTCGCACACCACAATCGTGCTCTCCAGCAGCCCACGCTCGTACAGGTCTTCCAACAGGGCCGAGAGTGCCTGGTCCAGTTCCGGTAGCAACCTCTGGAGGGCGTCGAAGTTCTTAAAGTGCGTATCCCACCCTCCGCGCGTAACGGTGATGAACGGCACTCCGCGCTCCACCAGTCGCCGGGCGAGCAAACAGCTCTGGCCGAACGTGGTCCTGCCGTAGCGTTCCCTGAGCTTAGGATCTTCCTTGCTCAGATCGAACGCCTCTCGCGCCGTCCCCAGTACGAGCCCATAGGCCCGCTCATAGTAGGTGTCCACCACCTCGAACAGCTCCGACCGTTCGAACTGCCGCGCGAACGTGTCGAGCTGGCTCAGCAACGAGCGCCGCTTGGTGGCGCGTTCCGGGGTCAGACCGCTGGCCAGTTCCAGCCCCTTGACCTTGAAGTTGTTCGAGTTCGGATCACCACCGGTGGCAAACGGTTTGTAGCGGCCCCCGAGGAACCCTGCCTCACCGTACCAGGGGGGCGGACCAGGAATCGCCACGAACGGCGGTATCTCCCCCTTGTAACCGGCGTCGAATCCTTTCTCAAGAGCCACCACAGAACCAATCGACGGATAAACAAGGCCCCCCTGGAGGACATTGCCGGTGTTCACGATGTGTGTGGCGATCTCGTGCGCCGGCGAGGGGTGGGTCATGGACCGGATGAGCGAAAACCGCTCAAAGGCTCTGGCCAAGCGAGGAAGATGCTCCGAAATGTAGACGCCGGGCACGGTGGTCTGAGACACTTTGAAGGGACCACGGAAGTCTTCCGGAGCGTCCGGCTTCGGATCCCAGATATCAACGTGCGATGGGCCCCCGGAGAGCCAGATCTGGATCACCGACTTAGCCGGAGCTTCACGCACCGCTCCTTCGGCTTTCATCCGCAACCAGGCTGGCAGACTTAAGCCAAGGGTGCCGATTGCACCCACGCGGAGGAAATCGCGTCGGCTCCATCCGTCACAGGTCGAATGCTTCGAACGAAAGACGATATCGAGCATCGTTCTCACCTCCAGCCCACTCGGGGCCGCCAGAGTCCGTGCCGAACACGCACTGAGCGTACGGCCATCAGTGGTTGAAGAGGAACTCTTTGGTGTTCAGGATCGCCCACAGCACGTCCTGCAACGCCTGGACACGCTGTTTCGGTCCTGCCTGCTCCACGTACGCAAGCGCCGCCTGGAACTCTTGCTCGGTGGGACGTCGAGCGAGAGCGGCCAGGTAGAGCTCCTCGATGATCTGCTCGTTTGAGGCCCCCGCTTTGATCAACCGCTGGATCCGGGCACCGCTGCGCA
>JALSID010000325.1 GCA_026981825.1 Planctomycetota bacterium
CACGCGCAGGGCGGACGTTGGGGCACACCGGAGAGCCTAGACCGCAAGACCGTGATCGAACTGCGCGGAAAATCGGTGCTCGTGGTGGGCCTGGGCGGGATCGGCACCGAGGTGGCGCGGCGCGCCCATGCATTCGGGTGCCGGGTCTATGCGATCGACGCCGAGCGCGTCCACAAACCGCCCTTTGTGTTCCATCTCGGCAAGCCCGACGAACTGCTGCGGCTGGCGTCGCTCGCCGACGCCGTTTTCAACTGCGCCCCTTTGACCGCCCGAACGGAGCGCATGTACAACCGGGATTTCTTCCGGGCCATGAAACCCACCGCCTACTTCATCAGCGTCGGCCGGGGTCGCTCAACGGACACGGAAGCACTGGTAGAGGCACTGAAGTCTGGGGAGATCGCAGGTGCCGGTTTGGACGTTACGGATCCCGAGCCTCTCCCGCCGGACCATCCGCTCTGGCAGTTCCCGAACGTTATCATCACACCGCACATGGCGTCCTGGTCGGATCGGCGCAATGAACGGCTCTTCGACCTGTATCGCGAGAACCTGCGGCGGTTCGCGGCAGGGGAGCCGTTGCTCAATGTCGTCGACAAGCAAAAAGGGTACTGAGCGGACTGGACGGCGGTAGGGGCAAAACCGGGCGGCCGTTGACCGCTCGTGCCGCCGGGTCGGATCGTGAAGCCCGCCTCGTCGCTCGGGAGTGCAGCGTTGGGCGAAGACGGGCACGAAGAGCGCTGCGCCCAAAGACACGGCGCGCGCCCATTCCGCGCAACAGGACGGCATCGCAAAAAAGAGTGTGCCCCGCGCGAGGGGGACGCGGGGCACCGTCGGGGAGGGGTCGAAGGGTCCCCTTCAAAGCACGCCGGGAGGGATTCGAACCCCCAACCTTCGGATCCGTAGTCCGATGCTCTATCCAGTTGAGCTACCGGCGCACCTCCTCGTGCCGCACTATTGTATTCCCCGCAGGCAAGGTCAAGGCAAGTCCCCGTCCGTGCCACTGCCCGAACCTGCGCCTTCACCACCCAAGCCCTGTCTTGTTGACGCTGTTTGGCGCAACCCGGTTCCAGTTCTCTTACCGTCGGAGCCGCGTATTGCAGTCGTGACGGCCGCCGCCGAAGTTGCGACTAACGGCCAGAGTTGCCCGAAAGCAGCACGTTGCGAGCGCAATGTTCCTCCCCACCAGGACTTGAGGCAGACAAGCTATAGGGGCGGCCGCTACCGGGACGGTGATTGCGCGGCGCGGTGGAACGGTCCGCCGCACGCACGTTGTAGGAACCCATAGCGTAGGCCATAATGGGAAAAGTTCTGAACCGAAAGCGTGCAAACCCGTGGTGGCGCGGAGCGTAGCGAGGAGGATGAGCCCGATGGCATTTCTGCGACCTGTGCGGATTCTCCTATTTGGTGCCATGTTCGCGGTGTTGAATGCAGGCTCGGTACTTGCCGAGGGCCACGCCAAGGGATCGCAAGGGCAGGATCAGGCGGACAATGCGATTGTGCAGCTTCGTCGGGTGATCGAGGCGGCGAAGGACAAGGTGTACCCAGCTCTGGTCTTCGTGAAGCCGATCCAGGAAGACATTGAATCGGGCGAAGCGAAGAAGCGGGAGGTGCTGGGTTCCGGCGTGATCATTTCGCCCGACGGCCTGGTCGTGACCAACTACCACGTCGTGGAGCACGCCGTGCAGATACGCTGTGTGCTCTCGGACAAGCGTCAGCTCGAAGCGGAGATCCTGGGCAAGGACCCGGAGACGGATCTGGCGCTGCTTCGATTGAAAGGGCTCGATCCGAACGAGTCCTTGCCGTACGCGAAGTTCGCCGACTCGG
>JALSID010000326.1 GCA_026981825.1 Planctomycetota bacterium
GTACCCGGCGACCTCTCCGACACCGCGCAGGTACAGGGGCTCCGGCATGACCTGGACCCAGGTGCCATCGATGGCCGACAGGAGATCCCCCCTGCTCCAGACGCCGTTGCGGGCTCCGGCTTCGTCCAGGCGCTCAGCCAGCGGCCCCATGCCGGACAGCCACTCCCGACCGTGGTCCCGGGTGCAGGAGTCGATGGGGGGAGGCCAGTGAATGGAGACACCGTGGCCAGCCCAGACCCCCGGAGCACCGTTGCCAGACGCGGGCAACAGGCACCCTGGAAGCAACAGCAGGAGGGCTACCGGGATCGCTCGCGCCGCCATGGCTCCCTCCCGGCCGGGCCGATGCCCGGGACCTGCTTGCAGGGCGGCGTGACGCACCGACACCGCTTCGGCCCCGCACAGCAGGCCCAGTCCTCCCACTCTCTCACCGAAGACCAGTCCCCGGCCTCTGACACGTCGAGGGCCACATGCCCCACAATGCATTGGGGCCGGTGGTCCAGGCTCGCGTCCACCCGCACACGGGCAGACCGCCGAGGCACGGCCCTTCCGCGACACCGCCTCGGCCGATCCAAAAGCTCCACGCCCTCGGGCCAGGCGGTGCCACCGTCCGCACGGCGCATTCCCTGCGGCCACTGCACGACCGCCACGATGCGGCTCCCCGGCTCGCATGCGGGCTCCTCGCCCATGGCGGCCATGCTGCGCGCCAGCTCGCACGGGATCTCCGCGTAGGCTTGGAGGCAGTCGGCATGTGTGGGCTCGCCGAAGGTCACGACGAGGCCGACGACGACTGCGGCGGCACTGACGATGCCGGCCGCCCTTGCGATTCTCGCTGCTCGCGGATTCATCGCCTCACCTCCAGACTGCGCAGGGACCCATCAAGGAAGAGCGAACTTCCGCCAACGCTCCCCAAGTAGACCTTCCCAGCCGACGAATGCTGCGGAGGCGCGGTGGCCGACGCGGAGACAATGTGCGCGCCGTCCGCGTGCAGAACGATCGCCGACGGCCCATAGCGAGCGCAGATGCGCTTGCGGGACCCTGTGGTCCAGGCGAGCGACGATGAGGCGGTCACAACGCCGGCCCCGATCTCGTGCTGCTCCCCCTTCAGCAGATTGCCGCCCGTGTCCTGGTAGAGGCGGATCCCATCGCCAGAGTTGACCGAATCGAGCAGCGTTTGGCTGCCGGACGCGCTCGCGTCGATCACCGCATCTACGCACAGCTCCCCGCTCCCGCTCGGCATGTGCGCCGCCGAGAACTTCACCACATCCGCAGCACACGTCGCGACACTCGCCCCCGCAACGCACGGCCTACCAGCAACGCTCCCACTCTCACCCTGCGCTCCGCTCACCTTGATGCTGCCCGTGTCGCCTGCAACATCCCCGACGCAGATCCGCCCCTTCACGTAGGTTGGCGTTCCGCCGACAGTTGCGGTGCACGTCTTCCTCGTGAAGCTCGACGTGAGATCCGTTCCCGTGCAGCTCGTTGATCCGGTCCCATCGGTGACGATCTCCAGCGTGTAGTCGGTGGACGTGCCGGCCGCGAGAAACATGCTCACGGTGTAATCGCCCGCGGCCGTGCCAATCTGCGCCTCAAGGCATTCCTTCGCGGCCGCGTCGTCGTCCGTCACGGTGTCCGCCTCGGCTCCCCCGTTGTAGTCGGAGAACGGGCCGGAATCCGTATCGACTGTTACAGACGGCGTGCCAACTTGCGTCCAAGCGCTCGCGTCCAATGAGTTGGCCCATTCGTTCGTGACTGCCTGCCAGACGGAGACACCTTTGTCGGTGATGACTGGGGCGTCTTTAACGAATGCGTACCACTGC
>JALSID010000327.1 GCA_026981825.1 Planctomycetota bacterium
GGGGGTAAGCTTCGAGGAGGCGGCGGCCGTCGCCCTGGTCGGGATCACCGCCCACCTCGGCCTCTTCCGTTGTGCCGGCCTCCGTTCCGGGGAAGTCCTCTACGTCAACGGCGGCACTGGCGGTGTCGGCTCCATGGTCGTCCAGATGGGCAAGATCGTGGGAGCTCAAGTCATTACAACCGTTGGCACCGACGAAAAAGCCCAAATCTGCCGCCGCTGGGGGGCAGACCTGGTGCTGAACTACAAGACGGCCGACATCGAGAAAGAGGTGCTCAATTTCACCGATAACCAGGGGGTACATGTCTGGTACGAAACCCAACGCGATCCCCTGTTCGACCGCATCGTGCACTGTACCCGCCTGAGGGGGCGAATCGTCCTCATGGCCGGACGAGAAGCACGCCCACCCTTCCCCGTCGGCCCCTTCTACGTGAAAGACCTCACCATGTACGGGTTCGCCATGTTCAATGCTTCCCCCGAGGAACAGAGAATCTGCGCCGAAGACATCAACCGCTGGCTGTCTGAAAAGAAGCTGGAAGTCCTGATCGGCCGCGTCTTCCCGCTGGAACAAGCAGTAGAAGCACACCAGTTGCAAGAGGATAACACCCTCCGCAGGACCGGAACCCTCATGGGCAAGATCGTGGTCAAGGTCGCCCCATAAGCCGTAAAGCGAACCGAGGAAAAAAAGAGCCTGAACTACCCAGCGGCTACCCCGGCGCGTGCGCCGCAAAAGCAACCGGACACGCGTACCCCCAGCCTACGGACGTACCGATCGGCGGTCCGAACGCGAACCGACCGGTTGGGCGCCCACAGCGAAAAGCCGCTGCGACCCACTTGTCCCGGCACTCAAAACGCCGCGCCCGACCAGAGCGCCGCGGCGCCCAGCCACAGCCGGCCAGCGCGGCAGCCACTCGTGCACTTCGGCCAACGCGACCTCGCCCCGCGAAAAGCCAGCGTAGAACTCATCGCTCGGTCGTCCGCCCACGGGTCTCCTTGACGGCAATTCCGCCGGGTTCCTATAGTTTTGAGTCCTGTTCGGAGATCCAAAGACGGCCGAAAAAAGCTGACGCGGAGAAGGAGGCGATGGTTCGAAAGAGATCCAGCGGCAGGGGACGAAATCGCTGCCGGTTCTGCACTCCCCAGGGCTGTCCCAGGCCTGCCTACGTCGATTACAAGAACGTCGCGCTGCTCAAGAAGATGTGCACGGCCCAAGCTCGCTTGCTGCCGCGGAGCCGCACGGGCAACTGCGCCGCATTCCAGCGAGCAGTCGCGCGCGCCGTCAAGCGGGCCCGCTTCATGGGCCTCCTCCCCTACGTGCCCGAGTAAGCTCCAGTCACCTAGCTCCGAAGGGCACGTAGCCGACTCCTGCGCAAGCACGTACCCTCACTATGCGCGGCAAGCGCAACCGGTTGCAGATTACCGTGGACCGCTCCGCCTACGGCCGCCGCCACAAGCTACCGCCTCGCAGCATACGGTCCGGCGGTTCACCTGGGGTGCCCGGGCGTCGGGTGTGACACAGCTCGGGTTTTGGGACGTGCCGGCTTGGACAAAGGGTCCCTGTGCACCCACCGCGTAATCAGGCGCCAGCGAACCTTACTCGGAGCTTACGCGTTCGACGAACTCCTTGGTCGCCGTGTCGATCCGGACCACCTCGCCCGGCTTCATGTAAGGCGGCACCTGTACCTTCAGTCCCGTCTCCAAGACGGCTTCCTTGTACTGAGCAGTGACCGTTGCCCCCTTCAAAGGAGGGGGCGTCTCCACGATCTTCAGGTCAACGGTTCTGGGCGGCTCCACCGCCACCGGACGGCCATCGCAGTAGATGACCTTCACTTCCGTGTTCGGTTTGAGGAACGGTAAAACGTCTTCGATCATGGCCGTGGGGAATGAGATCTGGTCGTAAGTTTCGGTGTCCATAAACCAGTGTTCATCGCCGGCCGAGTAGAGATACTCCATCGGGCGGGCTTCGACATAGACCGTCTCCACGTCTTCCGTGCTGCGAAACCGGCGCTCCGTCGTCACGCCGGTGTCCAGGTTCTTTAGCTTCGTCTGCATGCACGGCACCCCTTTGCCAGGAGTGACGTGTACGGCCTCGGTGACGATGTAGATCTGTCCGTCAACCCGGATAACCTGCCCTTTCCTCAGCTGTGTTGCGCGCATGATCGACTCCGCCTTGCGCCTGCGATTCCTCCCAGCCGTTCCGGCACGCGGCTTCCTACCGCGGCTTGTGCGCGGGAGGATAACCATCACCACGATCGCACTAAATCTTACGGTGATCCCACCACCGACTGACCACGGGACGACCCGTCCATGTGGTGCTCTTCGTGCGTCTCTAACGGTTCCACATGCGTGGTCACCACGGCAGGACCACCGGCCAAATCATGGAGTTCCCGTTCGAGTTTCGTCGCGATCCGGTGCGCCTCCTCGAGGGTCGTCGCGCCCGGCAGGAGCAGATGCACTTCGATCCAGGTCGTCCGTCCGCTTCTGCGATGGCGCAGCTCGTGGTACTGACCACCGGTTCGGTCGGCCCACGCGTCCAGGTGCGCCCGAAGCCGGGCATCGAGCTCCGGTGAGCTTTCGTCCATCAGTCCCCCAAGTGACGTACGCACCATCTCATAGCCGGACTTGGCCAGATACAAAGCGATGGCCACGCCCACCATGGGGTCCAGTAGGTACCAGCCGGAGAACTTCACCAGCGTCAGGGCGACCAGCACGCCACCGCTGGTGATCGCGTCGCTGGCAACGTGCCTGCCATGGGCGACGAGAATCAGGCTGCCTGTGAGCCGTCCGATTCGCTGGATCCACCACCCCACCATGCCGTTCACCACCGCGACCAGAGCTGCCAGCACGATGCCCACGGTAAGTTTCTCCGGGACGTACCCTTCGATCAGGTGGCGGACAGCAGTGATGAACACCGCCGCCCCGGCAAATGCCACAAGCATCCCTTCGGCGCCGGCAGCGAAAAAGGTGATCTTGTCATGCCCGTAGAGATGGCCTCGGTCAGCAGGTTTCTGCGCATACTTCAGGCTCCACGCAGCGAATGCGACCGCTGCCACGTGCACCACACTCTCGGCTGCGTCCGACAGGACGGCCACCGACCCGGTCAGTGCATACGCTGCCCATTTCGTGGCAAGAAGGAGCACGCTCACGGTGAACGAGGTCGTCATGGCGACCCGCTCGGACCGTGAGACTTTGCTCAGCTCCACCGGCGATGCGGCTATGCTCGACATGCCCTCCACTCGTCCGCGCCCCTGCCAGGCTTCCTTCGCATCTCCTCATGGTACCTGGTTGGAAAGTCCGCTCATTCACCCTGCCACGTCCTGCGTTGTCCGAGCTCGTCCACAAGCGTCCCCGGCCCGCAGAAGCGGCGGGCACGGCCGCACCACGACCGACTGCAAACGCGCTTGCCGACGCGGCCCTGCCCGCAATGGCCGTGCCCCCGCCTGGACAGCATGTGCAGCCACCCCGCAAGCGACCAATACCGGCCGCCCGGCACTGATGCTCCAGTCGGAATTTTCAGCCCCCTTAGAACGCCGCCATTGACGGCTGCTGTAACTTCCGTTAGGACGGACCCTGGCTTTGACGGATGAGATACACCACAATGGCTTCCGTTCCAACCACACTGCCACAGCCGGGGACTGAATCGAAGCAGCGGCGTGCTCAAGTGTGGCTGCTCTGCGCATGCGTGGCCGCCGTGCTGGTTGTCGCCGCTGTTCTATACCTGCGCAAGGCTGCCGACGATCGATCTGCTTTCATCCGCTGGATCAACCTGGTGCAGGCCCTGGTGCACGGGCGAAACGTCTATGTGGAGGCAGCCTACCCCAACCCGCCCCTTATGGCACTGATCCTCTACCCCCTCACTCTGCTACCACCGTTGACGGGCGCTATGACGTGGTTCGCGCTGAAGGTCGCCATGGCCAGTGTTTCCCTTTTCCTGGCCGTCCACCTGGCCACTGCCGGGCGAGGTCGCCTGACAGCCCTGGGCTGGGGGGCCCTTCTGCTGCTGTCGGCCCGCCCCCTGCTCGGAGACCTCCACCACGGAAACGTGAACATTCTGATCCTTTTTGTCGTGATGGTGAGCTTGTGTGCCTACCGCTACGGGTTCGATCGCTTGTGCGGTCTGGGTATCGCACTGGGCACGACGTTGAAAGTAACTCCAGGGCTGTTCATTCCGTATTTCGCCTGGAAGCGGGAGTGGCGAGTAGTCTGGTGGTCGGCCGTTGGCCTGGTGCTCTGGTTCTTTGTCGTCCCCGGGGCTGTTCTGGGCTTCCGTCACAATCTCATGCTCGTCCGATCATGGACGGCGTTGATGATCGAGCCGTACGTCGTGCGGGGGGAAGTCGAAACTCTGCAGGTAAATCAATCATTGCCCGGTGTCCTCTACCGACTGGTTACCAACAGTCCTGGAATCGAATTCGAGCATGATCACGTGGTTCCGGCAAACCTGGTCGCCCTGCCCAGGGATTACGCTTGGTGGCTCCTCCGCATCGCCTGTGCCGCTGTTGTCGCCTGGATGGCGTACGTGTGCCGCACCCCAACTGTGCGGAGAACCGATTGGCGCCTCGCTGCTGAATTTGGCATTGTCGTGCTGGGAATGTTGTTCCTCTCAGAGCGGTCCTGGAAGCACCACTATGTCACGATCTGTCTGCCTGTGGCCGTGTTGCTTGCCGCTGCCCGGTTCGAGTACGCGTGCAATCCGCCGATTCGTCGCCTGATCGCTGCAGCGCTGGGGGCTGTTTTCCTCCTGATGGCTTTAACCAGCCCGGAGCTGGCGGGCTGGATCGGCCCCGGCGGATATGGGCACAAGTACATGCAGGCGGGGGGCGCTTTCTTCTGGGCGGGGGTCGTTCTCCTCTGCGCGCTTTCCGCCTTGCTGATCGCTCATCGCGACGACGAGGGCTCGGGGTTGATCGTCCGGGAGTCGGTCGAGCAGGGCCACCCGGTCAGGCTCCGTACGGCTGCCTGAACGGTTGGGCCGGGCGATTGTGCCGCGATCATGTCTGCGGCGCCCCCCCGTGCTCGCTGCGAGCAATTCGGCCGGTGGGCCTTGTGCCTACAATCGACCGGACGCGGTGTGGCACGACCACGCATCCCTGATGCGGTCGAGGGTGCCTTTGCGTGGGAATATTGCCGTCGGTCCTCTGCCTGTCGCAACGGTTCCACTTGTGGCAACCACAGGAGCGTCTGATTTGCGGACAATCTGGAGCACCGTCCATGCTGGGAGCCAAACTGAACGCTGCCGAGTATCTCAAGCGAGCAGCCGAAGAGCTGACCCGCGTTTCCCCGGGCGAGCTGGAGGCGCTTGCAGAGGAGATCTACCGTTGCTATCGTCAGAACAGGTTCGTGTTCATATGCGGTAACGGGGGGAGCGGGGCGAATGCCTCGCACTTCTGTGAGGACCTGGGCAAGAGCA
Source organism: Planctomycetota bacterium (assembly GCA_026981825.1). Classification (GTDB taxonomy): domain Bacteria; phylum Planctomycetota; class Planctomycetia; order JALXBF01; family JALXBF01; genus JALSID01. Next base: position 5,408 of record JALSID010000327.1, read on the forward strand.
CGATTGACCGGGAAGATTTCGACAACGATGCGAAACGCCGCCTTCGGGTGCTCAGCTTGACCGACAATACCCCCTACATCCTTGCCTGGGCCAACGACGAAGGCTACGACAGGATCTTTGTCGAACAGCTCAAGAACCTGGCGTCACCGGGCGACCTGCTGATCGCCATCAGCGGTTCGGGTAACAGCCCGAACGTGCTGAAAGCGGTGGAATGGGCAAACAACCACGGGCTTCGCACATTTGGCGTGACAGGCTACGACGGCGGGAAGCTCAAGAATCTTGCCCACCGTTGCCTGCACGTCCGGCTGGATGACATGGGACTGGTGGAGTCGATCCACCTGGTGGCGTTCCACTGGGTGTTGGGGGAGGTTTATCGGCGGATCCGGGAGGAAGACGGAAAGGGGACGCCGCAGCATGAGCGGGCAGCGTAGAGGGGTGCGGGGTGGCGGGCCATGTATCTGGCCGCGGTGGAAATCGGCGGCACCAAACTTCAAGCCGGCGTTGGCAGTGCGGAAGGCCGCCTTCTGAGGGTGGAGCGAGCGCGGGTCGAACCGGGCTGGGACGCGGGCGACGTCCGATCGACCGTCGCCCTGCTCCTGCACCGGGCCGTGCAAGAGTCCGGTTTATCGAGGACGGACTTGGCGGCGATTGGCATCGGCTTCGGCGGTCCGGTGGATGCCCAGAACGGACGGACGATCAAGAGCCACCACGTTCGCGGCTGGGACGATTTCCCCCTGGTGCAGTGGTTCGAAACGGAGTTCGACGTTCCCGCGGTTCTGCACAACGATGCCGATACCGCCGGCCTGGGGGAGGCGACCTATGGGGCGGGCAAAGGCTTCGACCCCCTCTTCTACATCACTCTCGGAACCGGCGTTGGGGGTGGATTGATCGTTGGGGGCGAGATCTACCGGGGCTGTGGGCTGGGGGCAGCGGAGATCGGCCATCTGAAAGTGCTGCCGATGGAGCCGCCCGATCCGCGCGGGCGGTGGTACATCACAGAGGACCTCGCCAGCGGCCGCGGCATCGCGGAGCAGGCACGCAGTCGGGCCGGTCGAGAACCGGGGTGTTGCCGGCTTTTGCTTGACGAGTGTGGAGGGGATCCGGCCCAGATCCGAGGGGAACACGTGGCGCGGGCCGCGGCCAAGGGGGACCCAGTGGCACGCGACGTGATCGAACTCGCCGTCGAAGCTCTCGCCCGCGCCATCTGCCACGTTGTGGCCCTGCTTTGCCCGGCACGGATCGTAATCGGTGGCGGTGCCTCAGAAATGGGCGAAGACCTGCTCTTCCGTCCGCTTCGCCGACGCGTTAGCGAGCTCGTATTTCCCCCTTTCGCGCACTGCTTCGAGATCGTCCCCGCCGCCCTCGGCCGCGACGTCGTGCTGTACGGTGCTCTGGAACTCGCACGCCGCGCCGCGCAAACGTCGCCTTAAACCCACACCCTTTCGAGACAGGGACATCACCCAGCAGCCTCTTAAGCAGTAGAACCATCGTCTCCGCGGGGAATGCGCACCAGGTACAGCAGCGTGATCCCTGCCACCAGAAACCCCGCCTGCGAGACCATCGCAATCCGTGGACCGAACCAATCGTTGACCACTCCAAACACCGTGCTCCCGATCACCGAAAGCTTCGTCGTGATCCCGTACAGTCCGAAATATTCCCCCACTTTTTCCGGAGGACTGAGCACGAGGAGCACTTTTCGGCCGGCCGTCCAGATACCCGCCAATCCAACGGCGCCGAACAGCACGAGGGTGCCTATGAAGCCTTCGGCGCTTCTGCCTCCGGTCAAAGCCCCTCCAACCAACGCAATCGCCAGGCACCAGGCCGAGGCTCGCATCGGCCGCAACCCGTTCCCACGGTTCGACCAGATTCCAATCAAGATTCCAAAGACAATCGCACACACCGTGAGGATTAGACCCACGTGTTGGAGAAAGCTGTTCAGCCCTGCCTCGCCCTGCTGATAAAGCATGCCGAACAGCCGCAGTTGGCCTGCAGCGGCCGCAGCGCGGAAAAGCTGCTTGGTCACATCGCCAAAGTACAGAATGGCGGTGTTCAAGGTGTCGACAAGAAGGAAATTCCCGAGCAGGAAGAACAAGAGGGGCCGATGATGGGGTAGCTCCTTCAGAGTCCTCACCAGACCGGCCCACGCTTGCTTGGCCACGATCGAGGCCGACTCTGCCACGTACATCCCTTCCCGATGATCTGGTACAAACAGCAGGCACGGCAAGCCGAAGGCGAAGAACAAACCGGCGAAAACAACCAGCGACTGCTGTTCTCCCAACCACTGGCCAAGGGGGACAAAGAGCGCAAGCGTGACGATGTTCCCAAAATAGCCGAGCGCCACGCCGAGCCCACTCACCAACCCGACCCGATCCGGACCGGCCGCTGACGGAAGGAGCGCGTTGTAGTACACGAGGGAGACCTGATAGCCGACGTTGGCAAGGAAAAGCATGACCAGCAACGGCACCATTCCCCGCACCAGCCCCATGGCCGCAAAGCACCCGATCGTCACCAGAGTCGCCACCGCCAGATATCGGCGCGCGTTGCCGGTACGGTCCGCGATCGCGCCCAAGAAGGGCACCGCCAGTCCGCTGAGGACCATAGAGGTCGTCTGGGTAACCCCGACTGGCGTGCGGACACCAAACACGTTGCCGAAGAAGGGCACAAAAACGTACGTGAGGCTCGCCGCATAGATCGTATTCGCCAGATCGTAAAGAACCCAGGCGGCAGCGACCAGTACGCCCGGTATCCTACGGCCAGCCGCTTCTTTGTTCATCTAGGCCTCCTGAGATCGGGGGAATCCTTCGTGACTAGCCATTATGCAGCATCCCACGCTCCATTGTGCAAGGGGTCCGAGCGGTGCGCCACGTGCCCGGCCTCTGGCTTACCCCGGCTGCCTTTCCCTCCTACGCGGCTGCGCTGCCCGGAGTGAACCGAACCGGTGCACGCAACAGCGTCGTCACACGCACAAACCCCTCCGCGTATCCCGTCCCTTCCTACGCCGCTCGCAACCGTCCATTCGGTGGTGGGTACAATAGCTGACCTGTCCGCCCAACGGTCTCACGCGATGGCGAAAAAACGGACTCAGGCTCGCAAACGGGCTGGCGCCAACAAGAAAGCTCGAGCTCAACGGAAGAGCACGGCGCGCAAGGCGACCCAGGCAAAGACGAGACGACAGCGTGTTGCGGGGGTCGCGGCGCTTCCGGCCAAGGAGCTCGAGCAACGGCGTGCGCGCGCCCTGGAGATCGCCACGCGTCTGAAACGCCTCTATCCGGACGCACGACCGGAACTTAACTTTTCGAATCCCCTCGAACTACTGGTGGCGACCGTTCTGTCCGCCCAATGCACCGACGAGCGGGTCAACCAGGTGACGGCTTATCTGTTTCAGAAGTACCGTACCGCTGCCGACTACATGAAGGCGCCCCGACAACAGCTCGAAGACGAAATCCGCCCGACCGGTTTCTACCGTCGCAAGGCGGAACTGATCCAGCAGATGGCCCGGGCGCTAGTGGAAAAGTTCGGGGGCGAAGTGCCCCGTTCCATGGAGGAGTTGACCCAGTTGCCGGGGGTGGGGAGGAAAACGGCAAACGTCGTGCTCGGTGCCGCGATGGGAATTCCCAGCGGCATCGTCGTCGATACCCACGTCCAACGGGTCGCCCGACGGCTCGGTCTGACCGAGCAGAAGAACCCGGACAAGATCGAGCAGGATCTCATGCAGTTGCTGCCACAGGAAGAATGGATCGGCTTTGGCATGCGGTTGATCCTCCATGGACGGCGGGTTTGTACGGCCAGGAAGCCGAAGTGCGAGGCATGCGCTTTAGAAGACCTGTGCCCCAAGATAGGCGTTGCTACGGCGAAGAAACAAACTGCGACACGACCGAGACGCCGGTAGCGGGGGTTGGAATACGCCCATGATTCTGACGGCTGCCGAGATACGCAAACACCTGGGAACGCGGATCATCATCGAACCGTTCGAGGAGTCCCTGCTCAACCCGAACAGCTACAATCTGCGGCTCCACGACGAACTCCTCGTCTACGAAGAGGTCGTCCTGGACATGCGCAAGCCCAACCGCGTGCGTAGGATCAAAATCCCCCCAGAGGGACTCGTCCTGACGCCGAACCAGCTTTACCTGGGCCGTACCCTGGAGCGGACCGAGACGCACGGCTTCGTGCCGATGATCGAAGGACGCTCCTCCGTCGGCCGACTGGGCCTGTTCGTTCACGTTACCGCAGGGTTCGGAGACGTGGGCTTTCGGGGTTACTGGACGCTGGAAATGTTCGCGATCCACCCGGTGCGGATCTATCCGTTCGTACCCGTGTGTCAGATCTACTACCACACCGTTGTGGGGGAAATCAGCGAATACTCGAGCGACAAGTATCAGGACAGTGGCGACATCCAGCCGTCCCTACTCTACAAGGAGCTCGGGCCTCGCCGTGATCCCCAACGCCCCCTTCCCTTCGAAACGGCCGAACGCGACTGTCCTCAGGAGGAGGTGGCGTCCGGCGAGTAGCGGAACGGGGCTGCCGCAGTTGAGGGGGCAGCCGTTCGCGACATGCACCGCTCCGCTCTCCGAGGCACACCCCTGCTAGCCCGGCTCTCGCAGTGCACGGCAACCCATCACCCCCGTGGCTCTTGCTCGCGCACCGCACCGACCGGCCCGCTCGTGTATAGCTAGAACCGGTGACGGGAGTCGGTCCGGTCGAAGGCGCAGCAAGGCCGACGGCGAGGCGGACGTTCTCTCGGGGGGGCATCCTACCCCCGGGCTATGCTCTGGCCACGGGGACCCCGCCTCTGAACGCCCCGTGCCGGGACGCGACGGGACCGGACGAGCCAAGAAAGACGCGGCAAAGTGTCTTGCGCACCGAGTCAAACACCAGGGGCACGCCCCGAGACCGGTTCACGGGGTTGTCCCCCCGAGATGAATCCGGAGCCGGCGGAGGTGGTGGGGCCTCCTTCGCCGGTTACACTTCCTTCTCCCCACCGGCCGCCCACGATAACATGGGACCGGACGAGAATGTGCAACCTCGCCTGGATTATGGGCGCACCAGGTTTCAGGTGAGCCGTGTTCCCGGGAGAATGGCTATGGCCTGGATACGGTGGATCGAAGATGAGGAAGCTGAAGGGGCGGTTCGCGAGGTCTACGAGGCATGGAAGGCGGCGAACCCGGAGCGGAAGCGGATGCCGGACATCCTCAAGGCACTCAGCCTGCGACCGGAACTCCTCAAACACATCATAGCTCTCACCTACCCGGTCCACTTCGCCGACGGTTACCTCGACCGGCAGACCAAGGAAGCAATCGCCACGTTCGTGTCCGCCCTGAATCGCTGCAAGTACTGAACGGGTGCCCACGCATTCTTCCTGCAGTTGCAGGGAGCCAACGAGAGCACCGTCGAACAGGTCCGCTCCGGTCGGGTACCGCAAGACGCCGCACCAGACAAGCAGGAGCTGTTCCGTTTCGTGGAGAAACTGACGGTGAAGCCGGGCGACATCGAACAGCGTGACATCGAAGAGCTACGTAGCGTTGGCTGGAACGACGAGGCCATCGCCGAGGCCACCTACATCACGGCCCTCTTTGCTTTCTTCAACCGGGTTGCGTCTGCCTTTGGACTCGAAGACCCTCGCTATGCCGAAAAGCTGGCCAAAGGGGACGGCGATGTGCCCGCCGCGCATCAAAAGCCAGTGGAGCTCGACTAGCCCCGCCAATTTCGGGAGCGCTCTTCGGGTTGTCGGGGCGCCGCCTCCTTGCAATGCAGGATCCGTCCATGCCCGAGTCCAGAAGCCGCCCCCTTCCGCTCGATCCATCAGGCACCGTCTTCGAATCGACGCCCGGGCGTGCTCCTGGTGTCGGCATGGTTGATCGCTCGTAGGGGGCCGCGATGGTTGCGATGGCCCCATCGCCCTGGGGCGCCGGGCAGGCGCCGATCCCGTTGGTCGCGGCGTCCGTGCGTAGCAAATGCTCCGGTTCTTCGGTTTGATCGACGAGCCGCCCCACGCACCAGCGCGTACGAATAAGTACGGGGCGGCTCTGCGCCCGGCGGCGGGCGTGGCCGTCTCCTGCGGTGGCGACATGCCGGCCGAAAGGGCTGCGGCTTGCTGATGGGCACGACTTGCCATCGCTTCCAGCAAGGTCGTCATCGAGCCGCATGGCCCACAGCGAGGTGGTTCGGCTTCGTTCCACGGGACGGCCGCAGGTTCCGTAGGCCGCCATGGAGCGGTCCCGCCAGAGCTAAACGAAAACCAAGCTTGCTTTCATGAGCCACGATCCGACATATCTCAGCAAGGTCATTAAACAACTCGCTCGTGAACTTGGCTTCCACGAGGTCGGTATCGCTCCGGCTATATCCCCCCCTCACCACGACGCCTATCTCCGGTGGCTCGAACACGGCTATGCAGGACAGATGCGCTACCTGTACCGGCATGCAGCGGCGCGTCGGTTGCCGCAGCACGTGTTCTCGGAAGCTAAGAGCGTGGTGGTGACGCTCCTGTCCTACAAACCGGCGACGGATCACTCCCCCAGCGGAGCAGCTCGAATCAGCAATTACGCCACCAGACGCGACTACCACGGCGTGATCCGCCGTCGCCTGTACACACTGCTCGATCGATTCCGCGAATATGCTCCAGATGTGAAGGGGAGGGCCGTCGTCGATACAGCTCCCCTGCTCGAGCGTGACTTCGCCTGGCTCGCCGGGCTCGGATGGATCGGCAAGAACACGATGCTTCTGAACAAACGGTTGGGAAGCTACACGTTCATAGGATCGCTGCTGCTTTCGATCGAGCTCGCTTACGACGAACCCCACCGACCTCACCACTGTGGCACATGCACACGTTGCCTCGATGCCTGCCCCACGTCTGCCTTCGTCGCTCCGTACGTACTGGACGCTACCCGGTGTATCAGCTACCTGACCATTGAACTGCACGATCATCTACCTGCCGGGATGCGGGACCAATTGCACGGATGGCTGTTCGGTTGTGACATCTGTCAGGAGGTGTGTCCCTGGAACAGGAAGGCGCCCCCCTCGGAGGATCCGGAACTCGACATGCTTCCTGAGATCGCGCAGCTTTCCGATCCCGTCCGCGTGCTTCGCATGACGGACGCTCAGCTTCGGGAAGCAATCCGTGACACGCCGTTGGAGCGGGCCGGGCCTGCTGTGCTGAAAAGAACGGCCGCCC
>JALSID010000328.1 GCA_026981825.1 Planctomycetota bacterium
CTGGGTGGGGCCAGAGGGGCAGGAGGCGATGGTGTACCAGATCCAGGGGAAACCGGTGGCCTTTTCCAACGTGTGCCCACATCTGGGCTGCCACGTGCATTACCAACCAAGCAAACAGAGGTTCTTCTGTCCGTGTCACAATGGCGTGTTTGACCTGGAAGGACGCCCGATCAGCGGACCACCGGCGGACGAGAACCTGCCTCTGAAGCGGTACAACCTGGTCGTACGGGGCAACGCCGTGTTCGTGGAATTGATCGAGGAGGCGTGATATGGCAGGTTGGTGGCGGAAGCATGTGCCGATCAACGATGAAGCGATTCGGCACTTCACCAGCGAGCCGGTTCCCTACCACCTGCGCCGCTGGTGGTGGTGCTTGGGCGGAACGCCCGCCTACCTGTTCCTGGTCATGGCAACGACCGGGATCCTGCTGACCTTCTATTACGTGCCGCGGCCCCCGGATGCCTACTACAGTGTGCAGCGCATCACACAGGAAATCCCCTTTGGCTGGTTCATCCGCAGCGTGCATCGGTGGGCGGCGAACCTGATGATCGTTACGGTCATCCTGCACATGATGCGCGTTTATTTCACCGGGGCGTACCGGTGTCCCCGTGAATTGAACTGGATGGTCGGCACGGGGCTGCTGGCCACCACCCTGATCTTCGGCTTCACCGGCTATTCGCTGATTTACGAGCAGTTGTCCTATTGGGGAGTGACCGTGGCGGCCAATCTCACCGAACACGTCCCCGTTCTGGGGGAGTGGCTGGCGCGGTTCCTGCGAGGGGGTACCCAAGTCGGCCCTACCACCTGGACACGGCTCTACGTGCTCCACATCGGCGTGCTTCCCACACTGATGACGATCCTACTCTTGCTTCACTTTACCTTCATTCGTTTGCACGGAGTCACGCCCTATCGGTTTCCAGACGAGCCGGAGGGGAAAACTTACCCCTTCTTCCCCGACCACTTCCTGACCGAAATGGCCATTGGAGTCTTCCTGATGTTCCTGTTGACCTGCCTGGCGATCATCTTTCCTGCCCGGCTCGGCCCAATGGCCGATCCGCTTGTAACCCCTGAGCATATCAAGCCTGAGTGGTACTTCTACTTCACCTTCCGACTGCTCAAGTTGATGGGGTTGACCTGGGCTGTGCTGACCCTGGGCTTTCTATTCTTCGTCTGCCTGCTCTGGCCATTCATCGATGCGGCCATTCGAAAGTACTGGCCGGAAAGCGAACTGAGCGTCTACGTTGGCGTCGTTGCGGTCGTTGCTCTGTGTGGCTTGACCGTCTGGGAAGCTGTGGCGGGCTGAGAAGCGAACAACCTGGAGAGGAACTGCAAAATGAGCCTGAGGATGAAGCAGATCATCGTCGCGGTGCTGAGCCTGTTCTTCCTGGGATCGCTGTTGATCGTGGCCTGGATCGAGGCGCACAAACACGTGCCTGGTGGGCGTCCCCCGGCAGTGGTGACCGGGGTGAATAAGCAGTGTGTGAGCTGTCACGAGGACAAGACGCCCGTGATCGTGGCTCAGTGGCGGGACAGCGTCCATGCCCAAAAGGCCATCGGCTGTTACGAATGCCATCAAGCGGAAGAGGGGGAGCCAGATGCGTTCCGCCATGAAGGACACCTCATCGCCACCATCGTTTCCCCCAAGGATTGCTCTCGTTGCCACGAGAAGGAAGCCAGCGAGTTTCTGGCCAGTCACCATGCGAAGGCAGCCCAGTTCGTCGGGTCGCTGGACAACTTCCTGGGCGAGATTGTCGAAGGTCCGCTGGCCGCCCAGAACGGATGCTGGCAGTGCCACGGGAGCCCGGTGCGGTTCCTCACGGATGCCGCGGGCAACGTGCTCCGGGACGAAACCGGCAAGCCGCGGTTCGATCCCGCCACGTGGCCGAACACTGGCATCGGCCGGATGAACCCGGACGGATCGAACGGATCGTGCACGGCGTGTCACTCGCGGCACGTCTTTTCCAAGGCCATGGCTCGCCAGCCTGAGGTATGCGGCAAGTGCCACATGGGACCCGACCATCCTCAGATCGAGATCTATAACGAGTCGAAGCACGGCATCGCGTTCCGCACGCGGATCCACGAGATGAACCTCGACTCACCCACCTGGGTGCTGGGTGAGGATTACACGGCGGCTCCCACCTGCGCCACCTGTCATATGAGCGCCACCAGGAATCAGCCGGTTACCCACGACGTGGGCGCGAGAATTAGCTGGACGCTTCGACCGGTCGTGTCCACCAAGCTCGAGAACTGGGAGAAACGCCGGGAGGCCATGAAGGATGTCTGCAACCACTGCCACGGCCCGGACTTCGTGAACGCCTTTTATGAGCAGTTCGACAAGAGCATAGAGCTGTACAACGAAAAGTTCGCCAAACCTGCCCAGCGCATTATGAATGTGCTCCGTGAGAAGGGCAAAATCACGCCCACGCCGTTTGACGACGAGATCGAATGGACCTTCTTCTTGCTCTGGCACCACGAAGGCCGCCGCGCACGCATGGGCGTCTCGATGCAAGGCCCGGATTACACGCAGTGGCACGGCTTCTTCGAGCTCGCCCACCGCTTCTACTTTGAGCTCATCCCACAAGCGAAGGAACTGGCCGAGGGCGATGAGGATGTCCTGGCGGTGATTGAGGAGATCAGCCAGATGCCCGAACACCAGTGGAAATGGAAAGGGGTCAGTAAGGAGGAAATCCAAAAGATCCAGCAGTTCTACAAAGAACGCTACGGTCAATAGGCACTCGCTTCGACAAGGCTTGGGGGGCAGCATGCGCTGCCCCCCGGTTTTTGTGGCGTAGAGCGGCCACCTGAGTTCGCCGCCGGCAACCCTTCACTGCCGGAGCAAAGCGAGCGCCTCGCGATACATCTGTTCTTCTTCGTCGGTGGGGAGGACCAGCACGCGTCGTTCCGAAGCACGCCCGGTTATGTCACGCTCGTTGCGCCGGTTTAACATCGGGTCAATCGCGATACCCAGGTGGGCGATGCCGACGCACACGCGTTCCCGGATGAATGGACTGTTTTCCCCGATACCGCCGGAGAACACGAGCAGGTCGCAGCGGGGCAGGGCGGCCAGGTAAGCACCGACGTACTTGCGGATCCGATAAACGAACACGTCAACTGCGCGAGCGCAGCGTTCATCCCCCTGGGCCGCCCGCTCGATCACGTCTTTTGCCGAGCTTCCGTCGCCAAGGCCAACGAGCCCGGATCGCTCGGTCAGGAGGACTGCCACGTCGTCTGGATTCATCCCTTGCCGCAACAGGTAGAGTACCAGCCCGGGATCAATATCGCCGGATCGGGAGGACATCACCAGGCCTTCGAGCGGTGTAAGTCCCATAGATGTATCCACAGACTTCCCCTCGTAGACGGCGCATGCACTTGCGCCTCCACCAAGATGGAGGAAGATTCCGTTCACCTGGTCGGTGCCGCAGCCCAGGTAGTCCGCCGCTGCCTGCACCAGGTACTGGAACGAGATGCCGTGGAAACCATAGCGGTGCAATCCCCGCTCGTAGAACTGGCCAGGCAATGCATAGGCGCGGGCATGGAACGGGATGGTGGTATGGAACGCCGTGTCGAACACGGCGATCTGCGCGAGGCCGCGCGCTTCAACGGCGCGGATCCCCGCGAGCGCTCGGCGGTTGTGGATCGGGCTGAACGCTGCCGCTGCTTCGATCTCACGCAGCACCGCGGGATCGATCCGACAAGTTGCCGTCAGCCGCCCCCCGTGTACAACTCGATGCACAACGGCGTCCAGCTTGCCCCGCGGCTCCAGTTCATCAAGTACGCCGTGCACGACCTCGGGTAGCTCGGTCGGATGGTGGAGGTCGAGTCGGCCGGTCTGACTCCGCCCCTTGCCTTCCTGGAACAGGGCCCACTTCAGGTTGGTGCTACCGTAATTGAGCGTCAGGATCCGCATAAGGGTCTTCACTCAAGCCGGGAAGGTCAACACCGTGTTCGTACGCATAGCGAAGGCATTCAATCTGCATGTCGCGTAGGCGTTCCTTTTGATACGTGGCCGACGGTCCCAGTTTCTCGACCCGATCAATCACGTCCATCGCCAAGCTGAACCGATCGACTTGATTGATGATTGCTAGCTGCAGGGGCGTTGTGATACCGCCTCTACCCTTCAGGAAGGGGGTCAGCCAGGTGGCATCGATCCCGATCTTCCGATTCTCTCGATAGCCGCGCACGTGGAGGTTCCGATGGTTCCGCCTCCGGTAGGTCAATCGGTGGATCAACCAGGGGTATCCGTGGAAGTTGAAGATGATGGGGACATGGGTGGTGAAATACGCGTCGAACTCGCGATCCGTCAACCCATCGGGGTGTTCCGAGTTCGGCGTGATCGTGAACAGGTTGCAGACATTCACGAACCGGATGGCGAGATCAGGGAAGAACTTCTTCAGCAGGGTGACTGCGCCAATTGCTTCCTTGGTGGGGATATCGCCGCAGGCGGCAATCACGACGTCAGGTTCCCGTTCCGGGTGGGCGGAGGCGAAATCCCAAATCCCGATCCCTTTCGCCACGTGTCGAGCGGCGGCGGTTGCGTCCAGATACTGGGGGTGGTACTGCTTGTCCGCCACGATGATGTTCACGCGGTCCGTGCTCTGGAGGCAAAGCCGCACCGTGTGGAGCAGGCAGTTTGCGTCGGGGGGGAAGTAGACCCGAACCACCTGCGGCCACTTGTCCACAATCGCGGTGATGAAGCCGGGGTCCTGGTGGGTGAACCCATTGTGGTCCTGACGCCAGACGACGGAGCTCAGCAGCACGTTGAGCGACGAAATCGGCATACGCCAGGGGACATCACTCGAAATGTCCAGCCACTTGCCGAACTGATTGACCATTGAGGCCAGGATCGGGGCGAAGCCTTCGTAGGTGTTGATGATACCGTGTCGGCCGGTCAGCAAGTATCCTTCGAGCCATCCCTCCACCGTGTGCTCGGAAAGATACTCCATGACCCGGCCAGTGGGGCTGAGAAAGCCTTCGTCCTCATCCTCAGGCAACACACGCGCCACCCACGCTTTGCCGTGCCGAAACGTGGCCTGCAACCGGTTCGACCGGGTTTCGTCGGGTCCGAAGACGCGGAATATCCCTGGGTTGCGATCCATAATTCGAGCCAGATATTCCCCCAGAGGATGCGTGTTTTCCACCAGGGTACGGCCGGGTTCCTTGACGGGCACGGCCACCTCGTCGATGGGGGGCAAGACAAGCGGTTTTCGCAGCGTACCACCGTTGGCGTAAGGTGTCGCGCTCAGGCGATTCTCACCGGTGGGCAACGCGGCCTTCAGGTCGCTCCGCAGTTGACCGGCTTCGGTGAACAGTTCTTCTGGCCGGTAACTGCGCAGCCAGTGCTCAAGGGCGCGCAGTTGCTCGGGGTCCTTGGCGACTTTCGTCAGCGGCACCTGGTGTGCCCGCCAGTAGTTCTCGAGGAAGTGCCCTTCGATCTGCCGCGGTGCCGTCCATCCTTTGGGAACGCGCAAGATGATCATGGGGTACCGCGGCCGCTCGGATCGGCCCTCTTTCCTCGACTGGGCCCGAATCTCGCGAAGCATCGCCATCGACCGGTCCAGCGCATCTGCCATCGCCACATGGACACTCGCCGGATCGGCCCCCTCTACCAAGAAGGGCGTATATCCGTAGCCCCGGAACAGGTCGAGGAGTTCGTCCGTTTCGATCCTCGCCAATACGGTGGGGTTGTTGATCTTGTAGCCGTTGAGGGAGAGCACGGGCAGCACGAACCCGTCCCGTGCCGGGTTGAGGAACTTGTTCGAATGCCAGGCGGTGGCAAGAGGGCCGGTCTCCGCTTCGCCGTCGCCAACAACGGTAACCGCGACGAGATCGGGATGGTCGAACACGGCACCGTAGGCGTGGGACAGGCAATAGCCCAGCTCGCCGCCCTCCTGGATCGAGCCTGGAACTTCTGGCGTACAGTGGCTCCCGAAGCCGCCCGGCGCAGAAAAGGCTCGAAACAGGCGGCGTAAGCCTTCCTCGTCCTCAGAGAACTCGGGATAAAGCTCGCTGATTCGGCCTTCCAGGTACGCAGGGGCGATAACTCCCGGGGCGCCGTGTCCCGGGCCGGCGATGTAGAGGAACCTAAACGGCTCCCGTTCGATGACCCGCGATACGTGTAAGTAAACGAAGCTGAGGATCGGGCTGGCGCCCCAGTGGCCCAGTAGCCGCGGCTTGATGTGCTCCGGCTGCAGTGGCTCACGGAGCAGGGGGTTGTCTCGCAGGAAAATCATCCCGGCGGCTACGTAGTTTGCCGCGCGCCACAGTTGGTCGAGCTGCTCGATAGTCATCCTCGATCCCTGTCGTACCCTGCTGGCTTCCACGCTCATCGTGCTCCCCCGGATGCTCATTGGAAACTTCGCCTTCGGAAGTTCAAGCTTAGCCGAAGATAGGATCTGTTGACGGCTCCTATCTTCGTTGGTGCACAGCAATCTTCGTTCCGTGCGTAGGCCACCGCTTGGAGTACGGGCTGCCGTTCGTCAGCGGAACGCTTCTCCGAGCGTATCCTTCCGTCAAGCGAGACGCAGAGGGGGGGAATTGCTGGGAGCGATTCTCGGGAAATCCGCCGCACGATCGCGGAATACGCCGCCTTCCGCAGGCGAGCGGATCCGTTCGTCGTGGTGCAGAACCCCGGCCGCGGGGTCTGGCGATTGGAGCGTCAGGGCGCTAACGCGGAGTGCGTTAGTGTGCCGAAAAGAGAAGCAGAAGTGCCAGAGTGTTCCACAACGTGACACCGGATACAAAGCGAACCGGGGTGCCATGCGATTCCTGTACAGGTCTGTGTTGGTACGAATCGGAACTGGGTTTGCCGCTGGACTGGCTCTATGCGCGACCGCAGTAGCGGCCGGCCCGAGTCCTGCCCAGATCCTCGCCGTTCGGCCCATGCACGCGGACGTCGAGATCGATACGCCGACGGGGGCAGAAGTTGCCCACCTCGTTGTTGCCCCCTATCGCTCGGGACGGATAAGCGGCTGGATGCTCCGCCGGCCAAACGGTACCATGCTCCGCTTCTTCCTGGATACCAACGGCGATAACGTGCTCGACCAGTGGCGGTTCTACAGAGATGGGGTCGAGGTGTACCGCGACATCGATACGAACCGCAACGGCCGAGCAGACCAGCACTGCTGGTACAACATGGGGGGGACGAAGTGGGCAGTCGATCTGAACGAAGATGGCGTGATCGACCAGTATCGAGCACTGAGTCTCGAGGAGCTGCTGGGACTGTTGGGGAGGGCGATCGAGCGCCGGCAATTCTCGCTACTTAGACCAGCGGTAGCAACCAGGGCCGATCTGGCCGGCAAGCGGGTTCCGACCGACATGGCGCGCGCGCTGAGTGACATGACCCCACAAGCATTTGCGTCCATGGTGCAGAGCAGCCCTCAACTCAGCGGCGGGGCTGTGACGATCGAGCGGATCGACCATCGTCCCCCATTCCGGATCCCCGGTCCGGCCGTAGACGGCTCGACGGACCTTCTGGCATACCGCGACTTGCAAGTGCTCGTGCGAGTTGGCCAGCAAACCGCACTGATGACTATTCCATGGGTGATCAAGGCAGGGGGCGCATGGAAACTCGCATCGATACCGGTGCATGGGCAGCGGGAACGGGCAGAGTCCGGCTCAGACGGCGATGTCGCCCACGCCGATGCGGAGCGACTCCAACCGTTACTCGATCAGCTCCAGGCCCTGGACCGCAAGATCACGGCAACGGCCCAGACCAGTCCCCAGTTCGCTCGACTTCATCTCCAGCGCGCTCGGCTCCTGCGGGAAATCGCGAAACTGCAGCCCGCTAACGAAGAAGGCGAGATCTGGTGGAAGCAGCTCGTGGACAGTTGCCTCCTTGCTGCGGATGCCGGCGCACCGGGCGCCCGAGAGTTCCTGGCGACGGTCGAGCGCGAGTTGCAGCAGCGACCCGATGCGCGTGCCGTCCTGAGTTACCTCGAGTTCCACCGCATCATGGGCGATTTCGCACGACGGTTCGCTCAACCTTCGACGGACTTTATGGCACTCCAGAAGGAGTTCGTCGCTGCGCTCACCAAGTTCGTCACACAGTACCCGCGGTCGTCCGAAGCAGCGGAGGCGCTCATCCAGATCGGGATCTCCCAGGAGCTGATGGGGCAACCGGAACAGGCGCGCGCGGCCTACACGCAGGTGCGCGATCGGTTCGCCAGGTCCGCGGCGGCTCGCAAGGCTGCCGGTGCACTGCGACGACTGGACGCGGTAGGGAAACCGTTCGAATGGTCATTGCTCGGGCTGTCCCCAAGCCGGCAGCGGCAACTGAGAGGGAAACACGTGGTGGTCTATTTCTGGGCCCCTTGGTGTGAACCGTGCAAGCAGGAGCTCGCCACGATTGCGGAGCTGCAGCGCAGCTTCGGCCGCCAACGTTTTGCTGTGGTGGCCGTGTTGCTTGACGAGAACTCGGCTGAGGCCCAGCAGCTTCTGCGGAACCTGAAGGTCACCGACTGGATCACTGTGGGGGACGCGGCAGGTCTCGACGGTCGGTACGCGGAGGCGTTCGGAATATTCTCGCTCCCGACCGCGTTTCTCGTCGGACCGGATGGGACCGTGCTGGACCGGAATATGTCCGCCTCTGAGCTGCGCGCCGCGCTCGAAAGAGCTTCTGCCAGACGGTGAGGCTGCAGCCCCCGCATAGCGGATCTGCCGGCACGACCAGGGGGGTAAGACCAACGCCCGTGCGCTTCGTGCCGCAAAAAAAGGCGCCGCCGATGAGGCGGCGCCTGCCTAAAGGTGGCCGGTTCCTCAATAACCTCGGAGGTGCCGCCACAGCAGTCCCTGCCGTGGCGGCCACGTGTGCACACCGCAACGGCGTTGGTGGACAACGGACCGTCCGTGCCCGGCCTGAACTTCCCGGGTGCCTCCATCGGCTTGACCGGGTGGCACCCTGTTCCAATAACCGAAGCGATCCCTCTAGTCGTCTACCTCCACTTCGCTCTCGATGTCCCCCCTTACAAAGTAGAACGTCCCCGACAGATCACCTACGGTGATCGCCGCGCCGGGACGGAAGTTGGGCAGCAGCGACGGATCCAGGTTACCGTACGCTTCGAACGAGTCCTCCATTTCGTGCTCGTCTTGGTCCTCGTAGTCATCGTCGTCGGTCCAGGTCGCCGATGATTCCGAGTCGAACGATTGCTCCATTTTGAACCAGAAGTTGGCCCATCCAATACCGAACAGGTTCGTGGTCACCGTGCCGACATATTGCCCGTCGACGGTCACGTCGTACGTGGAAAGAGGATCTCCACCGATGACAATGACCTTCAGATGGGCTTTCAGCTCCAACTCCTCGCCGTCCTGCTCGAGCTTGAATCGATAGCGAACCTTGGCCCACGTGTTCGATGTGTCGGACAGCAGAATTGCAGCGAGTTCGTACCTGATTTCCTGCTCGTATTCGACCCCCACAACCCTGCCGTCATAAGGGTCAGCGTCAGTCATGTCCTTACCGGCGCCACCGCGCAGGATATCCCTACCCAGTCCGCCGAGTAGAAGGTCGTGACCACCATTACCGAATAGCCGGTCGTTTCCCTCCTGTCCGAACAGGGTATCACTCCCCCGCAGGCCCCAGAGCAGGTCGAAGCCGAGCCCTCCGTCCAGTGCGTCATCACCAGGGCCACCCTTCAGGCGGTCTCGGCCCTCTTCACCGAAGACGTCGTCGTCGCCACGACCGGCGTGGATCCAATCGTTGCCTGCTCCACCGTGGATCTCGTCATCTCCGGAGCCGCTCCTGATTCGGTCCCTTCCGTCGCCTCCATCAACCCACGCGTCCTCCTTGAAACCACCGGCAATGCGGACGAGGTCATTCCCGCTTCCGGTGTCGATTTGAAGCACGAATCCCTCCGATGGATCGAGCCAGTCGTCCACATCACCCGCGATTACCACCCGATCGTTTCCACCCAGCGTCCGAATGTCGATCGCACGGACCACTTCCTCCGCCGGGAGCTCAACGAGCTCCACGCCGTTCGGAGTTTCCAGGCGGACGCGGAGGGAGTCGGTGTCGTCATCCACAGTGACGATTACCTTGTCGGATCCGTCCGTACCCACAATGTTCAGGAGCCCGCTATTCAGGGTCACGCTCAATAGCTCGCGCGACTCCAGGCATTCCAACGGTGTTACGGCTAAATTAGGCTGGCGACGTGTGCGTCTCGTGCGCATGTCTCTCCCCCGGTGCGTTCTCTGTGATGTGTTACAACGGCACTTAACCTAAAAAACTGCGGTCCGGACCGCCTGATCGCCACTGAGAACCCGTCGGCAGCCTGGCGATCTCCCGTGCGGGAGACCCATGGCTTTGCGTCCCGGCCTCGCGACCGGTTTGCCCTTATCGACGGATCCCCATCAGGGGAGGGCAACACATGACGGGCTCTCGCCAGCAATCGCTCTACCTGTATATAGCACACCGTGCACTGTGGTCAAAAACGTGTTGCAGCCGGCCAGGACAGGACCCCCCGTGCCTATGCATCGGTCGTTGGAGGCCTGCCCCCCGGTGCACGCCGGCGCAGGCCAGCAATTGTCCGGTGGCACCGAGGTGTCATCTCGGTAGGTACCAGCTCGCCAGAAAGGCGAAACACCTGCACAGAAAAAAACCCGTTTCGAGCGGCCAGCTAGGGGGGTATAACCGAACCCTGCGCGTTCTTCGTGGTCGCGCGAGTCGGCGGCAGAATCGACCGATCGGGGGGCAAACGGGTTACGGTGCACACGTGCCCGCAATGCACAAAGCGGGGTTTTGCCCCGCGGCAGGACAGATCGTACCACCCTGCAGGCTAAGCTACGGCTTACCGTGCTCGGCTTTCCGCGGCACGGTGAGCCCGTTGTGCTAGCCCCTCAGCTCAGGATCTCGTGGACAACGCGCGCTGGTTCTTGGACACCCACGATCGTCTGTTCCAGGCCCTGGAAGAAGTAGGTCAGCCTGTACGCGTCGAGGCCAAGCAGGTGCAAGATCGTGGCGTGTAGATCGTGAACCGTGACCCTTCCCTCGACCACGTTAAACCCGATCTCGTCCGTTTCGCCGTAGGAAATGCCTCCTTTCACTCCAGCCCCCGCCATCCAGATCGTGAACGCGTCAATATGATGGTCCCGACCGGGACTGGTTGCCTTCACACCCCCTCTGTTCTCCTGCATCGGCGTGCGGCCAAATTCGCCACCCCAGATCACGAGGGTCTCGTCCAGCAGCCCCCGTTGATGGAGATCCTTCAACAGGGCAGCAATGGCCTGATCAATCTGCTTGCACTTCTTGGGAAGCTGGGTGTCGAGGCCACTATGGTGGTCCCAGCCCCAATCAAAGAGCTGAACGTACCGGACCCCCCGCTCCACAAGTCGCCTGGCCAGCAAGCAGTTGTTGGCAAAGCTTTCCTGACCAGGCTTCGTACCATACATCTTGTGGATGTAATCGGGTTCCCGGGAGAGATCCATAGCCTCGGTGGCCGAAATCTGCATGCGGAAGGCCATCTCGTACTGGGAAATTCGGGTGAGGATCTCGCGGTCGCCGAGCTGTCGATAGGTGCGTTCGTTGATGGCACGGATGGCCTCGATTGTCTTGCCCCGCAACTTACGATTGATCCCCGGCGGATTCGAGAGGAACAGTACCGGATCGCCTTTGCTCCGGCACTGCACTCCCTGGTAGATGCTGGGCAGGAATCCGCTTCCCCACGCAGCTTTACCTGCATCCGGATTCTGTCCGCCCGATAGCAGCACAACATAGCCGGGCAGATCTTCGTTCTCGCTGCCAAGGCCGTAAAGCGTCCACGATCCGATGCTCGGATACCCCAGGTTCGTGTTGCCCGTTAGCACAAGGAGCTGGGCGGGCGCATGGTTGAACTGGTTGCTCACCATCGACTTGATGATGCAAACCTTGTCAAGTTGCGTCTCGAAATGCGGCAGCAGATCCGAAATCCAGATACCCGTTTCACGATTTTGGTGGAATGGGAACAGAGGACCGAGCAGTTGAGGTGTCCCTGTGATGAACGCGAAGCGTTTGCCCTTCAAATACTCCTTAGGACAGTCCTGACCGTTGTACTTGACCAGCGCCGGCTTGTAGTCGAACAGTTCGAGGTGGCTCGGTGCTCCGGTCATGTGAAGGTGGATTACGTGGCGCGCACGGGGGGCGAAGTGCGGCGCGCGAGGGGCCAGGGGACGGCGTGGGTCGCGCGGTTGTTCCTTCGATGCCCCACGAGCCAATTCCTCAGCCAGCCACAGCCCTCCCAAACAGGCAAGACCACTTTGCAAAAAGTGCCGTCGCGTCTGAAGCGCCAGATATTCACGCACTTCGCCATGCAGACGGTCTACATGTGCCATGGCGTGCGCCCCTTTCCGTCATACCGGTTCGTACGTTTACCGATTGAGCACTTCGTCGAGGTTGAGGATCGTGTTGGCCACGAGGGCGAAGGCCGCTCGTTTCGGATCGCCCGCCAGTGCCCTGGCCAGGTCCGGATGCGCCGTGTACTCTCGCAGCCCCTCCTCGTACACGCTCCTCAACACCGCAAGCGTCTCCTTATCCGGACTCCGACCCGTCGCACAACGGTATCCATACGCGAGCTTCTCCTCCACACTACC
>JALSID010000329.1 GCA_026981825.1 Planctomycetota bacterium
GGGGTGGTCCAGCGGCACCTCGTAGTGGCCAATAATCCGGTTGTAGAAGTCCGCGATGTACAGTGCCCCGTCCGGCCCCAGCTCCATGTCCACCGGTCGGAACCATGGATCCTCGCTAACGACGAAGTCGCCCCAGTGCTCGGCGACGGGGGTTGACCCATGCCAGCGCAGACGATCCGCGTTCACGCGATTCGTGACCACGTTACCGGTGAGCACCAGGCCGCGATGCTCGGGCGACCAGTGTTCGCCCTCTAGGATCGCGATCCCGGCAATCGCCGTCGATCCATGGCCATGCGTGCAGATCTCCGGCACGAAGCCCAGCCCGTCGTGCGGTTTCCCGAAGCTCGGGAAGTACCCGAGCCTCAATAGCAGATAGAGGGGACGACTATGGCAGTCGGCAGAATATAGGTTTCCCCATCGATCGAAAACAAGACCGAACGGGTTGACCTGCCCCCAGGTGAACTGTTCGAGCCTGGTTCCGTCAGGAGTGAAGCGAAACGTATTGCCGGAGTGGAGCTTCAAGGAGGTGCCGTCACGAGCCTGGGGGTGGGAGCGGTTCGCGAAACCGTGGCAGGCGTAGATCCGACCGTCGAGCCCCCAGGTGAAACCGTTGACCATGCCGTGCGTGTCCGCGTACCCGAACGGTCCGGTCAGGATTTCCCTCCGGTCGGCCTGGTCGTCGCCGTTGGTATCGCGCAGCAGCCAGATGTTCGGGATGCTGTAAGCAATCGCACCTTGCGGGACGGGCAGCACCCCGATCGGGATGTTGAGGTGCTCGGCGAAGTGGATATAGCGGTCCGCCCGGCCGTCGCCGTCCGTGTCTTCGAGAATGGTGATGCGGTCGCGTGCTTTGCCCGGATCGGCGGCCGGGAACGGGTACTCGAACGACTGGCTGACCCAGAGGCGCCCGCGGCTGTCGAACGCCATGTTCATCGGTTTGCCGATAACGGGTTCTGCAGCGAAGAGCGTGATCTGGACCCCATCTGGCAGACGCAACCGGCTGCGTTCTTCTTCTGGGCTTAACGGCGGCGTCGGGGCAATATGCTGCGGGGTCGGATCCTGGGCGCGGAGATGGGGGAATAGGGTCACAGCGACCAAGGCGAGGATCACGACCGCTATAGGCTGAAGTCGACGTCGCATGGGTTTGTCTCGGGGGCGCACGGCATAACCTTCCGGGGCGGGACACTCAATCCTACTTGGAAGCCGACAAGCGGCGCACGGACTGGTGCGGACATGGCGCACGGCTTGCCCAGGACATGGCGCACGGTTTCGGCAGGATGTGGCGCACGGTCCAGTTGCGTTTTTGGAGTGCGGCACTCCTGTGCCGCTTTAGTTTTTCTATCTAAAAGCACCGGCGCGCCGCCGGACTCGAAACGTCGGTACGCCACTTTCTGCGAAGGCGGCACGATTGGCGTTCCGCGCGCGGTCTCGCCGGGGCCTAAATGCAACCGCCGGGGCGGAGGGGCGGCGGACCGCCGTCGCGCCGGCGACGGCGCAATGGTACCCCCGCCGCGCCGCGGCGGGGAGGACGGCTCGGGGGCACGCGCCCGGACCCAGCCGCGTGCGGAGGCACGCGTTCCTCGCCAGCCGGGGCTACTCCGAGCGGCGAGCCGCAGGCTCGGCGAGCCCGCGGCGCCTTCCGCGGTCGCCACCGCTGGCAAAGGCAAGCAATGCGGATCCCGCCAAGCGGCAGGCTGGCCAACGGGGCTGGCCCCGCGCGACGGCGGTTCCGCGCCTTTCGGCGGGGGGCCTCCGACGCCGCCCGACGCATTGGCGCTTGGCCCGGGCTTTTGGACGAAGCCGGG
>JALSID010000330.1 GCA_026981825.1 Planctomycetota bacterium
CCTTTCTGCTACGGGGGGCGCCTTTGCGCTCGGCGGGGGTCATTTCGTGCCGGCGCTTCCTTGGGGCCCGCGCCTTGGGGCGGACCCGAGGCCGGGTCGCGCTACCAATGCGCCGTCGCCGGCGCGACGGCGGTCCGCCGCTCCCCCGTCCCGCCGGGCGGCGGGCGGCATTGCGGGCTTTTCCGGGCGCTTGCGGCTGGGAGAAGCGCGGGGGCTGCCCCCGTCGCGGGCGCTGCGGTCATCGGGCCGGTGGCGAGCCTGCGGCTCGCCGTGGGAAGAACGCGCGGCTGGTCGCGAAAGCGCCTGGGCGCAGGCGGCTGGAGCCGGGAGGGGGCTGGCGGGCAGGCCCTGCCCGCCGGGGCCCGGCGGGCGTACCAATGCTCCGTCGCCGGCGCGACGGCGGTCCGCCGCTCCCGTCGTCCCGCCAGGCGGCGGGCTTCGGGCCGCTTCGGCCCGGGCGGGCCGAAGCGGGGAGCGGGGGCGGGCGCCATCGCGCATTTCGCGACGGGCGGGCTGCTTTTCGCTCGGCGGGGGGCATTTCTGCCGGCGCTTCCTTGGCGGCCACGCGTTGGGGCGGACCCGGGGACGGGTCGCGCTACCACTGCGCCGTCGCCGGCGCGGCGGCGGTCCGGCGCTCCCCCCGTCCCGCCAGGCGGCGGGCCCGGGCCGCTTCAGCCGGCGGCCGAAGCGGCGAGAGAGAGGGCGCCCCATTTGCCCATTCCGCAACGCGCAGGCTTTTTTCGCTCGGCGGGGGCCATTTGTGGCAGCGCTTCCTTGGCGCCAGCGCTTTGGGGCGGACCCGGGGCCGGGTCGCGCTACCACTGCGCCGTCGCCGGCGCGACGGCGGTCCGGTGCTCCCCTCGTCCCGCCGGGCGGCGGGCTCGGGCCGCTTCGGCCGGCGGCCGAAGCGGCCAGAGAGCGCGCCCCTTTGTCCATCCCCGCGACGGGCGGGCTCTCTTGCGCTCCGCGGGGGTCATTTCTGCGAGCGCTACCTCGGCGCCACCGCCTTGGGGCGGACCCGAGGCCGGGTCGCGCTACCACTGCTCCGCCGTCGCAGCGGCGGAGGTCCGGACCCGCCAGGCGGCGGGCAGCATCGCTGCCCTGTCCGGGCGATGGCGAAGGGGGATAAGCCCGGGGGCTCGCGCCGGCGACAGCGCCGTGGTACCCCCGCCGCGCCGCGGCGGAGAAGACGGCTCGACAGCGTGCGCTCGGACCCAGCCGCCTGCGGAGGGGCGCATTGCTCGCCAGCCGGGGCTACCCCGACCGGCCAGCTGCAGGGGCGCCGGGGCCACCTGGGTGAAAAGACAATGCGTCCGCATCCGTCGGGGCGGAGGCCGCAAGGAAAGCCGTAGCGCCGTCGCCCCAGCTCCGCCGCCGCGCCCGGGATCCCTCGGCAAACCGGTCGGCGACGCCCGCTTTAGCGAGTGGATGAAGGGGGAATCTTGACGCTCAGACTCACCGCAGACACACAGAGAGAAAGACAAGACGGAAAAGTCTGTGCCCTCTTTGTCTGTCCGGTTTTCGCCCTGCAGCCGACCGGTTGGCTCGGGCGGCGGAAGTCCGGCTCGATGGTTGTTGGGGCCGCGTGCGTCACAATCGGCACGGCCATCGCGGATTGCCCTCCTGTCCGCGGATGCTTCCGGTCGTCTCTCCGCGGATCTCCAGCTTGGCAAGGAGTGTTGAGAGACAGCCTAGCGGTGCGGAGAAGCCTTCGGGGAGCGGGCGACAGATGCCTCGCCGGGCTTTAGGTTGCCGCTGCGGTTGGTGGGATCGGTTGCTGGTCCGGATCGGCCAGGGCTAGGATAGAAGCGAGGTTGCGGGCGCGCCGAGCCGGTGCTGATCGAGAAGCGGCTAAGTGCGATGCGGGGGCCGGTTTCTTGCTGCCACGGGGCACATCGCTTAAGAGCAGTGCCGTGCGGCGACAATCGCACGGCCTTCTACGACGATCCGGATGGGCCGTTGGGCCCGGAGCCGGAGAGGTTCACGTTTGTGCTGCTTGATTTGGCGCAGGTTGCGTTTGGCCTTTGGCCGGATGCCAGCAGGGGTGCTGAGCAGTCGTCCCCATGTTGGCGCTGGACATGCCGAGCTCGGGTGGATGGTACGGAATGGATGTCGGACCGACCGGGGGGGGACGTTTGAGGGCAAACCGCGCAGGATGGCCGGAATCTCCTTGAGGCTGGACGATGGGCCGGTAATGGGCGAAGGGCCCCTATTCGACGCCGGCCTCTGATGCAGACCTGGTGCGAGCGGGACGACCGGGGGCATGTCATAGCCAGGATGGGGGCTCGTTCTGCGCGCTTCCGTGCAGCGGTCTAACGTATCGAACGGAGGAAGGAGCACGAACTAGTCCGATCGTTCGGCGTCCTCTGCCGTCGGTGTTCGCCCGATCAGAGCGTCCAGGTACTCACGTGCGTGCTCCTTGTAGCGGCGCGGGATTCGCTCGCGGTCTACCGCACTGGCCGGAAGACCCTGTGGCGCGTCGGACAACTGAGCGGCTTCAAGCCGGGTTTCGCCTTCGACTACCGGGCCCAGAGGCGTGGGGGAAATGTCAGCCACCCCTCGCGGGTTGATGCCCGCAGGTGAGCGCGTGTCATAGGCCCGTGTGGCATCTTCCTTTTCCGGCCGTTCCCCCACACCGCGCCCGCGGCCCAGCCCCCGAGCCGGACGCCCGCCCTGGCCCACAAAGTCCTGGAGCCGACCGGCTCCACCACAGCCCTGTCACCCTGCCCCCTTGCATTGAGGGCATGCCATCCTGGCGCGGAAGTCGGCTATTTGCTGGAGCAGGTCGTCGGCGAGTTCGCCTGCCTGGAGGTCGTCCGCCAGACGGTCGACCGTCTTGGCCAGCTCTTCCAGTGCCTGGGCAAGCTTCTTGTCGTCCAAGCTCTGGCCGGCCTGTGCCAGTTGTTGGCTCAGACGATCGAGCCACCTGGCATCGCCCAGCTCCTGCCGCATCGCCTCCAACGCTCGCTCGAGAGCTTCCCCCTTCAGTCCGGACTTTGCCAGCCGCTGTTGCGCCGCTTTGAGTTGGCGAAGCTCCTGCAACGCTCGCTGAAGCTGCCGGAGCTGGCGCATCATTTTCTTCTTCTCTTTAGGGGGCAGGGAGCTGTTCTTAATTTTCTCGGCCAGTTCCTTGAGCGCCCGCGACGCGTTCTTCAGGTCGCCCCGTTTCAGCGCGTCCTGGAACCGGTTGAGGGGGCCTTTATTGGCGGCTTGCTGCGCTTTTCGGGCCAGCAGGGAGAGCGTGTTTGCCGTTGCTCGCTTCACGTCCGCCGCTTGCTGGAGTTCCCGAAGTCGCTTTTCCACCTCGCTCAGCTCGGCCAGCCTCTTCTGCAGCTTCTGCGGGTCGTCACCTTTTGGAGCGAGCAAATCCTGGGTGAGCCGGTCGAGTTTCCCGAGCAATTCCTTGAGGGGTTTACCGGTCGCGGACCCGCTCACCTGTTGCTGCAGTTCCTTGACCGCTGCTTCGAGGGGGCGGGCGCTTTTTTCGACGCGTTTCTTGAGTTCCTCAAGGTTCTTCGGCACCACGGTGCCCTCTGTTCCTGCCAGGGCATCCGCGTTGTCTTTCCATTGTGGAGTAAGCGCCCACAGAACCGCTGCCAGGCAAAGGGGGATAAGGGGCACCCACAGAGGACGAGGGAGGCTCAGCGGTACGATCTCGGCCGGGTGGACACGACTTACCGCCTGTTCGGCTTCCGTGGCCAGGATCACCGCCGCCGGCAACTCCTGCTGCTCTGGCCCCAGGGAGATCACGGAGAGCACGCGCTCTTCGAGCCCGAGCTTCTCGTCGATCAAACTGGCGGCTTGCAGAAGGCCGGCTCTTTTCCAGAGCGTGTAGATGACCGAGCCAAGGGCCGCTGTTGCCAGCAAGGCAGCGCCCACGGGCAGCAGATCGCGTACGCTCCAGCCCGCCGCCTTGGCGACGCCCGCAGCGACGGCGAGCAGGAACAAAGCTGCTGTGGTTGTCCAGAGGAGAATGTGGAGTCCGTGCTGAAACGTCATCCGCCGTGCGACGCGTCGCACAAGGGATTGGGTCTTCTCCGGTTGCATCGCGGTCGCCTCGCGTGAGATGCCCACCCACTGCGCTGTTTGATCTTACACCGAGGTTGCGAAGGTGCCAAGCGGGTCAGTCATCGGTGCCCGGGCATCATTCCCCTGGCTCCTTCGTCGCGTCCCATTCCAGACTCACGGCGAAGATGCCGAAATCGTCGAAAGAGCCAGGCCGCTGCTTTTGCGGTTGTTGGCGGAGGCCCAGGACGTTCTTCCCGACCCGGAGCTCCGCACGCGGCAGCTCCAGGCGGATCCGCTTCGGTTGCCGCCGCTGCCCAAGCGGTACGTAGCGATTGAGGAAATCGACCGTCTTGCCGTTGAGGATGACTTCGGTACGCAGGAAGCCCTCGCGCAGTTGCTGGTAGTAGGGAGCTCCCTCTCGCATGGGTTCCAAGTCCACGACATCCGCCACGAGCCAGACCTTTTCGGGCACATGTTCCAGTTCGAACGTCCAGCTCACTTCATTCCCCTCCGGGTACGGACGCTGCAGGTTGAGGTCCACCTCGTCGCCCAGGTGGTGATAGGAGTGATCCAGCAGGAGCCAGTGCCCGTAGCGGCCCGGGTAGAGCCGCCTCAAGCTGTCTCTTGGCAGGGCGATTTCCCCAAGTACGGGGTGCATAAGCTGGAGCGCCTCGTCCGTAAGCCCTTGCATAACCCCTTCGATGTTGCTCCACGTGGGGGCACGGCCGGACTTGCTGGGGCTGAACAGAACGCGCACGCGCTGGCCGACGAGCTGATGAGGGGTGACGGGCCGGGGGGCGAAGTAGACGCTGTACACCACGGACCATGGAAAGCTGTACGTGCCCTGATCGGACCGCAGCGCTACGCTCACGTCCGTGATCGCCGTAACCACACCGTAGAACTGCTGTCCGTCGTACAGGACAACCTCGTCCTGGTTCCGCGACGGCTGCCGTTCGAGGACGGCCGGTCGCCGCTCGTAGATGCGGAGGTCGTCGATGATGATCGGGGCTGGGCTGGAGGCGCGGGGGGCTCCCGAGCGGTTCTCTTTGGCCTGCAGACGGACGCGCAGTTCGGTGAGCTGACCGAGGGGCTGGTGGATGACGCTGAGCACCGCATCGTCGATGTCGGCCTGGATCCGGTCGTTCTCGAGCTCGAACGCCACCCGATGCCAACCGGGGCGTCGTGTGATCGGTTCCACAGCACTCGGGGGGCCTTCAGGGGTGGCAAACCCCCAGAACTCTTCGCCATTGATGAGCAGCACCTGTACGGGGACGGCTCGCGAACCGCGGCGAAAGAGCAATTCGACCACGAACGTGCCGGGTAGGACGTTGCGGCCGGGGTCGAAGACCAGGAGCTCTACCGTACCTTCTGCGATGGGGCGCGCGAGAGCGGCGGTTAGGCCGTCGCCCTCTCGGGTCAGCTCAACCCCAGTTGTGCCATCCACACCTTTGCCAGGCACGGGGCGAGCGTTCCCGGCCAGGTCCACCGACCGGTCGGAATCCGGGGTGTCGAAAGAAGCCCGGACAGCGGGCCGCAGCTCGCCATAATGCGTGATCTGGGCCAACACAACGGACGGCCAGGTATACACCTGTCCCCCCAGGGTCACCTGGATCTGCTCACCCCTGCCCACGATCTTCTGCACGGCGACGCGTTCCGCGCCCCAGAGGCGGAGATCGAACCAGGGCAGCCCCCGCCATGGCCCGGCCTCGGCCCGATCCACGCGGATCTCGACGAAGCGTTCAAGGGGACGTTCTTCTCCGGTCGACAGACGTAGCAGGGGGCGATTCCGTTCCGCGGCCCAGGTGAGCGTCCCTCGCACCGACTGACGCGCGCGGTCGATTGCGACGACATCCAGTCCCGGAGCGTTCTGGCCGGCGTAGACTACGTGTGCCAGAATTGAGAGAATTAACAAGGGTTGGAACGATCGGCGTTGCTGCGTCATCGAATCTTTGGAAGCTGCTATCGAAGCCAAGCGTCATGTCGGTACAGGCGTTGAGCAGGGTCAACTCACCCAATAGTAGCGTAGTCGGGGCGTGGCCGGAGAACCGAGGCCACGCTGAGACGGAGACCTGGGCGGAACATGGTACCGTGTGAGTTTCTGATCCTCGGTGACGAGAATGCGGCGGCGGAGTTGCTTCAGCAGCCGTCGGCAAGGGACCTACAGTACCGATCGGTTCGTTCCCTGCAAGAAGCCCTCGCTCTTGTAGCGATCGATCCGCTCCGCTACCGCGGCATTGTGCTGGCCGCACCTGAGCAGGCCAAGTCCGAAGCCCATCTGTTTGCCGAATCTCTTCCCCTGCTGGAGGCTGTTCCCGACGGGCTGGTTCTGCTCGACGATCGCGGTCAGATCCAGTGGGCGAACCGCGCGTTTCGCGAACTGATAAGGACCGACAGTGTGGAAGGGAAACGGTTCGAGAGTGTGCTGGCCCATTCGTATCCCGAGCGGCAGCAGACCGTCTCACGTATGTCTGTCTCCGCAGGCGGGTCCGGACAGCGTGTCACGATAGCCACGGACGGTTCCCGTTATCTCCAGATCATGGTGGTGCCGATTTGCTCGGCTTGTCCGGACGAACGGGCGGCCTTGGTGATCGCGAAGGATATCACCGCCGAACACGTCTACCGCGAGAAGCTCAGGGCGGTCCATCGGGCCGGTTCTGAGCTGGCGACCCTGACGCCCGATGCGCTGGCAGAGATGGATGTCGCCCAGCGGATCGAGTTCCTGAAGAGCCAAATCCTGCGTCACACCAAGGACATCTTGCATCTGGACGCGATCGAGATCCGCTTGCTGGATCGCACCACCGGTCGGCTCGAGCCGCTGTTGTGCTATGGCATGGACCAGTCTGCGGCGGAACGGCCGCTGTACGCCCGAGCCGAGGGGAACGGGGTGACCGGCTACGTGGCTGCTACCGGGAGGAGCTACCTGTGTGAGGATACGGCGCGTGACCCGCTCTACCTGCCGGGAGCACCTGGTGCGAAAAGCTCCATCACGGTTCCGCTGGTGTTGCACGACGAGATCATCGGAACGCTGAACGTGGAGGCTCCCGAGCCGGGCCGGTTCACGCCGGACGACGTGCTGTTTCTTGAGCTGTACGCCAGGGACGTGGCACGGGGGCTGCGCACCCTTGAACTGCTTCAGGCTGAGAAGCTCTCGGCCACTTCCGAGTCGGTGGACATGATTAGCCGGGAGGTGACGTTGCCGGTCGACGCGATCATTCGCGACGTAACCGTCCTCCTGGACCGGTACATTGGGCACGATACGGAGCTACGCGAGCGGCTGCAGAGAACGTTGGCGGCAGCGCGCGAGGTCCGTTCGATTATCCAGCGGGTCGGCGAGCGGGTGGCACCGACCGACGCGGCCACCCTGGACCGAGTGCGGCCGTCACGCCACCCCCTTCTGATGGGTAAGTCGGTGCTCATCGTGGACGCGGACGAGACGGTGCGGGAACAATCTCACGCTTTGCTGGAGCGGTATGGCTGTGTCGTGGAAACGGCGGCGACGGCTCACGAAGCGCTCGCCATGGCTCGTGTGGGGGAGTATGACGTCTTCATCGCCGATATTCGCCTGCCGGACATGAAAGGCTTCGACCTGTTCATGAAGCTGCGCGAGCTTCGCCCCCACACCCCGGTTATCCTGATGACGGAGTTCACCTACGATGCTGACCACACGATCCTCCGCGCCCGTCGGCATGGCCTGCCCGCAGCCCTGTACAAGCCGTTCCGGATCGATCGGTTGATCGCCGCTATCGAGACCGCTCTCACCACAGACACGTGCCGCCCACCACAGCATGGCGACCAGCCCACGGGCTAGGCCCATCGGCCCCGTGCGATCCTCCAGACGAAAACGAGCCTCCCAGGCTCTTCGTCAGCCCCCCTTACCGTGGACCGATCAGAGGCAGCGATCGCTGTCGTGCAGCCTGGCCGGCTACGCCGCCCGCACATCGTCCGGTCCAACCACCCGTCCGCCGGTCTAAGCGCATCTTCCGGGTGACCGAGGGCCCATGGCACGGGTGCATGTTCCCGGCACAGTGGCACACGGTCGGTGAGAACGGGTTTAGTCCGTCGGCCGGATTAGCTTCACCGCCTTGTCCGGGGCGTGTGACGTGCCGTTCCATCGCTATGGCATTGGAACGAGGCTGCAGGCACCGCCCGCTCTCGCCTCCTCCGGTTCCCGTCCTCGCGGCTGCAGACAGCGGGGCTCTGCGTCTCTGCCGGTGGCCCTGCGGTAGGACGCCGCCGCTGGGTCCGCCTGATGGAAGAGCCGGACCACCGTCGCGCCGGCGCGACGGCGGTCCGGCCAGTCCGCCCCGGCGTCCGGATGCAGGCCCGGGCCGGTGGGCTAGCCCCCCGCGCGCACCGGTTTTTCGCCGTCTGCCGCTTTTGGCCGTACTCTTCGGCTGGACGTGGCGCATGTTGCGACGCTGATGCGAGTTCGCGAATTGACTTCGCACAGCTCCCCCACCTTCACGACGTCCAGTACGAGTTCCTCGCCCAGGGTACTGGCGGCGCTTTCCCCCCGGAGGCGACGCCACAACCCTAACTTGGAATCGGACCAGAGCAACTGCCCGGCCACCGGCGCGATGGCCGTCTGACGTCGCCGGCTCCGGCGACGGCCCAGAAGCTCGGGTAGGCCGAGCTTTCTGCATCGTGCCCAAAACGGCGGCCACGTGCCCATGGGGGAAGCTTCGCTCGATATCCGAGGGGTCCTCGTGTGTTGGCGGCGTCCCATCTTTCTGACCGGCCAGGGCCCTTTCTACCGCCTCAATCACCTTCGGGGACAGCTTCGTGAGGCTTGCGAGGGGTTCGCCGGTGAACTCGGCCGGAGGCGTCGCGGTAGCTTGCGCGGACGAGGATGCTTTCGTTGGTTTTGCCTTTGTACGTCCGCCTTATTCTGGACACATACAGCCCGGATGACTCGATCCTTTTGACGGAAAGCCATGCCGTAAAGCCATGCCGTAAAGAGGGCAAAATAGCAACTGGCCACCCCTGATTATTCTGTCTACGCGTGCGCGCGTTCCCCCTCGCCGAATCCCGGCGATTTTGCCGCTCTGGGGCAGGAAAGACCCTAGACTGGTCGTCGCGCATCCCAAAAGTGCGGTCTAAGAGACCACCCGAATGTGGAGCTCCCGAAGCTGGCGGTCGTCCACCGGGGAGGGGGCACCGAGCATGAGGTCTGCGCCTTTCTGCGTTTTCGGAAAGGCGATCACGTCGCGGATGCTCTGGTAACCGCCCAGAAGCATCACGATTCGGTCCAGCCCTAGGGCTATGCCCCCGTGCGGTGGTGTGCCGTACCTGAGGGCATTGACGAAGAAACCGAACTTCTCTTCGATCTCCTCCTCGCTCAAGGAAAGCACCCGAAAGATCCGCCGCTGGATGTCGGGATCATGGCATCGGATTGTCCCTCCGCCGGCCTCTTCGCCATTGATGATCAGGTCGTAAGCATAGGCACGCACGCTGCCGGGATCGGACTCGAGCCGGTCCAAATCCTCCACGTGGGGCATGGTAAAGGGATGGTGGGTCGCCGTCCAACGCTTCTCGTCCTCGTCCCATTCAAACATGGGGAAGTCCAACACCCAGGAGATGTGAAACGCGGAGCGGTCATAGAGTTCAAGTTCCGTCCCCAGCCGCTTACGTAGATTGCCCAGCGCTGCACAGGTGACCTCCCACGTGTCCGCCACAAACAGAAGAAGGTCGCCTGGTTCGGCGCGCAGCCGTTCGCGAATCCGCTCTTGCAGTGAACTGGAAAAATTCTTCGCTATAGGCCCCCCAAGGCCAGATTCCTCGACGCGAAACCAGGCCAGCCCCTTCGCTCCGAACTGGCCTACGTACTCGGTGAGCTCATCCAGCATCTTGCGCGAGTACCGCTGTGCGGCGTTGGGCGCCCGCAGGCCGCGCACCCTGCCACCTCTGTCAATCACTCGGCGGAATACCTGGAAGTCCGATTCCGCCGCGAGGTCGGTGATCTCAACAATCTCCAGGCCGAACCGCAGGTCCGGCGCGTCGAGCCCGTATCGGGTCACCGCTTCTTCGTACGAGAGCCGAGGCAACGGCAGGGACAACTCGATCCCCTTCAGCTCCTTCATCAGCCGATAGCATAGCCCCTCGATCACATTCAGCACGTCGTCTCGGTGCACGAAGGACATCTCCACGTCGAGCTGTGTGAACTCTGGCTGGCGATTGGCGCGGAGATCTTCGTCCCGGAAGCAGCGAGCGATCTGGTAGTAGCGGTCGTAGCCCGCGATCATCAGCAACTGTTTGAAAAGCTGTGGCGACTGGGGAAGGGCATAGAAATGGCCCGGATAGAGTCGAGACGGCACGAGGAAGTCCCTTGCCCCCTCGGGAGTGCTCTTCGCCAGGATGGGCGTTTCCACTTCGACAAAGTCGAGACTGTTGAAGTACTCCCGAATGATGCGATTCAGGTGATGCCGGAGCATCAGCGCACGTTGCAGGGGCTGTCGGCGGAGATCGAGGTAGCGGTAGCGCAAACGAACCTCTTCGCCAGGAGGTTCCTCGCCTGATACCTCGAAGGGGGGCGTCAAGCTGGCATTCAACACCTCTAGTCGGCGAACTCGCACCTCAACCTCGCCGGTGGCGATCTTGGGGTTCTCTGTCCCTTCGGGACGTCGCACCACCTCGCCTTCCACAGCGATCACGTACTCGGCCCTCAGCCGGCGCGCGGCTTCGAACATGGCACGGTAGGTGGCCGGGTCGAAGACAAGCTGCGTTTTACCCCACCGATCGCGGAGGTCGACGAACAGCAAGCCACCGTGATCGCGCCAACTGTCCACCCAACCGTTCAGACGCACCGTTTGCCCGATATGCTCAGCTCGCAGTTCCCCGCAGGTATGCGTTCGCTTCAGCTCGAAACTCATCCAACCGCTTCTCCGGAACTCGGGGTCACTATCCGACGCCGGGGGCCGGTCACCTTTCCCGCAGACAGCGCCTGGGACAGAGCGAGCGATCGCCAGTCCGAAGGGATTCTCGGGACCGCTCGGCGTACTAGAGATTATTCGCGGCACTCGGAGAAGAGCATCGCTCGACCCCGGCGACCTGCGGCCGCATCAGGGTTCTGTACAACGCCGTTTGGCACGCCGATGCAGTCTGCGGTCCGCCGCGGCCCCACGATGTCTAACCCGCGTGTGGGCTCCACGGGCTCGGCCAGTGGGGCGATCGGGGAGTCGGTGGCGCAGCCTCACCGATCGTCTTAGAAGCCGGGCGGTTGCGCAGGTGTTCCGGGGGCAGGAGCCGGTCCGTTGGTTTGTTCGACGACCTGTGTCAGTTCCTCTTCCTCCACGGGCGCGGTCAGAGTCGGTTCCGCCGCTTCGAGGATTACGCGGATCTTCTGGACACCCGGAGCCGCCCCTCTGGCTCGGACTCGATAGGTAGCCGTCATGCGCGGTTCAAGCATGTCGAATGCTTCAAAGACCACCCGCTTGCCGCCGTCGGCGGCCTGCCACGCCACCGGTCCTTCGGCGGAAACGAGCTGCAGCCCTTCAGGTAAGACGACCGACACACGAACGGCGTTGGCCGGGGCATCGCCCTGGTTGGTGACCCGGATCTCGTAGGTCACCTGGTCGCCGATTCGGATCGGGTCGTCCAGGTCCACCACCTCGAGAGACAGCCCCGCCACTGCCTCGATGCGGAGCTCGTGAGAGTCCTGCACTTCGATGCCATAGTCGGCGCTGGCCAGAGCCACGTTCACAACTCGAGGCGCGGCCTGGATGGCAGCGAAGCGAGCGGTCAGTTGACGGCTTTCGCCCGGCCCCAGCGTACCGACCTGCCAGACCACCTGGTCGCCCTGCAGACGGCCCCCCTGACCGGCTTCCAGGAAGCGAAGTTGAGCAGGCACGCGATCGACCACGACGACGTTGGGAATCGGCAGGTCGGTCGGGTTCCGGACCGCAATGGTGTACTCTACGGGCCGATTGAGGTAGCGCAGGGTGGGCCCGGTCTTATCAATCTCCAGAGTGGGCTGGATCACCTCCGTCACCGCTTCGGCAGACGCCCGGATACCCCCGTCGGCTGTGACGGTGACCCGGTTCACGTGTCGGCCGGGCGCGGTGGCCGTGAGCTCGATCTGCACCGACTTGGACTCTCCGGGCGCCAGTGTGCCCAGGTCTGCTTCAACGGTCGGTGCGCCGGTCTCATGGGTCATGCCTGTGGGGACTTCGTCGGTGATCACGATTCCGGTGACCGGGGCCGAGTTCGGGTTTTCCACCGTGATCGTGTACGTGACCGTCTGTCCCAGAGCAGCCGTGGCCGGTCCTGTCTTCGACACCCGCAACTGAGGGGCGGTTACCGTGGTTCTCACGCACGACTCATCCTGCACGCTGCCGTTAACAAGCACCTGGGCGCAGTTCTCCAATTGCCCCGCTTCCCGCGGGCGCAACACGACGGTGATGGCGGAGGAACCACCCGGGGCAAGGTTCCCCAGCTCCCACCGAACCCGATCCCCGGCAGGCTCACCCGGGGGGTCAGACCGCACGTACTCGGCACCGGGGGGAACAAG
>JALSID010000331.1 GCA_026981825.1 Planctomycetota bacterium
CAATGCGCGAGGACCTGGACCAGATCATCGAGGAAATCCGACGGGGAGACATTGAGATCGGGGACACGACCATTTCCGGCCTATCCGACGGAGAGAAGTGCTACATCGCCCTGGCGACGGGGCAATACTACCTGCTGCCGGCGGATACCGACCCAATCGAGGCCTGGCACCGGCTTGGCTGGCGCTGGCGCATGCGTGTGGCGGAGTGGCGGGGGTGGCCGGGATCGTATGCTGACGAGGAGCGATTGAAGGCGGACGCACGGAAAATCATCGCTTGTTGTACCCGCCTGGGGCTGCACGAGACCGAAGGTAAGAATTTGCCGCTTGGCGATGCGATTTGCCAGGGCATCGAGGACCTACGCGAGACCCTGCGGGAATACGGACGCCACGATCCGGGATGTTCGGCGGAGATCGACGAAACCAAGTACCGCTGCCGGTGCGGCTGGAAGCGGGAGCGTGTTCGGATATTCGGAGAGTGACATGGCCGAAGTGCAACCCATCGCCGTCAGTCTGGATACCGCCGCTGAGATGCTAGAGGTCTCGTCCCGCACCGTTCGGCGCCTGGTCGATGCCGGCGAACTGCCGACCGTAAGAGTGGGGCGGCTGATCCGGATTCCCCGTGCAGCCCTGGTCGAGTGGGTGGAGAAAAATATGAGCGCTGCGCATAATGTGGGGCGCGCTGGGATGGGTGCGCTACCAGCAAAAGGAGGTAGCACATGCAAAAGCGCAAACGGACGGACCAGGACGGCCTCTATCGCCGCCCTGACTCCCCGTACTGGTGGGCGTCGTACATCGACGCCAGCGGCAAAAGAGTTAGACGCTCTACTGGCACAACCGACCGGCGGGAAGCCGAAGCGCTGCTAGCAAAGTGGCGCGTCGAGACCCACAGGGCGCGGCACTGGGACGAACAGCCGCCCAGGACGTTCGAGGACGTGATGGTGGAATTCCTGCGTTCACGCCGGGAAAAGCGTACCTGGAACAAGATGCGGCAGCACGTCAGGAAGCTGCGGGAAACTTTCGGCGGTTTGGAAATGAACGCACTTTCCCCGAGCGATGTTCGTGGGCACATTGAGGCGCGGAGGCGAGAGGGTGTCAGCAACGCCACGATCAACCGGGAGCTGGAGGTGCTTTCTGCTGCGATCAACTTCGTCAACGGTGAACTTGGGTGGGGGCTTCCCAATCCGGTAAGCCGGCGCAAACTCAGAGAGCCGGAGGGCAGGATACGGTGGATCTCACAGGCGGAAGCCGAAGCGTTGATCCGAGCTGCGGAATCCGAGCCGAAAGCGCCTCACTTGGCGGACTTCATCCGCTTGGCGCTCCATACCGGATGCCGGAAACAGGAGTTGCTGGGGCTGGAGTGGAAGAGGGTGGACCTCCATGGTGGGCTGATATACCTGGAGGCCATACACACGAAAGCTGGGAAGCGGCGCACCGTTCCATTGAACCGGATCGCACGCGAAGCCATCCTAAACCGGCTGCGGTGGAGAGCGCAACACTGCCCGGCCAGCCCTTGGGTATTCTGCGACGAAGGTGGAAACCGGATCGGCGACGTGAAACGGAGCTTTGCGACCGCGTGCAAGAGGGCTGGGATCTCGGATTTTCGCATCCACGATCTGCGGCACACATGCGCGGCGTGGCTTGTGTCCGCTGGTGTGCCTCTGCCGGAGGTGAGGGACTTGTTGGGGCACTCGACGGTCAAGATGACCGAGAAATATGCCCACCTTGCCCCCGACAACGTTCGGGCGGCTGTGGCGGTTTTGGAAGGCGAGTCACGATCGAGTCAC
>JALSID010000332.1 GCA_026981825.1 Planctomycetota bacterium
AAGACAGATGAGAGCACTCGCGGTCGTCCTCGTTGCGCTTGGGCTGGCGAGCGCGGAAGCATCCGAGCGGCCGAACATCGTGTTTCTGTTTGCCGACGATCTTGGTTACGGCGATCTTGGTTGCTACGGGTATCGCGCCGTCCACACCCCCAATATCGATCGCCTGGCCGAAATCGGTATCCGCTTCACGAACCACTACGCAAATGGGCCGGAGTGTACCCCGACAAGAACGGCGTTCCTGACCGGAAGGTACCAGCACCGATTTGGGGGGCTGGAATGTGCCATCGGCACAGGCAACGTGGGTCGCTACGACGAGGCCGTGGCCCTGGCTGAAAAACACCAGCTTGGCCTGCCCGCTGATGAGCAGACCATCGTGAAGCTGCTCAAGAGCGTTGGCTATCGAACGGCGATCTTCGGCAAGTGGCACCTCGGTTACGAGCCCCAGTTTTCTCCGCTCCGCCACGGCTTCGATGAAGCTCTGTACTGCATCGGCGGAGGGATGGAGTACTTCCACCATGTCGAGAACCTGCCCGGCTATCCCCCTGCTCTGTACCAGGACGAGCAACCCGTACAGCGGAAGGGGTACTTCACCGACATCATCACCGGCGAAGCGGTGCGGTTCATCGCATCCAACCGGGACCGCCCGTTCTTCCTGTACGTGCCCCACACGGCCCCCCACTTCCCCTACCAGGGCCCGGACGACTTCCGACCGAACCCTCTTCCTCTGGATTCCCCCCTGTGGTCGGCCCGCAACGCCCCCTTGGCGACCTACGATGCGATGATTGAGCGGCTGGACCGAAGCGTCGGAGAGATCGTCGCGGCCATCAAGCGGTACGGTCTGTTGGACCGGACGCTTATCGTGTTCGCCAGCGATAACGGAGGAGCCGTGCGGGGGAGCAATGGGCCCCTCCGTGGATTCAAGGGATCCACGTTTGAGGGAGGCATCCGTGTCCCGTTGATTCTCGTTTGGCGTGGCAAGCTTGAAGGGGGCAAGGTCTCAGATGTTCCCTGTGCCACCTTCGATATCACGGCGACGTTTGCAGCAGTGGCCGGAGTACAGCCGGCACCGGAGAAGCCTTTCGACGGGATCAGCCTGTTGGAGCCTATGAAAAACGGCGGCGCGCCGGGGCTTCACCGCACTCTGTACTGGAGAAAGCCGCGCGGCGACACGATCTGGATGGGGGTGCGCTGCGGAAACTGGAAGTACGTCGCCAAGCAGACGGGGGACAAGGTGCAGGAGTACCTGTTCGACCTCAGCCAGGACCTTGCGGAGAAGACAAACCTGGCAGATACGCATCAGGAGGTGCTCGCCCGGCTCCGCGATCGATACAAGCGGTGGGAGCAGACCGTGCGCGCAAATCGCCGCCGGTAGCGGCTGAACGTCGTGGCAGTGGAGCCTGCGTACGGCGGACGCAATGAAATCGACGTGATCTCCTAAAGGTGCGACTAGAGGGTTCGCGGTGACACGGACATCCGGGCCACCAACCGCTGGGGAAATCTGGTGCGATCCGCAGCCGCCGAGGGAGCCGGACCGGCCCACACGGTAGGGCCGTCCTTGGCGGCTTCGTCTACGGTATGCGTCCCCTATCGCTGATTGGGAGCCGAGTACGGGACGAATGGCTGCCCCGCGTCGATGGAACACGCCGGGCGGATCCGCGGGGTACTCGGGCCGCACGGTTCCGCGAAGGCGGTGTGCGCGGCACGCGCGAGGCCGAGGTGCGCCGAGGTAAGCGGCCGCGTGGCACACGAGCCTTTGTCCCTCTGTGGACGCGGCGTGGGGGTTCGGGGGCCGGCACCCGCGCGGACTGCCGGCTTCGGGCTGTGCCGGTCGTGGCCCCCCTTGGGATACGCATGTCCTGTCCACCGTGGATGTTCCGTCGTGATCGCAACATCCGCCCGCCTCCACGGCGGTACAGATCGTAGCCTCCGAAGATATTTGGTCGAGTGTAAAGGAAGAGTCCCATCCAGGGAGGCGTGAAAGTCAGGCCACCGAACACGTTGAGCTGCCCCGTGGCTGCATGGCCCAGGCCGGGATGGTAGCAGTCGATCCCTCCGAAGACGTTCGGCCGCGTACTCAGAACAAGGCGTCCATCAACCCCGAAGTAGTCCAGCCCTCCGAAGATGTTCGGCCTGGCCCGCATCACGAGCCGTCCGTTCTGGTAGAAGTCGTACCCGCCGAAGATGTTCCTTCGAGAAGAGAGCACCTGGGCCGATACGGACTTCGCATCGACCAGCCCAAGGACGGCCACGAGCACCGCGACCAGCACCCGCCGCATCGCACACCTCCCCCCAATGGGACAGAGCGTTCTTCCAAAAGCACCGAATGAATCGTAGCAAGTGATTCGCGACATCTCCACGGCTGCAGCCATGGACAGCACTGTGCACCGAGCGGTCCGCGATCTGCGCCCTTGCTCGAGACTACCGCTGAATAACGGCAAATGGGGCGTCTGCACGCTCACCTACCCCCTGCCTACGTTGGCAGTAGTGGCCACAGTGGGGCGGTCCAGGACGTCGTCGTTAGCGGGGACCGGTCTCGAACGCGTAGCGCACCATGGTGTCGTGGTCCTTTATGAGGATTCCGCCCGGAAGCAGGACGGGGCCGGACCAGGTGGGCGTTGTCGAAACGGTGTACTGGGCGACGGGCATGTAACGATCCGAGCTCACGTCTATGACGAGCAGTTGGCCGGTGGAGAGCAGAGCGAGCACGTAACCCGGAACGGCAAGGAACGTGGCGTACTCGGCCGTGCGCGGGGGCCCGACCCACAGAATCTTGCCCGTAGCCAGATCCAGGCAAAACAGTCGGCCCCTGTCGTAGTGAGAAAGTCCGAACACCCGACCGGCATGGACGATCGGTGTGGACATTTCACACGCCAGTCGCTTTTGGTGCCAGAGCGTCTCGACCACCCACTGGTTCCCGTTCCGACGTGGACGTAGGCAACGGATGCCTCGGTTCTCGGCGCCCAGCACGATCCGATCGCCCGCCACAACCGGGCTCGGCATGTTTTGGTCGGCTCCTGTGTGCGGCAAGAGAAGCTGCCAGAGCGGTTTTCCCGTGGTGGCGTCGACGCCGACCAACCGCCGGTGGTTCCACTCAATTACCTGCCGGACACCGTCCAGGGTAGCCAGGACGGGGGACGAGTAGCAGGGGCCGTCGCCTTCCAGGCGCCAGCGTTCTGCTCCGTTGGCCAGACCGAGCGCCACCAGCGCACCGCCCCGCTCGTCATTGCCCACATGGACGAACACGGTGTCGTCGGAAGCAACCGGCGAAGTGGCGGCCCCCCAGTAGGGATGGGGTGGGTCGAACTCGGCGGTGTAATCCTTCGTCCAGATCAGTCGACCTGTGTCCGCATCCCAGCAGCGGATGGTTCCGTTGATGGCGACTGTGACAATTCGTCCCTGCACGTAGCAAGGGGTCGACTTAGGCCAATCTCCGTGCCTTTCGCCGCCACTGCCTACCTTAAACGGCACCTCGAACTGCCTCTGCCAGAGCACGCGGCCGTCCTGCACGCTCAAGCAGCTCAGGACCTCATTTCTCCCCCTTCGACTCAGTTGGTAAATGCGTTGTCCGACAAGCAGCGGTGTGCTGTAAGCTGCGCCTACCTTTCGCTTCCACGTGACGCGCAAACGATTCGGCCAAGGTTCGGGGGGCTTGAAGTAGTCAACGGCGCCGTTTCGGTGTGGTCCGAGCCAGCAGGGCCAGCACGGCACCGAATCGGC
This sequence comes from Planctomycetota bacterium, assembly GCA_026981825.1. Lineage (GTDB taxonomy): Bacteria > Planctomycetota > Planctomycetia > JALXBF01 > JALXBF01 > JALSID01. The sequence goes on from JALSID010000332.1 coordinate 3,718, forward strand.
GCCAAGGGGGCCAGACGTCCCGATCGAAGCCAGAAGCAAGATGGCTGCCCACGGGCTGTTGCGCATGTCGGTTTCTTCCTTCGTTTGGCCAGCTCGGTACCAGATTCTACCCAGCTTCCTGTGGCCCCCCTTCTCGATGGCTAGGGCTGATCGCCAATGCTGCTCGCCCAGCTTGGCGGCGTGCTCCCAGTACCGCAACACGTGGCAGGGAAACCGCTGCGTCCGTCGGATGCCCCCCGATCGTCCAACCGCCGGCAAGGCCCCCTTTGCGGACAGGCGTTGCGTAGGCGAGATGGTGATTGGTAGACCGTTTCCATTCGTCGTCCCTTTCCTCCACGCCCAGCGCTCAGGGGCGGCCCTCCCCTGGCACAGGAGCGGCGGAATCTTGCTGTCAGGTCCGACTTCGCGAAGTCCTACACGTATGACTGCTCGAATCCTCGGAAGCCCCTGTGGGCAACCGATGCATGCCATGCCCCCGCCTAAGCGATCGTCGTTCCTGTCGCCCCCTGCGACCATGCTTGCAAGTTGGTTTCGGAAACGTTAGGATAGGGGGTGTTCGCTTAGGGGGTCGAGTCGCTCAGCTACTCGTTGCGGTCGACAGTGAGGTCAAAATGCGCCGTTGTTGGACCCTGACCTTGGGGTTGATCCTTACGTGGCTGAGCAGCGCAACCGGTAGCGAACGGTACAACGTGCTGGTGCTGTACACGGACGAGCATCTCTTCCGCACACTGAGCTGCTACGGTGGTATGCTACCGGGGACGCCGAACATCGACGAGATTGCTCGCCGTGGCGCGATCGCAACTCGGTTCTATGCAACGGTTCCCGTCTGTTCCCCTTCGCGAGCCGCTTTCATGACCGGAGTTTACCCGACGACAACGGGGGTTACTGCAAACAACATCCCCCTGCCGGAACAATTCCTGACCTTCGCTCAGCTTCTGCAACGACACGGCTACGCCACGGGGTATGCCGGCAAGTGGCACCTGGCCGGTCCGGCGAAGCCGGGTTGGGCCCCCCGGCCAAAGTTCGGCTTCGAGGACAATCGCTTCGCGTTCAACCGAGGTCACTGGAAGCAGCTCGCGGACACGCCGCACGGTCCCCGCGTGGCAACCCGGAATCGCCAGGGCAGACCGACGCCGAGGATTGCAGGCGCCAACGAACGGAACTACACGACGGACTGGCTGACGGAGAAGGCGATCCAGTTCATCCGCGCCCACAAGGAGCGGCCGTGGTGCTATATGGTCAGCTATCCGGACCCCCACGGGCCCAACACCGTACGCCCACCGTACGATCGCATGTTTCGGCCTGACCAGGTCCGTATCCCGCGCACACTTCGCATCTTGCCGTCGCGGGCTCCGGCGTGGGGTCGTCCAGATCCTGCCGTGACCGAACAACTCCTCCGCCGGGTCATGCCCGCCTACTACGGGATGGTGAAGTGCATCGACGACAACATCGGCCGCCTGCTGAAAGAGCTCGATGCTCTTGGCCTACGGGACCGAACGCTAATCGTGTTCACATCGGATCACGGTGACTTGTGCGGCGAGCATGGTCGCCTGAACAAGGGGGTCCCTTTCGAAGGGTCTGCTCGCGTTCCCTTCCTGATCTGCGCTCCGGGGATCGTTCCGGCCGGAACGCGGGTCGACATCGCACTCGGTTGCGTCGACTTCTTCCCCACCCTCTGTGGTCTTCTCGATCTGGATCCACCGCAACAGGTTCAGGGAAGGGATGCCTCAGGATGGTTCCGGGGCCAGCCCCCTCCTGACTGGGAAGATTACACGATCCTACGTTCGGCCTCGCCGCCACGGTGGGTGGGGGTTGTCTCCGGCCACTACAAGCTGGTTCTTTCCCACCTGGACCACCCCTGGCTGTTTGACCTTTCGGCGGACCCTGACGAACTCCACAACGCCTGGGGCAGTCCCGGGCTAGACGGCGCTCGGCAACGTCTGCTCCGACACCTCCGCGCCTACGCCGAGGCCGTAAAGGACGACTATGCGCTGAGGACGCTGTGCGCGGCTGCGGTTTCCGGCGCAAGGCAACGGTAAGCTCCGAACAGGTTCGGATTACTCACGGGGTGCAAGCCTTGGGCGCAATAGACAGAATGAGCTGGCGTACTCGTCCGGATTATCCCCCTGTAGCGGAACACCGCTGGGAAAAGCTGCTCTTTCTCCACCAACAGGTTGCTCCAGACCTTATACGCCCCCTTGTGCCTCCAGAACTGGAGCTGGACCTGTGGCAGGATCAAGCGTGGGTTTCCATCGTTGCCTTCTCCATGCCCTACGTTCGGCCGCGCTGGTTGCCCAAGTGGATATCCTGCCGCTTTCACGAGCTCAACGTTCGCACCTACGTCCTGCACGAGAACAAGCCGGGCGTCTACTTCTTCTCGCTAAACGCCAATTCCAGGCTGGCGGTCTGGTGGGCCAGACGATTCTGGAAGCTGAACTATGTATACGCCCACATCGAAATGAGCCCCCTCAATTCCGTGTGGCGTTATCGCTGCCACCGGCCGCGCTGCCCCCAGTTCGAAGCCACCTACAAGGTGGGGCCCCCCCTGGGCAAGGCGAAACCGGATAGCCTGGAGTTCTTCCTGGTGGAGCGGTACCTCCTGTTCGCTCCGAAGGACGGTGTGGTCCACCAGGCACGGGTCTACCATGCCCCCTACGATCTCTACGAAGTGCAGCTCGGTCTGCTCGAAGATGGCATCTCCCCCGCCGACGGTCTCCCCTCCATGACAACAGATTCCGTGCTCGCCCACTACTGCCCAAGGGTGGACGTCGAGGTGTTCGCCCCCCGCGAAAAGCACTGAAATAGAAGGCCGGGGCGGTCCCGCGCGAGCCAGCCTCCGCCTCTCCCTCGGAACCGGCATCCGCACGGCCGCCCGGCCCCCGGGTGCGACGTATGGCTTTCCCACCGCTGAGCAACCGCCCAAGCCAAGCAACTCCCATACCGAATGGCATCCACTCTAACCCTGGATCCCGTAGTCCGTTGGGATCGACCGCGCAAGTGCTAACCATTGGACCGCCCAACTAATGCGCACAAGAACGCACAAAGAACGCGCACACGGGCCCCAATGAGCGGGATGCCACCTCCACGGTCAGCAACCGGAGGCTTCGGCATATCGAAACAAGTCTCTAACAGTCCAGAACTTGCCGCAGAGGAGCCGCCGGCCCACAACAAAAGGGATCGACAGGCAGGATAAAATGCACACAAAATAAGCACAAACAGCACCATTCATGGGCACCCCCGATGCGCAGCCAGGCGGCCGTTGTGCGACAACCCATTATCCAGGAAGGGGTTACCTAGTAAGGCCCTGAAGACACGTGTAGATTGGCACACGATCTGCTGAAACGCCCTGCCGCAGGCTCCTCTCCCCACAGCCTCTCCCTGGCCTGCACCAAGGATCCCTACGTTCTCGCACCTGTGAACCCCTTGGTGGAGGTAACCCCATGCAACACCGCCCGACCGGTGCTGCCCTTGGCGATGGGAGCATCCTGTGTCAGTGCCAGAATGTGCCCCGAGGGCGCGTGATCGCCGAGATCCGGCGCGGCGCCCGGTCCGTGGAGGAGGTGGCCGAACGTTGCGCAGCCGGCACCGGATGCGGAAGCTGCCGGGACGAGATCGCCGCTCTGCTCATGCAACTCGTCCGCCCCGGACCAGACGATGCCCCCCAGACGCTGCGGAACAAAGCCGAACAGATGAAGGCCGAAAAGGACGGGCTCGATGTGCTTCCCGTCATTCTGCGGCACGCTCGTGATGGAGACTGGAAAAGCATCGACGGCGCCGACCTGGACCGGATGAAGTGGTACGGCCTGTTCCATCGCAAACGTACTCCCGGCTACTTTATGATGCGAATCCGCGGCATCTGCGGACGGATGACCTCCGAGCAATTCCGGGTGCTCGCCGATGTGGCCGACACCTTCGGAAAGGGTTTCTGCGACCTCACCACCCGTCAGCAGGTCCAGCTCCGCTGGTTCACCATCCGCGACGTTCCCGAGATCTGGCAGCGCTTGCGCGACGTGGGACTCAACTCTATGCAAACCGGGCACGACAACGTGCGCGGCATCATGGGGTGCCCCGCAGGCGGCATCACTCCCGGTGAAACCATCGATACCTACCCCCTGGCAAAAGAGCTCACCGAAAGAATCGTCGGCAATCGCAGCTACACGAACCTGCCGCGCAAGTTCAACATCACCATCACGGGGTGCCTGGAAAACTGCTGCCATGCTGAAACCCAGGACGTCGCCCTCGTGCCCGCTCGAAAGCTCGCCCCGGGCAGCAAAGAAATCGTCGGCTTCAACATCCTCGTAGGGGGCAAGCAAGGCTCCGGCGGTCTCACCCCCGCCCTTCCCCTGAACGCTTTCGTCACCGCCGACCAAGCGGCCGCCGTTTGTGAGACCCTAATCGGCATCTTCCGGGATTACGGCCCGCGCGCCGCGCGAAACCGCGCTCGATTCCGCTTTCTCATCGAAGCCCGCGGCGTCTGGTGGGTTCGGGAGGAACTGTGCCGACGCCTCGGTCACCCGCTCCCGGAAGCCGGAGAAGACCTCAGAAAACGCACCCGGACCGACCATATCGGCATCTACCGCCAAAAGCAGCAGGGGCTGAACTACGCGGGCCTCTGCGTACCCGCAGGGCGCATCCGTAGCTCCCAGATGAGAGAGGTTGCCCGGCTGGCCGACGAGTACGGCACCGGCGAGATCCGCCTCACCCCCGATCAAAACCTCCTGATCCCGAACATCCCCGATGCCCGACTGAATGACTTCACTCGGGAACCAGTCCTGCACGAGCTCCCTTACAACCCTTCCCCCATCATGAGGGGGCTTGTGACCTGCACGGGGAACGACTACTGTCCGCTCGCCCTGATCGAAACAAAGGGCTGGGCCCTGCGGGTGGCCGAGCAACTGGAGCAAATGCTCGGAGATCAGGTAACCCACCTCAAGGACATCTCCATCCGTTGGTCAGGCTGCGCCGCCGGTTGCGGCCTGCATCAGGCCGCCGATATCGGGCTGCAAGGTTGCCGGTCCCGCACCGGTGGCGGCAACATCGTCGACGCCGCTCACGTCTATGTCCGAGGCCGAACCGGGCCCCAAACAACCCCAGGCCTGCCGCTTCTCAGCGAAGTGCCCTGCGAAAAACTCGCGGCCACCCTGGCCCCCCTCGTCCTCCACCTGCGTCGTTAAGGCAAGACCCCAGGTATCTGTCCAGCACCGTACGCTCCCAAACCAAACACGCGCACACTACCCGACAGCCGAACCGTCACAAAAGGAGGTTAACCGATGCTCCAAACCCCACTCCGACCTTCATCAACCGTTACACCGCGCGATATCGTAACCAGCCTGGTCACAGCGGGCGAACGCAAGGCTCAAACTCCCTCACCGACCCTTTTCGTCCGAGCACTGGGCGCCGGAACGCTACTGGCGATGGCCACAACCCTGGCCCTGGAAATCTCCGCGCAGGCCGGCCATCCATTCGCAGGAGCATGCTTCTTCCCGGTCGGCTTTGTCATGCTCGTCATCCTGGGCCTTGAACTCCTCACCGGGAACTTCCTGCTGCTCCCCCTGGCACTGCTCCAACGGCGAGCCTCCGTGCGCGCCCTGCTGAGAAACTGGTTGGTCGTGGCAGCAGGCAACCTGTGCGGCTCCCTGCTGTACGCCTTCCTCTACGTCTACATGGGCGCCGGAAAACCGCACGTCCTCGAAACGCTCAAGGCATTAGCCGAAGCCAAAACAGTTAGCTACGCCGCAAGTGGATTTACCGGTTGGCTCAGCCTGATGAGCAGAGCAATTCTGTGCAACTGGCTCGTCACCATGGGGGTCGTGCTCTCCTTCGCAAGTCGCGCCACCCCCGGCAAGATCATGGCCATGTGGCTGCCCATCTTCTCCTTCTTCGCGCTCGGATTTGAACACTCGGTCGTCAACATGTTCGTCATCCCCGCGGGAATCTGGAGCGGCGCCGACGTGAGCTATGCGGACTGGTGGCTCATCAACCAAATCCCCGTAACCCTGGGCAACCTGCTCGGCGCCTGTTTACTCACCGCTATCCCGGTCAGCATGGGACACCTGCACCGTCCCAATACCGTCCCCAACGCCACACGCCATGGCACACGGAGGCTGGAGCAGGAAAGCCATGCCGAAGCAGGCTTCGCCGGTGTCTGAGCAGCGGTTGCTTGGGGGGCTCCCAATCCGCCGGAGCCCCTTCATCCCCTCTCGCAACGCACCGTCAACAAACGCCCCGCCACAACGCCGGGCAACCCTACTACGATTAGAAGAGTAGCGGAAGGCTGAAATGCTACCGTTGAACCTGCCGAGCCGGTCTACGGGAGCCTGCCGATGCACCGGCATACACGAGCCTCGACCCTTTGCGCCGTCCTCGCGACCATACTCGCCCCGGTCATCACCTTCGCCGACGATGCCCCCATCGACTTCAATCGCGATGTGCGGCCGATTCTGGCGCGGCATTGCGTTGCGTGTCACGGAGGTGTCAAGCGGACCAAGGGCCTATCGTTCCTGTTTCCGGAAACGGTCCTCCCCCCTGGAAAAGCGGTCGTGGTTCCCGGCGACCCGGAAGCCTCGGAGCTGTATCGCAGGATCACGGCGGATGATCCCTCCTATCGGATGCCTCCACCGGAGAAGGACGACCAGCTCAGCGCCGAAGAGATCGCGGTGATTCGCCGCTGGATCGAAGAGGGGGCGCGGTGGGAGGAGCACTGGGCTTACGTCGTACCCCGCCGTCCACCTCTGCCGGCGGTGCGGCGGCCAGGCTGGTGTTTGTCACCGCTGGATCGGATCGTGCTGGCGGCTCTGGAGAGGAGGGGGCTGGAACCGTCCCCTCAGGCGTCGCCTCTGGAGCTGGCCCGGCGAGTGAGTTTCGACCTGACCGGACTTCCTCCCGACGAGGCCACGCTTTCCGCTTATTTGTCCGACCATCGGCCGGATGCTTTCGAGCGGTTGGTGGACCGTCTGCTGGCGTCGCCGCACTACGGCGAACGCTGGACCAGCATGTGGCTCGATCTGGCCCGCTACGCCGACAGCCAGGGCTACGAGGCCGATCACCTCCGTACGATGTGGCCCTACCGCGATTGGGTAATCGACGCGTTCAACACAGACATGCCGTTTGACCAGTTTACGGTGCGTCAACTCGCCGGCGACCTGCTGCCCAACGCAACATTGGATGACCTGATCGCCACGGCCTTTCATCGAAATACGCCCACTAACTCCGAAGGCGGAACCGACGACGAGGAATTCCGGCTCGTCGCGGTCATCGACCGGGTGAACACGACCTGGGAGGTCTGGCAGGGCTTCACGTTCAAATGCGTTCAGTGCCATAACCACCCGTACAACCCGGTCGACCAGCGGGAGTACTACAACTTCCTGGCTTACTTCAACACCCAACGCGACTGGGACCTGCGCGAGGAACTACCCGTGCTTCGGGTACCGGCTGATCGCAGCCAGTTCGGTCCGGCGATGGAACTCTTCCGGCGACGGGCCGCGTTGGAACACGACCAGGTCACCGAAACCCGAAGCCTGACCGCCCAAACCCCCTGGACCTACCTCCGCCCTGTGCACGCGGTTTCCACCGGTTTGACCGAACTGGTTGTGCGCTTCGACGAAAAGGGGGTGCCGGAAATCCACGCCACGGGGACGGTCTCCCATGACTCGCGTTTCACCCTTGAGTTTGCCCTACCCGAGGAGCTATCCCGGATCACCGCTTTGCTTGTGGAAGTAAAGCCTCTGGATCCGGAGAAAGCGATCCACACCCCAGAGCTGGGGTTTGTGATCTCGGAGCTCAAGGCGGAACTGCTTCGTCGGAAGTCGTCGGGAGAGGGCAAGGAGCAGTGGCAAGCGGAGCCGATTGAGCTGCGGTGGGCGTTGGGGGACGAGACGTTGCCCTTTGGCGATGCCCAGGCGAGCCTGAAGCCCGACAAGGCAGGCTGGGGATCTAAACCACGCATGACCCATACGCGACAGCTCGTTCTCGTGCCTAAGACCCCCATCACTCCGGCTCCGGGTGACCACCTGCGGCTCGTCATCCGTCAGGAAGATGCCCCACGTGGATACGCACCGCTCGTGATGCACCGCAGCCGTTATGCGGTGACGGACAGCGATGCGTGGACATCGTACGTGAATTCGAGTGTCTTCCAGGAAAGGTGGCGTGAGCTGGAGAAGATCAAGCGAGAGCAGGCAGCAATTAAGGGGGTGAATCTGCCGATCATGCTCGAGCAGGATCCCTGGCTGCGTCGGGCCACGGCGGTGTTTCGCCGGGGTAACTGGCAGGACAAGACGGAAATCGTCGAACCTGCTCTGCCCCGCATGTTCGGTGTGCGGAACCAACCGGTGGACCGGTTGGGCATGGCACGTTGGCTGGTTTCGGAGCAGAACCCGCTTACGGCTCGGGTGACGGTGAATCGGTTCTGGCAGGAGCTGTTTGGGGTTGGGATTGTGGAGACCTCGGACGACTTCACGCTCAGCGGCACGCCGCCTTCGAACCAGGAGCTTCTGGATGGTTTGGCGGTGCGGTTTCAGAGGGATTTTGGCTGGAGCGTGAAGCGACTGTTGCGGGAGATTGTGCTCTCTGCCACGTACCGGCAATCGGCGAGGACGACGGATCGTTTGGCGGAGCTGGATCCGCAGAACCGTTTGTTTGCACGGGGGCCGCGGTTGCGGTTGACGGCGGAGATGGT
>JALSID010000333.1 GCA_026981825.1 Planctomycetota bacterium
CACGAGCACAGACTTCCATTGCGGCGGCCGATGCGGACGGCGTCGAGACGCTCCTCCACACCTGCCTGGAGCTCACCGGCTCCTACCCCGATGCACCGCCTTCTTCTATTGTTCAAACGTCGCATACATGCCCGGGGTGTGCCGTCCATCTGAGCGCATCGGCCCCTAACGGTCAACCAAGAAGTGTCCGCCCGCTGCATGGGCCATACGGCCGCAGCGGAGCCCAACTCCGGTCAGGAGCCCCTACCGCGGCCGTCCAAGGGACCTACGTCCGATCGGCCAGGACGGCCAGCCCAAAAGGTGCGGTCTCACCTCGCCGCCATCATCCCTCCCGACCGTGTCCCGGGGCACCAAGTTCGGCCGAGCAGGGGGCCAATATCTCGACATAAGGGCCGATCGCACCGGCGCAAGGTACCCTAGCCTGCTGCCTCTCCGGCTGGCACCGCAGCGGCTCTCGGCCGGACGCGCTTGGGACGTCCAGGCCAATTCTGGACCAGCTCCTCATAAACGGCCAGGTAGTCGTCCGTCATCCGCTCCACCGAGAACCTCTCCTCAAACACCTGCCGGATGCGGCGACGGTCAAGTTTGGGTACCTTCTGAACCGCGGCAATCGCTTCCTCCAGGGTGTTCACAACGAACCCGGTAACACCGTCGACCATCACCTCCGGTACGGATCCCCGATGGTAAGCGATAACCGGAGTCCCACAGGCCATCGCCTCGATCATCACCAAGCCGAACGGTTCGGGCCAGTCAATGGGAAACAACAGCGCAAGTGCGTTGCCGAGGAACTCCTGCTTCTCTCCCTCACCGATCTCCCCGATGTACTCGATCAGCGGTGAATCCATCATCGGTCGGATCACGGTGTCGAAGTACTCTCGGTCCACCGCATCCACTTTAGCAGCGATTTTCAGGGGCAAGCCCAGCTTCTTAGCGATCAAAATGGCGCGATCGCACCGCTTTTCCGGCGAGATCCGGCCCAGGAAAGCAAGGTAGCTACCGTGCTGCTCGTGGGGTCGGTACAGGTCGCGAGGAAGCCCGTGGTAGACGGTCGCCACCCAGCGCGCCTGAGGCAAAGGCGCCCGCTGCGCGTTGGAAATCGAGATCACCGGCATATCCGTGAACTCATCGTAGAGGTTCTGCAGATCCGCCAGGTCCAGACGGCCGTGAAGCGTCGTCACGTGCGGAACGTTATGCCGCCGTGATAGGGGATAATGCAGGTAGTCGATGTGGTAATGGACGATGTCGAACTCATGGATCCGCTGGAACACCATTTCGAGCTCGAGCACATGATGGACGATATGATCCACGGCCGTCTTGTCCAACCGAAGTGCACGCCGGCACGGGGCCACCAACTTCGCCTTCGTCACGGAATCACCGCTGGCAAACAGAGTTACGTCATGCCCACGCCGCACCAGCTCCTCGGTCAAGTACGACACGACCCGTTCCGTCCCGCCGTAGTACTTGGGCGGTACCGATTCGAACAAGGGAGCGACTTGAGCGATCCGCATCGGTAACCCTCCTTCGTACCTGGAACGCATCGCAGCCACATCGTAACTGGAATTATCCGCCTTGAAGGGCAAACCGGAGCTCCGGGTTGGCCCTCCGGCATTTGCTCGCACCCCCGCACCTGCACGCACTGCGAACCAGCCGTCCCATTCTCCACGCACCCGGCGCACGAGCACCGGCGCGCCCAAGTGCGCGGCCCCACGACGTATCAAGGCGCGGCGAAGCCCCAGGTTCCCGCTGCCCGCAAGCCGAGGAAACTGCGAACGGTAAGCCGAAAGCCCGCTGAAGCGGCTTTCGCACATGGCGGCAGACCTTTCCGTGCCCCCCTTCCGCTCCGTGGTGGTGCGGCCGTGCATGGAGCTGCGCATCCCTCCTGGACCACACAGCCAACCGGATCGCGCACGAGATGCGCCCGATTGATAAAAGTCGTCTAGAATCGAGCGAAAGCCTGGAACCGTCCCCTTAGGCACTTTGCTACAGACCGGTAACGGACGTTCGCGAAATGAACGCCACTTCCGAAGATAAGGGCTATTTCCTGGCGTCTCGCGAGTTCCTCAATGTCGCCGAACTCATCGGTTACCTGGGCTGGATCACCTTTTGCACCCTGCGCTGGAACCCAGAGGAGGATGAGTTCTTCATTGCTGCCCTCCTGCTGGTTCCCCCCCTGCTCCTCGTTCCACGGCTGCTGTGCATCGCCCGTGTGCTCGGCCAGGAGCAGTTTCCCCTGTCCCTGCTGACCAGAGTGATCCAGGTGCTGTCTTTACCGGCTGCCCTGTCCCTGGCCGTCGCCTACTTGCGCGATAACCACTCCTTTGGGCTCGTGCTCGCCCTGCCATGGGCGTTGCTGACGGTGCTGCTTGCACTCTGGGGACTCGTCTGGCTCCTCGGGCAGCGGAACTGGGCTCGACTCGCAAACTGGGGGGTGGCGGCAGGCTTCGGCTACGTAGTGGTCGGTGCTGTTTGGATCCTGTGTAACCGTGGGGGCATTTCCCCCATGGAGTTCGATCCGATTCTGGTCTTCCTGGCCGCGGTGCACTTTTCGCACTCGGGGTTCATTCTCCCAGTGATTGCAGGGCTTGCGGCGGGGCACGTCGGTGGATGGTTCTCCGCAGCGATCGTCCTTGCCGTCGTCGTGGGTGTACCTGCCGTTGCTACGGGCATCGTGGTTACCCATCTCACCGGTAACCTAACCCTGGAAGCGCTGGCTGCCGTGTTGCTGGTGCTGGGAGCGATCGGTGTCGCGTATCTGCACCTTGCCCTGTTTGGCGCCCCGCACCTGCCGGCCGCGGTGCGCTGGCTGTTTCTTCTGGCCAGCGTAGCAGGGGGCGCGGCAGCCGTCCTGGCACTGCTCTACGCGTTGCGCGGCTACGTGACCCTGCCCTGGCTGTCCGTGGGCACCATGACCAAAACCCACGGTGTGCTCAACGCCCTTTTTTTCGAATTGCCCGCGCTACTCGGCTGGAGCATGGTCTACCGGGCGCACAACACAGAGGCTGAAACACGCGGTCGGCAGTACTTCCTGTAGGTCACGGCATGCTGAACAAGCAGAGGTTTGTCATGTGCACGTCGACGCCCGACGAACCGTTTTCCGGTGCGAAACCTCGCCTGACGGAGCGGGAAAAAGCGTTCGAGCGCCGGCTGCGCGAGCACGTCCGGATGCTCGCCGAGGAGATTGGGCCGCGACACCTGGGCCAGTGGGAAAAGCTCCAGGCCGCGCGGCAGTACTTGCGTGAACAATTCGCCCGAACCGGTTACGAACCGCACGAGCAGGTGTTTTCCGTGTATGGCAAGGAAGTGGCCAACGTCGGAGCAACCCTCCGGGGTACGGACGACAGCCCCGGCGAGATCGTTGTTGGAGCTCATTACGACACGGTTCCCGCCACTCCCGGAGCAGACGATAACGCTTCCGGAGTTGCTCTGATGCTTGTGCTGGCAGGCCACTTCGTGTCCGACCCACAGCCGATCACGATCCACTGGGTTGCGTTCGTCAACGAAGAGCCCCCTTATTTTCAGACAGACATGATGGGGAGCTGGGTCTACGCCAAGGCGTGCCGTCGAGCCCGCCGTCAGGTGAAAGCGATGGTCAGCCTGGAGTCGGTCGGGTATTTCACCGATGAGCCCAACTCGCAGGATTATCCCCCTCCGTTCGGCCTATGGTACCCATCCACGGGGAACTTCATTGGGTTTCTGACGAACCTGCGAAACCGAGACCTGCTCCGGAAGGCGGTAGCTGCGTTCCGGAGGGTCGGCAGCCTGCCGTGCGAGAGTGCCGCAATCCCGGCAGTTGTGCCGGGCGTGGGGTGGTCGGACCATTGGGCGTTTTGGCAGGAGGGTTATCCCGCTTTCATGGTGACGGATACAGCCCCCTTCAGGAACCCTCACTACCACACGGTCTCGGACCGCCCGGACACACTTGACTACGAGCGAATGGCGCGGTTGACCACCGGCATGATCGAGGTGATCCGAGCGTTGTGCCGGGAGTGAAACGCTCGGCTGCTGCGAGAGTTCGCCTACTGCAACACGGATCGCCACCCCGCCAACAACGGTTGGGCCGTCCATGGCCGGCTCAGCACGCAGCCAGGCCCCACTGTCGCCCAGGTCCGCCCCCGCTCCAACCAACGCACTGCCGGCGCGCCCCAGAACCTCCCGTGGCAATCGCTCGGAACCGTGTCCCCCTGCGACCGTTCACTGCCGCGGGCGAATGTCGGCAGCGAAAGCCTCCGCCCCGAGCCGCTTGCCCGTGGCCTTCTCCGTCAGTTCGTTCCAATCGAGCAGACGACCGTAGGCGAAGACACGCTCTTTCAGGAACTTACCCACCCCCTTGTTGCCCACGTACGCGAACTCGGCCGGGTCAACACCTGGAGCCACAGCCGCCACGAGAGCATGGTGCACCTGGGACGCAAACATCTCGCCCATCTGGTAGTTATGGTAGTAAGCAGGCGCCGAAACGATGTGGATCTTGCTCGCGTAATCCGGTTCGTCACGGCCGGCGGGAGGGGTCAGAAGCTGATAGCGCGCGACAAGCTGCCACCAGAGGGCGTTCAAATCCTGGTTCGGATTCCTGTACAGTTCCCGTTCAAACCGGAGCATCACCTGCGTCCACCGCGAGAAGATTAGCATCTGGTAGCGGATCATCTCGGCGCCTACTTTCTCGATCTCCTCCGCCGTGACCCCCTCCGGCAAGTAACGGGGCAGAATCCCCATCTGTTCCATCCAAACTCGACGCTTCGATAAGCGGCCAAACATCATCGCGATCCCCTCCGTGGTCAGGATGTGCGACTCGGTCCTGAGCAGATACGGCAGCGAGCGGGAGGTGTACTTGGAATAGACCGCGTGCCCCAACTCGTGCAGCATCGTTTCCATCCAACGCTCGCTGGGAACCACGTTGGCCAATACTCGAACGTCCCCCTCCCGATCGATGTCGATGCAAAATGCATGGGGACTCTTGCCCGGTTTCTCGTACAGATCGCTCCGGTCGATCACGTCATCCACGTTCAGATCGATGCCCTCGAAGAAGCGACGACATACGTCCACAACGTTCACGTACCGGTAGAGATCGTCCAGATCGACCGAGAACACGTTCGGTGCTTCCTGGAAGAACGGATCGTGGTAGTGCCAGGGCCTCAGGTCCTCCGGTCGAACGTCGTACATGCGAGCCAGTCGCCGATCGATCTCCGCTTTCACCTGGGTAAACGGCTCGCTGGTCAACTCGTCGAGCTCATCGAACAAGCGCAGGATCTCCTCCGGATCCTGCTCATTGATTACCAGCATCATGTCATGGAAGTTGTCGAAACCCAGCCGCCTGGCTGCTTCGTTCCGCAATGCCACCAGCTCCAGCAGGTCTTTCTCGACCACGCGACCGACCGCTTTGCTCGCCTCCCAGGCTCGGCGGCGCAGATCCGAGTCGGTCGATTCGCGGAGGATCTCGCGGACCTGGTTGTCCGTCAGCTTCTTGCCATCGACGACGGGACGGTACACGTTGAACGCTCGCTCGACCGCGTTCTCCTTTTCCGTGATGCGGTCCAGAAGTTCCGGCGGCACCTGCTTGGGCAGATAGGTCAGGTACATCACCTTGACCTGCCGCCGCAGCACCGGATCGTCGATCTTGCCTTCGTCCACAAGACGTTTCAAACGTTTGAAAACAGCGGCATCGGACAGGAGGCGATCCAGCTTCTTCTGGACCTCGGTCTTATGGGCGTACGCCTCGTCGGTACCGGTGATGTTGGCTTTCCACCAGGCGAGCCCGAGCTCGATTTCTACCGGTCGGACGGTGGTTTCGTAGTACCGTACCAGTTCGCGGGCCTCCTTTTCGTCCTCGTTCGCGTCCCGACTCATCGCCAGCAGCCCCCCGCCCAGTGCGAGTGCTACAAGAAGCGTTGCGACGCTACTCCAAACTTCCTTCCGCATGGTGGGTCCTCTCGATCGCGCAATGGCCAGCCCTGCGTTGTACGAGCGAGATTCTACAATATAGCGGAATTCGGACGGCCCCGTCGCGCGTTCGGAGAGGTGCCAGAGCGGCCGAATGGGCCGGTTTTGAAAACCGGTGACCCCTTAACCGGGGTCCGTGGGTTCGAATCCCACCCTCTCCGCTTCCTCTGTTAATGGCAAGACGATGTCGCCCCCCCCACCGGGCGCGCATAGGACAGGCACCATCCCGGATGAAGCGAATCCGTGGCCCCGCGAGGGGGTACCTGGGTGCACCGTCAGACCCGCCCATCGGAAATGCAGTTCCCGATCTTCAGCCGCACCAGGAACCGGGTGCTCACCTGCTCATCCACAATGCACAGCTCGATGCGGACGAGTCACACGGCCGCGTAGCCCCAGTCGCTATCGCCCGGCCAGAACAGCCTCGGTGGCCACGCCGAACCGAAAAGCGCGGGCCCGGATCGGGCGCCTCGTTCGCCACGATCGGCCGCGCGCCATAGGGGTATCAGCGGGTGCTGGAACAGCCACGTAGAGAAACGGAACGGTTCGCCCCCTCGGGAAGCCTACAGCGCGACGGGATCGAGACGGTGGACGACGATCGGAGCTTTCCCGCAGAAGATCAGTGCGGATCATTCGGGACGCGGTCCCGTTAGGAGGTGTTCGAGCGGCTGACCGGTTGCCCACGCCAGCTCGAACTGCGCCCGGTTATACGCCGCAACTGCGGCGAGGTAATCGTTCTGCGCCCGGGCCAGGGCGCGCAGTGCATCCAGAGCCTCGATCGGAAGGCCCTCAGCACCACGGATGCGACGCAGGTTCAACTCGAGCGATTTTCTGGCCGCTTGCAGCGACGCATGAGCAGCTTCCACCTGCAGTCGACGCTCCTGCAGGCGGTGATAAGCAACGACGACCTGTCGAGCGATTTCGTCGGCGAGCCGTCGTGCGGAGAGCTCCGCCTGGCGCACCCGAGCAGACTCGATCTTCCTCGCCGCATCTTCGCCTGCCCCGAGGTTCCGCCAGCTCCAGAACGCGCCGATGGTCACGTCAGAGCGATCGCTGAAGTTGCCAAAATGGCTTCCTTCACCCCCTCCATATCCCCCTGCCGAGACGCCGAGGTTCAGTTCGGGGAGGTAAGCCCTCAACTGCTCCTGTCTCAATCTCGCCAGAGCCTGTTGCACAAGAGCCGTCTGCTCATGCACCTCGGGACGACGGGCAAGAGCGGTCTGAACGAGCGTTTCCAGAGGAGCATCGGTACGGATGAGGTGCAGAGGGCCGACCGGCGCGTTAGCCGGCACGAGCTGCACGGCGGGATCGAGACGGAGAAGGCGTGCCAGATTGGCCGACGCCACACGGACCCTTTCCCGCGCCAACGCCAGCTCGGCCCGTTGCCGCTCCAGCTCGGCCGCGGCCCGCTGCGCGTCGCTCTCCAACCCCTGCCCTGTGCGTGCGAACTCCTGAGTAAGCCGCGCCAGCTCCTCGGCCTGTCTCACCACCTGCTCCTGCGTGATTCGCCTCAGCTCGGCTTCGACCAGATCGAAGTAAGCCCGCGCCACGTTGAGGAGCACCTCGTTGCGAACGCTCTCGACCCGGCTTTGCACCGCTGAGGCAAGCTGCCTGGCCGCAAGAGGAGCGTATAGGGCCTCCGCAACGTCCAGTTCCGCAAATAAGCCACCACCGATAAACCCGGAATTGCGACTGACTTCGAGGATAGGCCCCACGGTTTCTTGAAGCCGTCCGTCATGCTTGATGTACTCCGTGCCCAGACGAACCGTGGGGTACCACAACACGCTGGCCATCTGCTCCCGAGCCGCAGCCTCCTGGAGGACGGCCTGCGCGAGCTTGATGTCGAGATTCTCCGCGCCGGCAAGCCGAAGGGCCGTGGGCAAATCGATCGGATAGGCGTTGGCCTGGGCGTCCCTTGTCCGATCGGGGGCCGTCTCCTGGCGACCCTGGACAGGCTCCCAACCCCCCTGCCCGTGCACTCCGCCGTCCGACTCCGACGGCTCTCCAGCCACTTCCCGAGTCACTTCCTGCACGAAAGTGGCCTGAACGATGGGAACGGACCAGGATCGGCCTGGGGCACCCTGGAAATGCGGCAGAAAGGAGGGCGCCGCACGGTGAAGATTTGTGGCGGAACGGTCAACCGCCGCCGTCGTGGGCAGAATGAGCGGACTCTGGCAGCTCGTCAGGCTGCAGGCTAAGAGCGCTACCGCAGCCGCATGAAATGTCTTTCGCACCACCCTGGGTTCCCCACCACGGTAGACCTACTCGCGCCCAGACATGTCCCCAATTCCGTATCGGCATCGGATTTCTCTGCTCTTGACAGAAGTTCCACGCCGAGTCACCACCGATACGCAGCGGCGTGCTCAGGAGAATCGGGCCGCGGCGCGAGGTGTGCCCCCTTGTCGCGCTGTGCCGAATTCTGCCCAGGTCCGCCCTGGAGCTGCCCCGCGGCCGCCTCAAGGCAGGGCGGAGCTACTTGCGCATCGATGACCACGGTAAGCCTAACACGGCCGCGAAATCGCGCCACCCACAGGGCCGCATCCGTCAATCCGTCGCTAGAATGGTGCAAAGCATCCCATGGCCGCAGGAGGAATGAACCGGTGCGAGTGCTCGCCTTAGTGGCTGCTCCGTTGATTGCGCTTCTGGCGATCAGTTTGGCACCGTCCCTGGCCTCCCGAACTGCGAATGATGGAGAGCCTGAAGACACCTGGCAAGCTCAGGAGGCCAAGTGGATCACCAACATCCGGCAGCTTACCTTCGACCTATCGGACCCGGACGGCGGTGAAGCCCGGTTCGAAGCGGCCGGCGAGGCGTACTTCTCACCCGATCAGACCGAGATCATCTTCCAGGCTATCCGTGGCGAGAATCCATTCTACCAGATCTACACGATGAGACTGGATGGCGGCGTCCCCAAGCTGGTCTCCACGGGCCGCGGCCGGTGCACGTGTGCTTACTACCGCCCCGATGGAAACAAAATCATCTTCGGCTCCAGCCATCTCGATCCGAACGTGCTACAGACCGAAGCAGCGGAGCGCAAGCGGCTCGAACTGGCCAGGAAAAACCCCAAGTTGAGGCGACGCCGTTACGAGTGGGTATTCGACCCCTACATGGAGATCTTCGAAGCAAATCGGGACGGGACCGGCCTGCGTAACCTGACCAACTCCCCGGGCTACGATGCGGAATGCTCTTACTCAAGCGATGGAAAACAGATCGTCTTCTGTTCCACGCGCGACGGAGACCCAGACCTCTACGTCATGAATAGCGACGGTACGCACGTGCGACAGATCACCAATGCCCGCGGCTACGACGGTGGACCGTTCTTCTCCCCGGACAACCGCTGGATCGTGTTCCGATCGGATCGAGAACGAGAGGGGTATCTGCAGATCTACCTGGTGCGTCCGGACGGCTCGGAGGAACGCCGCTTGACCAACCTGCCCGGTGTGGCTTGGGCGCCGTACTGGCATCCGAACGGCACCCACATCATTTTCAGCTACGCGGACTACAGCGATCCGAACCGAAGGCCCAACTTTGATCTCTACGTGATCAATGTAAAAACGGGGGCGATGGCTCGGGTAACCTACTCCCCAGCAGCCGACGTTCTACCGGTTTTCAGTCCTGATGGCAAAAAGCTCATGTGGACCTCGAAGGGTCGGGGCAGCGCTCGCGAGAGCCAGATTTTCCTGGCCGATTTCGCGGTAGAACGGCTTCCCTGAGCAGCCCCCGCATCTCTTGAAGTCGGAATCCCGTCTGCCGTACGGCGCAACAGGCAGCGGGGAGTCGTACGGAGCCGAAGGTTGGTCGTCCGCGTAGATCGGATCCGTCTTGAATGGTTCAGGCCAGTCAGTACAATCCTGGCCGCAGCATCGCAGGAGGGTGAAAGGCCCAGAGCAGCGTTACCGACTGGCGCAGGGAGGCCCACATGGCGACGGCCGGTCAGCAGCAACTCGCCGTACAGATCCGTTGGATGATCCGGCGCGACATGCCCGAAGTCGTGTGGATCGAGCACCGCAGCCACGAGTTCCCATGGTGTGAAGATGATTTCGTGCGCTGCTTGCGACAGCGTAACTGCATCGGCATGGTCGCCGAGGCGGGCGACCGGATTGTCGGTTTCCTCGTGTACGAGCTGCTAGACGACAAGCTGCACATCCTTAACATGGCCGTTCACCCCCACTTCCGACGAAGGGGGATCGGCCGCCAGCTCGTGAATCGCATTATCTCCAAGCTCTCCCATCACCGTCGCAGCCGAATCACCCTGGGAGTTCGCGAGTCCAACTTGGCCGCGCAGCTTTTCTTCCGAGCCTGTGGTTTTCGGGCGGTCAAAGTTCTGCGCGCGTTCTTCCCGGACACCGACGAGGACGCGTACTGGTTCGAGTACCGGCTGAACGAACGGGAGGAGGCCAGGGACTACAATTCGACGCGGTACGCGGCGTGACTTGGCCCCAGGGTCCCCCCCGACGGATGAGCGGCTCGCACACTGAGACAGAACGGCTCGATGGGAAACCTCCTCGTTTACTTCGTTCGCCACGGCGCGACGGAGGCAAATCGCCGACGGCCCTATGTGCTGCAGGGCAGCAGCCTCGACCTCCCGCTCGCCGATGAAGGAATCTTGCAGGCAGAGCAGACCAGCAAGCACCTTCGCCACGTTCCGCTCGTAGCCATTTACTCCAGCCCGTTGCGACGCGCCGTTCAAACAGCAGAGATCATCGCGCGTCCTCACGGTCTGCCGGTAACGGTGATCGACGAACTGCGCGAGGTGGACGTGGGGCGATGGGAGGGAATGTCGTATGAGGAGATCGCCCGAACCTACCCCGAGGAGTTCGCCCGGTTTCTGGAGAACCCAGCCGTTCACGGCTATCCGGGCGGTGAAACGCTGAGTGACGTCGAGCGTCGGGTAACGGCTGGTATGCGGCGCGTTCTGGAGGCGCAGGGAACCGGAACGATTCTCGTTGTGTGGCACAACACGGTGGGCAGGGTTTATCTTGCCCACCTGCTGGGAACCAGTCCCAGCGCCGCTCGACGGTTCAAGCTGACAAACGGGGGCCTTTCAATCGTCCGCTACGACGAGGACGGCCCCGCCATTTTGCTCGTCAACTCCGTTGCCCACCTGGAACCGTCACCTCGCTGGTTTCCCCCTGCAAGGGACGCCTGGTGATCGAGTTTTGTACCAGTCTGGCCGCGCCCCCTGGTCCGACCGCCCGCCGGCGTAGCGAGACGGCTTCGCCCGGGGGAAGGTTTCGACAGGCTGGTTACCGGACCATCCCGCGGCTTAAGAAGCTACCGTAGCTCGTCGTCGCTTCCCGGTAGCCCCCCGAGTCCGCGCCAGCTCTCGGGCAATCCGCGCAGCCAGCCGCACGTTCTGCACGAGCAGTGCGCGGTTCACCTCCAGCGTCTTGCCCTCGCTCAATTCGGCAAGCTTTGCGAGCAGAAACGGCGTGAGCGCCTTTCCCTTGATATCGCGCCGGGCTGCATCCCGCATCGCTTCGTGCACCCATTCATCCAAATCGGCGCGGTGGATCGCCGTCTCCCGCGGTGGAGACTGAACAACCAGAACCGTGGCCGACAGCCCAAGCTCCTGCTGGCGGTGGTAGATCTCGACGATTCGTTCCACGGAGTCCGTGTAACAGCTTAGCCCGATCCCTGTGGTGGCCGCGTAGAAACCAGGCAACTCATCTGTCTCGAACCCGACCACAGGAATCCCCCACGTTTCAAGAACCTCCACCGTCGCCTGCACATTCAGCACCGCTTTCACGCCGCTGCAAACGAGCACCCCGCCGCATTTCGCCAATGCGGGCAAGTCCGCGGACATGTCCAGGGTCTCGCCATAATTGCGGTGGACCCCACCGATTCCCCCTGTGGCATTGGCCACGATACCGGCCTCGTGCGCCACCGCCAGAAGTCCGGAAACAGTCACGGCCCCACTCATGCCAAGCGCCAAGGCCGGTGCCAGGTCGCCAAGGGTGAGCTTACCCCACCGGTCGGCATTCTTACAAATATCGGTTATCGTGTCCGCATCAGCCCCCACAAAGACCTCTCCGTCTGATACGGCCACGACGCATCCGACCGCCTCCTCTTCATGGGCCGCATTCAGCATTGCGCGTGCCGTGCTCTCGTTATGGGGGTAGGGCAAGCCGTGGGCGAACACAGATGACTCAAGCCCTACGACCGCCTTCTTCGCCCGAAGTGCGGACCGAACCGCTGTTGCCACTCGAAACGTTTTCGCCGTTGAGCTCCGCTTACGACGATTACCGCTGCTCACGATACGCTCCTTTCTAGGCTGAGTTGCGACCTAACGTGCCATCAAACAAAGCCATCTGCTTGCAGTCGAACGTGGGGATGCTGCGAGACACAGCTCCCCAATGCACCGCGCAACCGTTCGGAGCTGTATGCCCCCGGCGGAAACCGGCTGTCTTCCCAGACCAGCCGGCAAACTCATAATAG
>JALSID010000334.1 GCA_026981825.1 Planctomycetota bacterium
ACGGCTGGCAGCATGGCTGGATCGTCGCGGCGGAAGTGGTTGTTCGGATCATCCTCGCGGTGGCGGTCGTTTACACGCTCACGGCCACTACGCCCGTGCCGGCCTTGCTACACGGCTTGGCGCAGATGCGGGTGCCGACCATTTTTCTGGCTACCATCGCCTTCATGGATCGCTACCTGCACGTGTTCCGGGAGGAACTGCAACGGATGCGTCGAGCGCGAGAGTGCCGAGCGTTCGGCCCCAACGTCTTCGCAGCGTTTCGGGATCTGGGTTGGTTTCTCGCGATCCTGGTGCTCCGCGCATATGAACGTTCAGAGCGGGTCTACGCTGCCATGTCCGCCCGTTGCTGGGATCCCAGCCGTGGCTGGCCCACGCCGCTGCCACCTGGCGTATACCGGTCGGTTCAGGGGGCAGGAGGTGGAGACGTTTCGCGGATAAACCAGTCCGCTTGAGCTGCGGCCGGCGACCTTGCGGCCGCTGGTGCAGGCAGAAGAAGGTGCACCAAATGGTTCGGAGTAACATTCGAAAGTGGGGTTCCGTGGAAGCGGTCCGCGTCGGTTACATCGAGGCTACGCAACCGTGAGCGAAGCGAGCACGCAGACGGACGAACACGCTATCGCCATCGACGTGCGCGACCTGATGTTCCATTACCCCGATGGACGGGTTGCGCTGTGCGGCGTGTCGTTTCGAATTGCCCAGGGGGAGTCGGTGGCGATCATCGGCCCCAACGGTGCGGGAAAATCGACACTCTTGCTCCACCTGAACGGAATCCTCCCCGGTCGTCGCCGCTACCTGCACACCCATGATGAGACGGCCCCCCTGCACGAACACGACGAGAACCCCCGCGTGTGGGTGTTCGGGTTACCGGTCACGGAAGCCAACCTGCCACGCGTTCGGCAGACCGTGGGACTTCTTTTCCAGGATCCGGACGATCAGCTCTTCTGCCCGACCGTGCTGGAGGACGTCGCGTTCGGGCCGCGCAACCTTGGGCTGACGGATGAGGAAGCCATACAGGTGGCCAGGGAGTGTCTGGAAGCCGTCGGTCTGCGGGGGTACGAGGCGCGGATCCCCCATCATTTAAGCTTCGGGGAACGAAAACGGGTGTGCCTGGCCGGGGTCTTGGCGTGCCGTCCTCAGATCATTGCGCTGGATGAGCCCACCAGCAACCTTGACCCCCGAGCGCGCCGCCAATTCATCGCACTTATCGAAAAGCTCGACTGTACTAAAGTGATCGCCACCCATGACCTGGAACTCGTGCTGGAAATCTGTTCGCGAGTCATCCTGTTGGACCAGGGCCGCATCTACGCAGACGGACCGACCCTGGAAATCCTGAGCAACGAGCACCTGATGGAAGAGCACGGACTCGAGGTGCCCCTTTCCCTCCGTCCGCGGGGGCTGAGCGACCAGGTGGACGACGGCCGAGCCGGTGCACGTGTCGCATCGTGACCGGAAGTTCATCCAAGCGCCGCGCCGAAGTCGAATTCAAGACGGTTCTCTCGTAGTTTGACGTTCATCTTGATGCTTGCCCAAGCGCTCGCTCCGCGTCTCGCCGATAGAGGTCCACGAACGTGTCAACGATGGCGTTCGGTGCAATCTCCGCCAGCGTCGGAGCCATAGCATGGCGTATCGTGCCGCCTTCGTCCCGGTAGAGAGCGTGAGAACACACCCGGTCACCGTCCTTCATGCGAAGGTCTAGCTCTTTGACCAACACATAGTCGTGCGTAGCGATCCGCACCTGAACGCCCATGCGCTGCAGCGCTAGGA
>JALSID010000335.1 GCA_026981825.1 Planctomycetota bacterium
CATATGCGGCGGCCGGATGTACGTGCTGGCGGAGAGGGTCGACGCTGCGGAGAAAGCGGAATACTTTGCCGCGATGTTCGAGCTCGCCCGACTGGGACGCGGCTTTACCGAAGCCGTGTGCCTTGCTGAACGAGGCGGCGCAGCGGCGGGGGCAAGGGTGCTGTTCGACGCCGAAGGGGGGCTGCGAGCGGCGTTGCGCGTGGATGGAAACGCCCTTGACCTCCGTGCGAGGCTTCGTCCCCTCGCCGAACGTCCCAGACCCTACGAAGCCGAGGGGTGGGCGTTTAGCCCGCACTGGCCCAGGTGCCGGTTGATCATCGCCGGGGCAGGGCACGTGGGCAAGGCGTTGGCTCGGTACGCCGCCGAGGCGGACTTCGAAGTCTGGGTGATCGATGACCGTGCCGATTATGCGAGCCGAGAACGTTTCCCCCACGCAGAACGACTGATCGTGGGAGACATCGGTGCAGAGCTCCGGAAGGTGCCGTGTGACGAGCATACCTGCGTGGTGATTGTGACGAGGGGGCATAATCATGACGAGGAGGCTCTTCACGCCGTGGTCGACCGTCCGTTTGGATTCATCGGCATGATCGGATCACGGCGGAAGGTTCGACTGATCTTTGAGGACCTTGCTGCGCTCGGTGTGGCGCCGGAGCTGCTTCAGCGAGTCCGCGCTCCGATCGGGCTCAACATTGCCTCGCGGACTGTGCCCGAGATCGCCGTCTCCATCCTGGCCGAGTTGATCGCATTCCGTAACGGAGCGGACCTACCGGAGGAGGCGTTCCTCCATGCAAGAGGGATGCCAACGCGCCGATTCGCGCAGCCTGCATGTCGGGGATAGGCCGGCGGAGGCTCCATGCAAGCGGAAGCGTCGCGCGGTTGGGCTGATCCCGGCTGCCGGCCGGTCGCGGCGGTTCGGCGGGGATAAGCTGAGCGCGCTCGTTGGGGGGACGCCTCTGATTGTCCGCGTGACGGGCGCCTTTATTCACGCCGCGCTTGTACGAGACGTCTTCGTCGTGACTCGTCCCGATCGCACGGACCTGTTGCGGCTGCTCGAACCACGCGGCGTCCGCGTCCTCCTGTTGTCCGAGCCGACGCCGGACATGCGAGCCACGGTGGAGCAGGGCATCAGGGAACTCGAGGCATTGGGCGAACTTGCCGATTGCGACGCACTGCTGGTTACGCCTGCCGATGTGCTGGGGATTACGCCAGGGCTTCTCGATACGCTGGTTCGGGAGTCCATCGGTGATCTGGACGCCGTTTGCGTGCCCGTGACCGCCGGTAGACGTGCCCACCCGCTGCTGCTGCCGTGGTCCGCCCGGGGGGCTGTCCGCTCCCTTCCGCCCGGCAAGGGGCTGAACGCTCTTCTTACCGGAGAGGTCGTTCGCGTGCGCGAGATCCCCGTGGAGGAAGCGCGTCAGGTGGACGTGGACACGCGCCAGGATCTGGACCGGCTCGAAGACGGCGGAAGCGTCTAGGGCGCGCCAGGGTTCACAGCACTGAGCGTTGAGCGACAAGAACGCTCCGTTCGGGCGAATCTTTGGGATAATTCGAGAGGGAGTGCTGAATTGCTGAGCGGGCTCAGAAGAGACATGTTAGGGATGCCGA
The DNA here is from genome assembly GCA_026981825.1 of Planctomycetota bacterium. Taxonomy (GTDB): domain Bacteria; phylum Planctomycetota; class Planctomycetia; order JALXBF01; family JALXBF01; genus JALSID01. The sequence goes on from JALSID010000335.1 coordinate 1,606, forward strand.
CTCGCTTTTACCCCTGGCGGCTCATCTCCCGTCCACACCGGTTGCACCAGGGAAGGTTCCGTGGCTTGGGCGCTTTGAGGCAGGGAAAGTCGATGGGTAGCGACGTCATAAAGGGGGCTGTTTGCGGTTATCCCTGCTTTGCCTCCTGGTGCGCGGTGCCCCGGGGTCTCGCTGCAGGATGTGTCCGGTGGTGTGTGCTGCTTTTTGCCCTTGTGGTTCTGCTGACCGCCAGGGAGGAAGTCCGCGGCCAGGAGATGCTGAACATCGAACCGACCAGTTTCGCCCCGCACGAGACGATGGCGGTGGGGGCGGCAGGGCACTGGTGGGAGGTGTGTCTGCGCGTCGGTGTCGCTCCGGCCAGACGGCTCGCGGGGGAATTGCAGTTGATCGTGTCGCGGCGGGTGGGGCCACAGCTCTACTCCGTCCGGCGTTCGTTCGTGTTCCAGGGGCCGTCGCGGCGCACGGTGCGTGTTCCCATCTTTTGGGCATCAGGACGTGCGTTGAATTTGCAAACGACGTATCGAGACGCAACGGACCGGATCATCGGAAGCGGCATGACAGTAGCTCCAACCGCCGCTCCTTATGTGATTGCCGTGGTGGCGAGCGAGCCTGGCGCTCTGTTCGGGTTGCCGGGCAAGATGTCCACTGCGCAGGAACGACGCGCTGTTGGGGGATCCGCCTACATCACGGCAATGCCCATGGGGAGCAGGACCGCGTTTCCATTCGAGAGGACCTTGGTCAGGCGGGTGCGATCGGTGCCTTTACCCCATCATCCCCTCTGCTGGTCCGGCATCTCCCACGTGATCTGGCTGGATGTTGCCCCCTCGGCCCTGACCGCGGACCAGCTCGAGTCCCTCCGGCTTTGGCTCTACTGGGGCGGCACGCTCGTCCTGTCCGGCGGACAGCACGCTAGAGCATGGGGGAAAGGCCCCTTCACCCAGTTATTACCGGCGACGTACGGGGGGTCACGGGAAATCGAACTCGATGACGCGTCAGGGGGGACGACGATCCGTCTTGCTGGTCGGGAGCTGGTTGTTCGCGATCGCCGCGCAGTTCTGGTGCTGTCGCGACAGGGCGAACCGTACGCAGCGGAGTGCCGGATCGGACACGGTCGTGTGGTGCAGGTGGCCTTTGCCCTAACCGATCCGGCGTTTGAACAATGGTCCGCCCAAGGGCCGTACTGGAGACGGCTTCTTCTGGGGGCGGATCCGAAGCAAACCGGGCCAAGTGGCGTTCGGATCTTCGCCCGGGATCTGGGTAAATCAACGCCAGAGAAGATCGGCGCTCTTGACGTCGACGGACCGTGCACCGAACTGCTTCTGGAACACATCTATCGGGCGTGTAGCTCGCCACGGCTATGGGCGGCGCGGTCCACCGTGGCGCTGCTGGTCGGGGGGTACCTGCTGCTTGTGGCCGTGGCGCATATCGTGGCGGTGCGGCGTCGGACGGCGGTGAACTGGTCGTTGCTTCCCTTGATTAGCGTCGCTTACGTGCTGGCCACGATGGGGTACGTGGCACGTTCGAAGGGGGGCTATGCCGAGGTTCAGTTGGCCGAAGCGTTCCTCGACCTACCGTACGTGCGGAGAACGGCGTTCGTCGGGATGGTTTCCGATAGGCCTGGCTACGTGGAGATCCGTGCCACAAAGCGCGGGGTGCTGCTGGCGCCGCTGGACGTGCTGCGCTCGGAAGTGAAAGGGGATGTCGTCTTTCCCGGGCGCCTGCCTGAGCTGAGGCTGGGTCCGACCGCCTTGCGGCTCAACGTGTATCCGATCGTACCGCGAGCGCTACTTGCGGAGGGTTACGAGCGGTGCGATACGCCGCTGTTTGCAACAACGCCGGACGGCAGCAGCGTGCGGAACAACGGATCGATGGAGCTGAAAGACGTCGTGCTCGTCGGGAACAGCCGGTGCGTACTGCTGACCAGGAGCTGGCCTACGGGGGAAACGCTGACGCTGGCTATTGACCAGCCGCAGACATCCGGCTCCGTGATCGGCGGGTTGCCCAGCCACTGGCTGTGTCCGGTCGAAGGGATTGCGGATGATGTCCTCTACCGGGCAATCCTGGAGCTGGTGCACAAGGACGTCGTCTTACCCAGGCCGTTCGTTGTGGCGTGGTCCGAGCGGACAGAGCCGATGGTAGACCTTGAACGCATCGGGCGCCGGGCGCTGAGACGCACGATCTGGTGCATTTTCCCAGGCACGGTTGGTGAACAGGTGGGAACGGAACGGTGAGTACCGAAGCTAAGTTGTCTGGGCTGGCGCAATCGCAGGAAACGCAAGTGGTCTCGGCGGGCGCACCGGCCGTTTCAATACGGGGGTTTACCAAGTCGTACCGCGACGGCGTATTTGCGGTCTCAGACCTGACTCTGGACGTGCCCGAGGGGGTCATCTGCGGGTTTGTGGGGCCGAACGGCGCGGGCAAATCGACCACGTTTCGTTTCCTCGCTACCTTGCTCAGGCCAACGCGTGGTGACGCCTACGTGCGCGGGGTGAGTGTGGTGAACGATCCCCTGCAGGTCCGTTCGTTGATCGGTTATATGCCCGAGCAGTATGGGCTGTATGAGGGGATGACGGTGTGGGAATTCCTCGAGTTCTTTGGGGCGGCCTACGGGGTTCCCCGTGTGCGGAGGCACCAGGTGATCGACGACATCCTGGCGCTGGTCGATCTCTCCCATAAGCGCGACGCCTTCGTCAATGGCCTCTCCCGCGGGATGCGCCAGCGACTTGCCCTCGCGCGTGCACTCATGCACGACCCCGCGGTGCTGGTGCTGGACGAGCCGGCGGCCGGGCTGGATCCGCGCGCTCGGATCGAAATGCAGGAGCTCGTCCGCGAGCTTCGCCGGATGGGGAAGACGATCATCATCTCCAGCCATATCTTGTCCGAGCTGGCGGGCTTGTGCGACGTGATCGCGTTTCTGGAAGCCGGCCGCCTGGTGGCGTACGGCAGTCTGGGCGACCTCCGGCGCACTCTCCAACGGCACCGCAGCGTTCAGATCGACGTGTTGGCCTCCGAGGGACCGAAGGCGGAGTCGGTGCTGCGGGGCATGGATTGCATCCAGGCGATCGACCGATCCGGAGACACGCTTTTCATCGAGGTGGCCGGCCCGGATGAGTTGCTCGCCGAGGTGCTTACCAAGCTTGTCAGCAGCGGCGTTCACGTCGTTCGGTTCTCGGAGCGGGAGCTCACTCTTGAGGAGGTTTTCCTGCGGGTTACCGAAGGGATCGTGAGCTGATGCGCGCTTCGTCTACCCCGGTCTCCATTCCGCTTCGGATCGCCGGGTTGTTTCTGGACAACCCGGTCTTGCGACAACAGTTGGTAGCACGTCTGCGAAGTCCGGACGCGGCGTGGGTCCATCTTGGTCTGCTCGCCGTGCTGAGCGTGCTTGTCGTAGCGACATGGCCTGTGAATCTGCTCGATCCCCTCGTACTCTTGCAGCACGGACAATGGACCCGGCTCCTGCTGGATGCTGCCGTCTATGTGTACGTGTCGGTGGCCATTCCGGTAATCGGAGCTCCCCTTTTCGCCGGCGAGAAGGAGCGCGGCAGCTACGACCTGCTTCTCACCGCCCCGTTGGATCCGTTGCGGCTGGTGCTCGGAAAATTGGGGGTTCCCCTTGCCTACGGCCTGATCGTGCTCCTTTCGGTCGCACCGTTCGCCGCGGCGCTGTTACTGACCGGAGGCGTGGGGTGGCAAGCCGTCACCGGCGATTTCCTCGTCTTGCTCTGTTTCCTGCTCGCCATCGCTGCCGGAACGCTCCTGTGCAGCGCTTTGACTTCCACATCGAGAATGGCCCTCCTGTTGTCCCTGGCTTTCTCGTTGGCGCTGGCACCGATCGGCGCGTTCACTCTGTGGGCCCGCGTGACCCAGGGCTCAAAGGGGGATCTTCTCGCCGGCGTCGTCCTCATCGGGACGCTTGTGCTCGTTACGAGCGTCGTGATGCACCTAAGGGGGCGGGTGCTTTATCCCCCGGATAGAGATGTGACCGCGGGCGATCCCGACGAACGGGCGGAATTAGACGATCCACCCCCGCTTATGCTCACGTTGGATCGGTCTCGCTTTCCGGACAAGTACGTCGTGCCTCCACGCTGGTGCGAGCAAAGGCCGCTGCAGGGCAACCCGATCTACGAGAAGATGATTCGGGTGGAGTTGTTTGGCCGGGGTACGGGGGCGGTACGGTGGCTCATCCAGGCATCGTGCTATCTGTCGGTGCCCGTTATGGCAATTACCCTCATCATCCTGCCTAACTACTACCACCTGTACTTCCTGTTCCTCGTCGGTTACGCGGTCCTCGTCGCAGGGGCGATCGGAGGGGGGTCGATCGCATCTGAGCACGAGCAGGGGACTGCTGAGCTGGTTCGGACCACCTGTCTGCGGCACACCACGGTTTTGTTTGGAAAGTGGCTGGGCACTTTGCGGCTGACTCTGGCGTTGCTGGCCCTGGTCACGGTCGTACAGGTTGGCGTCCCCGGCCTGCTGTTGGGTTACCGCACCTTTACCCTGTTTTTGCTGTGCACGGTGCTTACGGTTCCATTCGTTGTGTTCGTCTGTCTGGTCGCCGTGTTCTTCTCGGCGCTCGTCCGGCGTGGCGTATGGGCGCAGCTCCTCGCCTACTCTTTCTTCTTGCTCACGTTAGTTGGCCTCTGGGCTGGTCGAGAGCTCACCCCGCAGCTCCGAGGGCCGTCCACGGCTGATGTGGGCGCGGCTCGGAAGGCGGCCTACCTCGCCGATCTGTTCTCGCCGGTCAATATGGTCTACGTCTGCGCAGATACCGATGTGAAGGTGTCCAGGTCCTTCGCCGGACCGGTGTTACGAGACCGATGGATATCCCTGGCAGGGGGCTATGTGGCTATCTACGCAGTGGCGTGCGCCATCGTCCTGGTCCTCAGCCTCTGGGCAATGAAACGTCGCTGGGGGCCAGAGTAGCCGGCTCGGGAGGAGAATGTTCCTGGCGGCGGTGCGTTCGCCAAGGGTGGAGCAACCTGGCCCCCCTGCTGGGGGATCGCCGCGGGAGCACGCCAGCCCACCGCCCGGTCCGGACCGGTCGGTGGTGTTCTCTTTTGTTACTCGATCCTCAACAAGAGGTCCCGGGCAGCGCTGCTCAGCCTCGGGTTTTCGCTCGATGCGACAAGTTTTACGGCCTCTCGAAGCTGCGGATCGTCGAGCCGAGCCCCTTGTCGGACGGCTTCGCGCAGGGCGTTCAAAGCCTGTTCCGTTACGTAAGCGGCGAATTCATCGTCCATGCCCGATTTCTTCAGGTCCGCGGTGTGCAACATTTCGACCAGTGTCGTGACCGCCGACACGTTTCCTTTTCTAGCCAGAGCGGCCGCTGCGTTGAACCGGGTTTCGCGGTCAGCGTCGTGCGCGAGCTGGCGGAGCGCATCCAGCACCGCGGCCGCGTCACTGCTCAGCGTTCCCAGTCCGTAGGCGACGAAGCGGCGCACCTCAGGCGACGGATCGTCGACGGCTTCGCAGAGAGTTCGTGCAATTTGGGAGCGCTCGCTGGCGGCGAATTCGTTCTGCGCTCGCTCGGTCAGTGCCCAGATTGCCGCGGCGCGGACTTCGGCGACCGGGTCATGGAGTGCGGCATCCACGATCGGATCCAGGATACCGTAGACCCGCATCCGGGCAAGAGCCCGGATCAGGAAGGCGCGGAAGGTCGTGGCTTCGTCGCCCGGATCACTGTCCGAGCGGTCGCGGTTGGCCGATATCAGCAGCCGTTTCAGCTCGGCAGCCAGGGAAGCGTCGGAGGCGAGATCACGGTCGTTCTGCAAGCGCACGGCTAACTCGTGCGCGGTGGTCCAACGCCATTTGGGCTCGCTACTCTGCAAGCCGGCGATATAGTCCTCGACGGAGCGGTAGCCGGTGGCGATCTTCCCAAACCCCACCCAGAGCAGGACGATTACGCCGACGATCACCGCCGGGAGCAGGAAAAGCTGGACGATGAAGCCGGCGCTCGGCGGTTCGATATCTTCCGGCTCTTCACGTTCCGCCGGGGGCGATGCAAGTCTCTCCTGATCAGAAAGCGGGGCGCCCCTGGCTTCTGGAGCATACGAGGAGCCTGTGGCGTCCCGTGTCTCCATCTCGCCGGGATCGGTCTCCCCTGCGCTTCCTCGGGCCTGGCCCGGTTGCCGCGCATCCGCGCTGTCATCCGTCTCAGGGTTGCGAGGCGTATCTTCCGACCACATGTGCTGGTTCTCGCCATGAGCGGCAAATGACCCTATACACGAAGAGTGCCTATACAGCACATCCCATTCTAGAGACGCACGGCGCGGATGGGCAGCCAGACCGCCGGGAGGACGGCAAGGGCCCGGGCCGCGTCTCGAAGGGGGCGGCGAATCCTGCCTCTTACATCCGGTGGAATCTGCATGTTCCGTACAGATTCTCTGCTCTCTGCCGCGGAAAAGTACCGAAACGCCGCATCTGAGCGTACGGCGACCTAGAATCGAGTGCGACAGAAACCAGTCCCAAATGGCGGGAGGTGGGGAATGCGGTTCGTGTGCCGACTGCTGGCGGCGGTCTTGATGGCGTTGGCGGTCGTTCCCGGCGTGCGCGCGAGCTACTTTGGCCAGACCGGCTTCGTCGACGGTGCGATTCGCCCGGCCTGTTGTAGGCAGGTCCCCACCGTCGCCGCATGTCCCCCACGTGGCATTCCCTGGTTCAGGGTCGAATGGGTGCCGCGCACCGTCACGTTCCACCGCGTCGTATGGCAGACGCAGTGGTGCGAAGTGCAGCAGACCTGCTACCGCACCGTGATGCGCACCGAGTACGTGGAACAGAGGCGAATTGTGCAGCGTCCGGTGTGGGAAACAGCGGAACGGGAGATCCGCTACACCGTGTGGAAGCCGGTGGTGGAACAACGCGTTCGGGAGTGTCGCTACCGGGTGCGCAGACCGGTGTGGGAAACGGTGGAGCGCGAGGTTCCGTACACCCGTTGGCGGTTAGTCGAGGAGACGGTCGAGCAGGAGGTGCAGCGCACAACGTTCCGGCGGGTTGTTGAGCAGGTACCTGGCCCCACGTTGTGCCGGTTTGTGTGGGAGCCTGGCCGCTGGACGGTTGATCCCTGCACGGGGGTGGTCTGCTACGTCCCGGGCCGCTTGCGCCGCGAAGTCGTCCAGTGTCCGCCCCGGCAGGTGGTGCGACTCGTCCCACAGACCGAAATCGTCAAGGTTCCGGTCAAGCGGTGCCGATGGGTGGCGGAGACGGCCACCCGCAAGGTAACCGAGCGGGTTTGCCGCTGGGTAGAGGAGGAACGGGTTCAAAGAATCCCATACCGGGTTTGTCGGTTGGTTCCCCAAACGGTGGTGAAGAAAGTTCCCGTGCGGTACTGCCGCTACGTGGCCGAGGAAGTGATCCACCGGGTCCCCCGTACCGTGTACGAGCGTGTTCCGTACACCGTAACACGGCGTGTTCCCCGACTGGTACCGGTACGCGTTCCCTGCACCTTCACGTACTATGTGCCCCGCTTGGTGGGCACGACGATACCACTGCCCCAGCCGGCGTGTCCCACGACTCTGCCGTGCTCGCCGCCCATTCCGAATTGCGGAACGTAGCCGGCTGAGGATCGGAGTTCGCCGACCTTTCTGAGGAGTCCGCGGAAGGGGGCTCGAGGCTGTCCGGTGCACGCCGAACCCGCGAACACTCGGCTGCGCGGGGGGCGGGGTATTGTTCAGTCCGTCCGGGCCAGGCGTTGGCTTCGACGGTCCCTTTCAACACGGCAGTCACGTACTTCGGCACTTAGAACATGGTTAGCGTAGTGCTGTCACCCACGGAACTGAGGGCGGGGTGCGCTCGGCCATATGGCTCCTTCGTGGTGCGAAGAACGCGTCTGGCGGAAGCTTTCGCGGCGCCTCTGGCCCTCTGCGAGTACCGCC
>JALSID010000336.1 GCA_026981825.1 Planctomycetota bacterium
ACCTGGGGCGGGACGTCCGCACCGCTCTGAAGCGAGCATCTGCTCTTGACCTATGATTATGCGGGGCTTGGGTGGGAGTTTCTTGGAGGGTGAAGCGTGCCAGGAATCTGCGTTTCTGTGGCAAGAACCCGCCACAAGATGATGATTGCCGAGTACAAGGCCGCGGCAGAGCAGGGGGCGGACCTTGTCGAGTTGCGCCTTGACTACCTGCGGAGGGAACCCGATTTTGGTCGGTTACTCCGGGAACGGCCGGCTCCCGTGATTGCCACATGCCGTCGCAGGGACGAGGGGGGGCGCTTTAGTGGAAGCGAAGAGGATCGCAAGCGGATCCTGCGGCTGGCTATTGCCCAAGGGGTCGACTACGTGGATCTCGAAGCGGACATCGCCGACGAAATCCCCCGCTATGGGAAAACGAAGCGGATCATTAGCTACCACAACTTCGAGACGACCCCCGCGAACTTGAAGCTCGTTGTACGCCATCTCGAGAGCCTCGATCCTGACATTATCAAAGTGGTCACGCTTGCAACCTCCCCAAAGGACAACGTGAGAGTGCTGGAACTTATCCGCGAGACGAAAGTTCCCACGGTGGCTTTTTGCATGGGGGAGTTGGGCGTGCCCAGCCGGATCCTGTGTGGCAAGTGGGGCGCTCCGTTCACGTACGCGGCATTCAACCCGCAGCGGCTGTTAGCCCCTGGACAGTTGACGTTTCGGCAGGTTCGAGACGTCTACCACTTCCATCAGGTCACCCGGAACAGCGAGATCTACGCCGTCATTGGTGACCCGATCATGCACAGCTTGAGCCCACACGTGCACAATGCGGCGTTCCGGCACCTCGGGATCGACGCGATCTACGTGCCGTTTCGGGTGACACGGGACCAATTCCCCACTTTTCTGGAGGATGTGGAGCCGCTGAAGATACGGGGTTTCAGCGTGACGATTCCTCACAAGGAGTCCGCCGTGACGAAGGTGGAATATGCGGATGGTGCAGTCCGCATGGTGCGTGCGTTGAACACGTTGGTCCGAAGGGACGGATACTGGGAGGGGCACAACACGGACTACCGAGCTGCGATGATGTTGCTGGAATCTCGCGCCGCTGCACCGGCCGGCACTCGCCAGCCTTTCGGGGGGAAGCGAGCACTGGTGTTGGGGGCGGGAGGGGTAGCCCGAGCGATTGTATTTGGGCTCGTGCGCCGGGGGGCATTGGTGACGGTCTGTGGCCGGACGCTCGAGCGGGCCGCAGCGCTGGCGAAGGAAGCAGGGGCGCGACACATCCCTTGGCAGCAACGCACCGGTGTGCCCTGCGATATTCTGGTGAACTGCACCCCGATCGGAATGTTCCCGAACGTCGACGAATGCCCGGTTCCACCGGGCTATCTGGAAGAGCGAATGCTCGTGTTCGATACGGTTTATCACCCGGAGAACACGTTGCTGATCAAAGAGGCACGCAACCGTGGTTGCCAGGTGATCACGGGACTGGAGATGTTCGTTAAGCAGGCGGTGTTGCAGTTCCAGCTTTTCACCGAGCAGGAAGCGCCGGAGGAACTGATGCTGGCGGTGGCTCGCCGAGAGCTGGCCATGACCGATACGACTGCGGCTACTGCGAAGGGGCAGGGAACGAGCGAAGACGCCGTCGTGTGAAGGTGGAACCGGGAATGCTCGCCGTTCTGGTTGGCTATCGCGGAACAGGCAAGACAACGATTGCGCCGCTTGTGGCACAGGCCCTTGGCCTGCGCGCCGTCGACATGGACGAGCTGATTGTCCGGCGTACGGGCCGGTCGATAAGAGAGATTTTCGAATCGGAGGGCGAATCAACCTTTCGGGAGATCGAGAGTACCATCTTGCGTGAGTTGCTGCAACAGAAGGGAATCGTGGTGGCCGCAGGTGGTGGGGTTGTGGTTCGTGATCAGAACCGGCAATTGCTGGGTCGGGTGCCGGTCGTTTGGCTGCGCGCCTCTGCGGAAACGATCTCCCGGCGGCTTCAGCGTGACCCTGCGTCAAGCCAGCAGCGCCCGGCACTGACAACGCTCAGCGCAGAAGATGAAATCCGGTTCCTGCTCCGGCAGCGGGAGCTGCTCTACGCTGCGGTGGCGGACCTTGTACTGGATACAGACGACCAACCACCGGAGCGGATTGCTGAGGTCATTGCCGGCTGGTTGCGCGCCCGGTGCTCGACGGCGCGTGAACCTTCCTGTGGCCCGGCCCGGCGGTTTGATGAACGCGTATAGGCGGCGTCTGGAGCATGCCATCCTCAGAGCTTGTCTGGCTAATTGGCGCAGTCCTGGTCGGCGCCTGCATCGGCAGCTTCCTGAACGTGGTCATCTACCGCACGCCCCGAGGGGTCAGTATCGTCACGCCCGGTTCGCATTGCCCCCAGTGCGGACGACCGATCCGATGGCACGACAACATCCCGATTCTGAGTTACATCTTGCTGCGCGGACGGTGTCGCGATTGTGGCGTGGTGGTTTCTCCTCGCTACTTGCTCGTCGAGACCCTCACCGCCTTTGCCTGGTGTGCGGCTGCCTGGCGGGACCTTATCCACCCGATTGGAGGTGACCCCGACTTCGTTCGCTTCTTCGCTCACGCAGCGCTGTTCAGCGGCTTGATCGCGTGCACGTTTGTGGACATCGACTGGATGATTATTCCCGATCGCCTTACCGTTCCCTTGATGATCGGGGGAATTCTGGTTGGTTCGTTCGTCCCGTCCATGTTTTTGACTCCGGTTCCAGGCATGCCCGCAACGCTGGCATCCTGGTCCCCGCCTGCACGGTTCTGGTACGTCGTG
>JALSID010000337.1 GCA_026981825.1 Planctomycetota bacterium
TCAACGTCGACAATAGCTCTCGCTGTTCCAGACGCTCAAGCGTCAAGAGCTTCCTGTGGCGGCGCTTCGAGGTTCGTCCCGGCACCTTCTACTCCTCCGGTCGGTAGCGGATTTCTCAGGGTAGAGCTGGCTACTTAACCGCCCAAGCTACCGTCAGCGGTGCCTGGGTCCACACCGGGGCCCGCATCCGGTCCTGCTTGGTCGGAACTGCCGTTCTGGCTGTCCTGTTGGAACGCGTACCCGAGCAGATTCAAGCCGCTGCCTCCCAATCCATCCTCGAACAGCAGCTCGGCGATCGCCCCGTCCACGCTTTCCACCATAAACCGGTCACCGCTTTCGCTCACAGCCACGTCGCCGGTACCCGCCACCTGCCCGTTCTGGGTCCAATTCCATTGGCCGTCGCGATAGCTGTAGGCCACAACCTGGCCCTGCTTCGAGACGCCCACGATGACCGTTTGCCCGGTGGCTGGGTCGTAGCGCAGGTCGATGTCACCACGAAGCCGCGGGCCCTCGACCTGCAGGCTGATTCGATCTGCTATCCAGCGCCGACCACGTTTCTGGTACATGATCAGGTGGCCAGCCTTGTCGGTTCCGAACACGCGGCGCACGATCCGCCCGTTCTCCGTGACCTCCTGCGCCACCAATCCGGCCACGATTTGGGGCTGCCTACCGTCGATCGTCGCCACCGGTCGTGCGACCCAGGTTCCATTGCTGGTGCGCACAATCTCTTGAAGTTTGCCCGTACGGCTTACCGCGTAGAGCAGGGCGCCCTTCCGTGCGTCGGGATCGTTCGCGCGATGTACCATCGCCAGCAGCGCTGGGCGAAGCTTGGGCAACTGAGTCAGAACCGTACGGTGTGTCCACGTGCTGCCATCGAAGAGGTACTCGACCAACCGGCCCGAGTCCGTGATTCCCACGACGAGCACCTGCTCCGCTCCCGTGGCCGGGTTCTGCAGGCGGAGGGCTTGCAGGCCGCCGCGCAGGGCCGGACCACCCGTGGCCGCCGTCACGTCCTGCACCGACCAGCCGTCCGGGCCGTGGGTGTAACGGATCAAGTGGCCATTGATGGCGAGCCCGTAGACCTCGTAGTTGTCCGCACCTTCGGTGTCCACGACGGCCATGTAGGACACGGCTCCGGGCACGCCATCGGGGGGCTGGACCGCGGGAAGTTGCTGGCCGCCGTTGGCGTCGCGCAGGTAGGGGTTCAGCGAACCACCAACGCCGAAGGTGAAGGTCATCGCCACGTCCCCGACGTTCAGGCCACCGGTGTTGCCCACACCAGGTTGGACGAACACCTGGTCCGTGCCCGGCGGCGCAAGTGGGCTGTCGCCTGCGACGGGGGTGAAACTGTTCGTTGCCTGGCCGCTACCACCCGTCACCGGCGTGTCGTGGTCGATGGGCAGGAGCATGAGCGGGCTATTGCCGCGGGTACCGATACTCCAGGCTGCGGGGGGTAGGTCTTTCAGCCTGGGGGGTAGTTTCCCCCACAGCATGTGCTCACGCGACAGGTAGAGCAGATCGCGGTAGTTACGCATTGCCTGGGCGTCGAGCGCGTAGCCCTTGCGCGCCCCCTTCCAGCGATTCTGGATCGGGAAGGAGTTGGGGCCGGGCAGCAGTTTTCGAATCAAGCGGTTCAGTTGCCGTACGCCGATCCAGTTGTCCGGTCTCTCGTCCGCCACCAGGTCCAGGAACCGGAAGCGGTTGATCCGCGCCAGGCGATCGCCGCCACCGAGCAGACGCGCCATCGCTCGCGAGGTCGCATCGTTGGCAGGGTTGGCCACGTACGCGTCGATGTCGGAGACGGTGATGATACCGGGGCGTCCCGCGGCGCGGGCAAGAGCACGCCACTTCTGGGGGTTGGCGCGGAAGTACCGGAGAGCGACACTTCCCTCCACCGCTGCTATGAAGTTGGCAATGTTGATGTGGGAATAGGTGCGGTAGCGGGAGCTGAACAGTAGCCGCTGTTGCTCGACGTCGTCGTCCGTTCCCGTTGGATTGTCGAACGAGGCGCCGATGTTCACGTCCTCGCGCGGGACCGCGGTCCACTGGAAGATGGAGTTCACCCCGTCTGCGCGAAGGTAAGCGGCAAAATTCGGGAACGCCGACCGCGGGATCCTCAGGGTGATTTTCGGCTGCGGCACCCCGGATAGGTCGCGTGTCAGGTACATGTGCAACTTGCGCAACGCCGGATCGTTGGGGCGAATCACGCCGCCTTTGCGACGCACCTTGTTCCAGAGGTCAAGCACATCGTAGCCCAGCACAAAACTTCCCGAAACGATCGGTGCCGAAGCGGAGGTGCCATTGAATGTCGGATTAATCGGCGCGGTGCCTTGCGGGTTCGGAGGGTTTGGCGATTCAAACCCAAGCAGAGACCGGCCAAAGGTGGACACGCACGTGCCCGGCGCCGCATAGTCGCTGACCTGGTTGCGGCTCGAAAACGCTGCGATCTTGCCGGGAAACGCGATTTCGTCCCCTTCCTCGAGCTCACAGGTGAGCGTTTGGTCCGAAGTAATCGGCGGCGGCTCACCGGGCGGGGTGGGACCGTACGGATAGGCGGCAATTACCTCAACCACTTCGTTGAGGACGGCGGGGATAATGCTGCCGTCCATGCCGTTGAAGAATTGCCCTTCGTTACCCGCTGAACCAACCGGCACAATGCCATAACGGTGCGCTTTGTAGTACCGCTGGAATTCCGCTTTCAACGGGATCGCCTCGGATTTGTTCACCAGCACGGCCTGCCGGTCACTGTCGACGTTGTTGTCGGGGTCATCGGGCAGACGGATCCCCAACGACATGTTCACGGCAACGATCGGATAGCGTTCCCGGCGGAGAGTGCGGGGGTCGTCGGCGAACGGGTTCTGGCGGACCCACTTCACCGAGTTGTACAGGTCCTGGGCGGTGAATCCGAAGCCGAGAGTGTTCACGGGAACAATGATCGCTTCGGGGGCGATCTGGTGGATAATTCCCGCCACTGCAGTCCCGTGGCCCTCAGTGTCGACGTTACCCGGCCCTGCAAAGGCGGGGTTGAAACCCGGGGCCACCGTCCCTTGGAAGCCCAGGTGATCGCCGTCCACGCCCGTATCGATCACTGCAGCGGCGAAACCGCTTCCGTCATACGGGCTGCGCAGCTCCTTCAAGTCGGTCAGTCCGATGTAACTGCCTGCCGGGGTATGGGCGAGCGTGTTGGCGTAGAACGCCCACACGCCATCGGCATCGGAAACAAACATGATCTGTCCATCTCGGGAGAACGTGATCGAGAACGGCGTGCGTAGTGCCTGAGCGGGGCCAACGACGTCGGGGTCGGGAACGTTGAAGCCACTCGCAAACGGAATCTCCGTGGCCGTTCCGGTGACAGGATCGATGACGATCTGAATCACCGACTGGGACTGGTAATCGGTGATGAACAGCCCCCCGCCAAAGAAGCCCACGTGATCGATTGCCATATCCCCGATCAACATGGGGGGCTCGTTCGGATTGGTCACGTCCGTGTCCGTGATCGTTGGACGCGGCGCGATGAGGTCGACCGGAGGGCTGCTGATCGTGGGGAAGTGCAGGATTCGAGTGATTCCCGGTAAGCCGAACGTGCCGAAGCCCGGGAAGTTGACTCCGGTGACGTCGCTCAGCGCCAAGAACATCCCGCCATACAGTTGGTAAGCTGGGCTGCCGTATTGACCACCTGTAATGACCCCGCCGGTGGGGTTGAACACCATGGCGCGCACGCCCATCGCAAAGGAGGTGGTGTCCGCGTAAATGTAGCGGTACAGTTCAGGATCATTGGGCGGTACAGGGATTGGCGGCATGAGTGAGCCGACATCGGGATTCAGCACTGCGGTAGCATCCAAATCGATCGGTGCGGGAATTCCAGGGGATACGCGGTAGATCACCTCTTGGTCAAGATCCGGCGTGCCCGGGGCAAGGAAATCCGGGTCATCGTCCAACCCATCCATGACGTAGAGGTCCGTTCCAAATGACCCCCCCGGCGCAACCGCAATGGCAGCAGGCACATTGTCCAACCGGTCCGGTACCGGCCCCGACGCCACATCACGACGTGAGAAGGCGAACATGTTCGTGTTGAAGGGGGGAGTTGGATTGGACACGAGCGTGCCGTCGGGCAGGAACGCATAGATGCCGTTCAGGGGGTTTACGCCCACGGCCGGCACATCGGCATCGGCCACGCTTACGAACATCGTGGGACCACCGTTGGGACCGGTAAAGGCGCCGGAGATGTCAAACGCGATGTCGAACCAGACATCCAGTCCCTCACCAGGAACGCTTGCTCCCGGCCCCCCGGTGATGAAGCCGAAAACCTTTTTGTTCTCTGCCGGATTTGCGATACCAAAGCCGGAGCCGAGCGTAGCGTACGGATCGACCCGATAGATCGTTCCTGCCGCATCGGGTGGAGTGGGCGGAATCAGCCCGCCTCCCCCCGCCGGAAGGCCGCGCGAGACGACGTACACGTCGTCTCCGAACTGGCCGGTCGGATCTGCTTCGATTCGCCCCGTCACCGTGCTCAGGAGCCGTACGCTCACGAAACCGTTCGTCTCCAGGTCGGCAGGGCTCGTGCTATCGGGCTGCCAAACGGTTCCGGTCAACACCGTCGGAGCCAGCAGGCAACGCTCCTCCAACCGTTCAAGCACGCCAAGTTCAGATTCCCTGCGGCGATTCCGTTTGCTGCGGGCAGACGGTGTCTTGGATTTCGTACTGAGCCTCATCAGGTTCTCCAGTCTGGTTGCTCCGGACCTTCAGCCCTCGTGCCAGGTTTCGTCTCGGCGGACGCCAGACGCAGAAGGCGCCTACTCCTCGAGACACCTGCTACCCTGGGAGCCAGCAACTGCACGCTCCGGAGAACGGAATGGGACAGGTGGATGATCCTGATGGTGAAGCTCCGGCGCGGCTACCCCCGAGTATTTGCCTGCGCCGGAACGGTGCGCTTTGGCGAGTCGAAATCGCCGTAGCGCACCATACACGGACCGACCCCCCTTCCTCCCGGTAGGCCGTCCGCGCTCGCACTCAACACATATCTTGCACATCAACGCGCCGGTTCGCAAGCCCGATTCCACGTTGGCTGAGCTCGCGGCCGCAAAACCGGACGTCGTCCCGCCCAGCGGCCCAGCCTCAGGGAACGCCCACACCGTCGCATCCCCCCACAGTTCCGGTGGCGGACGCAACCCCCACGGTCTACTAAAGCGTTCGTTTACTGCGTACCAGAATAAACGTCTTCAGGTGCCGTCTCTGTGTGACCAGAGGTCTGGGCCTGGTCCAGCGTCGGTCCGATCGACCACAGCAGAGGCGTCGGTAGGCCAAACGCAAGAGCGTCGGGCAGGACCTGCCCCCAAGGGCCGGTCGCCCGACGCCTCGTGTCTCGTTACCCACATCCCCTAACGCTGCAGGTTCGCCCGACGGCGTACATCCAGCTCCACCGGACCAAACGCCGCCTCGTGCCGCTGGATGGTCATCTGCAACGCAGCCAGCAGACGTTTTGCAGTGTAGAAGTTCATGATCAGCCGCTGAGCCACCTTTACTGTCTGGGGCCCTGGGGCAAACGGCTGCGGATTCAGGCCGAAGTCGATGATCACCTCCTCCGGCGTGGCCATCACCCGCGCGAAGTTGGCGTAGGCGCTGTGGGCCTGACTGTCATCCACGACGACCTGAGGAGCAGCAGGACGCTGTTGTTGCTGCTGTTGCTGTTGGGCTTCCTGTCCGCTTTCCCGCTGCGCTTCTGCTACAGCCTGCTCGTTACGGGCTTCATTGTCTGCCACTGTCTTCCTCCCATCTATCGATGTGTGCGGCCACCCGCCCTGCGTTCTGCCGGTGCTCCCGTGGCCGCTTGCGGGAGCCCCGCTTCCCGAGTATCTTAGCGATCTGTTCGCGTGCTCACTGACTTCGCGTCGGTGGCCGGAACTCACGCCATTCTACCCACTCCGCCAACCAGTCGTTAGCTGTGCCGAAACGTGCCAACGCGTCTTTAGCAAGCTGTGTGCCAACCGGCCGGCAGAGACTGTGCCCCCAGGAAGTCGCTCCTATCTATCTCGCTCAGCTTACCTTCTGACATGCGCGCGCCACCCGGCTGCCGAGAATGGCCGTCCGCCTGGACGGTGCAAGCCACCCCGATGTAGCGGCGCGGCAACATGGCAACGGCCGGGTGCAGCGCGGAGGCGACACCGAGCTGCGTCCAGGCCAGGACCGCGATTAGCCCGAATTGGAGCCTGCGTCCCCCTTAAACGCGAGCAACGACTGGGCGGGTCGCCCCTCCAGTCCCTGGTCTCGAAATCGGATGACTCGGAACGGGCCTGCGTAGAGGTGGAGCAGTTCGTTGGGGTGAAGAAGGTAGTCGGTGTTCGAGATCTGGAAACCCGGTGTTCGCACGGCGTCGAGCGTGTAAGTTTCGTAGACGAGAAATCCCGGTGTCGCCAGCGCAGCGTGAATCTCCTCAGGGAGGTGGCGGCGGTCCAGGAAGTTGAAGACGGTCACGAGCTGGTAGCGCGCCTGGGGCAGGGGATAACGCAGGGCATCCGCCTGGAACAGATTGAGGCGAACTCCAGTCCGTTCGGCGAACCGCCTTGCCCGTCGCAGCCCCTCGGTAGAAACATCGAACGCGTCGACTTGCCAGCCACGTCTGGCCAGCTCAAGGGCAGCTCGGCCATCGCCGCAGGCGATGTCCAGTGCCCGAGCCGGACCGCCTAGGAAGCTCTCGATCAGGTCCAGACACTCCACCAGCCAAGGTGGTGCTGTCGGTGGGCTTCCGGGCGGTTTGCTTGCATACTTTTCGTCCCAACGTTTGCGGTCCGGGTGCACTCCCATGTTCCTTGCCATCTTGTCGAGATTGTGGTTTTGGGTTCGCAGGTCCACGCGTCGTGCGATTGGCGGCTGAACTCGTTATACTGGCAGCGTGCTCGGTGGTGCGCGGCAGGTCCAGATACTAGAAGTCAGTTTTCTGGGCGCACTGCTGTACATTTCCCTGGAGAGCGTCGGACGAGACAAGGGTGGCGAGATGGGCAGCAGCAACCGCGCGCCCGGTAGTGGCCTGCGTGTTGGCACGGAGAGGGGTATGACTTATATGCTTGTGCCTGTTACGGGTGGCCCTCCAGTCCTGATCAACCGTCCGATTATCGTGTTCGGGCGTCACCCCGCCTGCGATGTGCGCCTGGATTCCCGAAAGGTCTCTCGACTGCATTGCTGCCTGGTGGATCTTGGGGAGGCTGGGTTCCGTGTGCGTGATTTCGGCAGTACAAACGGCACTTATGTTAATGGCCAACGGGTTCGGGAGCAACAGGTGCGTGAGGGGGACTTGCTGAGGATCGCCGATGTCGAGTACCGGCTGGTGCAGCACGAGCAGCGACGCGAGGATGACGAGTTTCCGACCCCGCCGCAGGACATGCCCTCGGAGGTGATCACGCTGGAGGAGGACAGCTCCGGTCAGTTCGGCCTCAGCGAGGAGGTGTTCGAGGATCCGGAGGAGTCCGAATAACTGCGGGGAAGGGGGCCTTAGGCAGGCCCTTGGCGGGAAGAAACGGCCTTTATCAAGGGGGCTGCCGCCAATCGCGCGACGGGTCCGGTGGGTAGGTGCCTGCATGCTCGACCTGGCGTCCTTGGCCTTGCAGGTTCGCCTTGACGAGAGGCTCCTCCAGGCATAGGCTATATTGTTCAGACGTCGCTCAACGGGAATGAACGGTAGAAGATGATGACGTCACGCCGAGCACTCCTGGGACTGTTGCTACTTAAGCCCCGCTAGGGGCTCCAGGGTGTGTGCGCCGGCGGCGACGAAAAAAGAAGATTCCTTGAGCCCTGGGCCCGAAGAGGCTCAGGGCTTTTCGCGTATACGGGCAGGAGAGGCAGTGTGAGGGTGCGGCCATGCAAGATCGCGTGATCATCTTCGACACCACTTTACGGGATGGCGAACAGTCGCCGGGTGCCAGTATGACCGTCGAGGAAAAGCTCGAAGTCGCCCGTGCCCTCGACGAGCTCGGGGTCGATGTGATCGAGGCGGGCTTTCCGATCGCCTCGCCCGGTGACTTCGAAGCGGTGCGTTGCATTGCGGAAGAGGTGCGGCGTCCGATCATCTGCGGCCTGGCGCGGTGCAACCCAGCCGACATCGACCGGGCCTGGGAAGCGTTGCGCCACGCCGAACGGCCCCGGATCCACGTCTTCCTTGCGACAAGTGCCATCCACCGCGAGTTTAAGCTGCGCATGAGCAAGGACGAAATCATCCGCCGCGCAGTCGAGAGCGTGCGGCGGGCGCGGAGCTACTGCGAGGATGTGGAGTTCTCTCCAGAGGATGCAGCTCGAACCGAACTGGACTTCCTGACCGCCGTGGTCCAGGCTGCTGTGGACGCAGGGGCGACGACGATCAACATCCCCGACACGGTCGGCTACGCCGTTCCCGAGGAGTTCGCCGCCGTGTTCCGCCACCTGATCGAAAACGTGAAGGGGGCCGAGCGGGTCGTCTTCAGCGCCCACTGTCACGATGACCTCGGGCTTGCCGTGGCGAACAGTTTGGCCGCCGTCAAGGCAGGGGCGCGGCAGGTGGAGTGCACAATCAACGGGATCGGCGAACGGGCCGGAAACGCCGCACTCGAGGAGATCGTCATGGCGTTGCGGTTGCGGAAGGACTACTTCGGCGTGGACACCGCCATCAAGACGCAACGGCTTTATCCCACTAGCCGCCTTGTTGCCAACGTCACCGGGTTGGTCGTGCAGCGGAACAAGGCGATCGTGGGCCGGAACGCGTTCGCTCACGAGGCGGGCATCCACCAGGACGGCATCCTCAAGGAACGCACGACGTACGAGATCATGCGCCCTGAGGACGTGGGGGCGCCACGCACCGAACTGGTGCTCGGTAAACACAGCGGCCGGCACGCTCTGAAGAAGGCCCTCGAAGACCTGGGCTACCATCCCACTGAAGAACAACTGGACCGTGTCTTCGAGGCGTTCAAGCGGCTCGCGGACCGGAAGAAACATGTCTACGACGCCGATATCGAGGCGCTAATGGAGGAGCACATCCGCGAGGCGGTCCAGGTATGGACCCTGGAGTCGTTTCATGTCATCGCCGGAAAGAATGTGACCCCCACAGCCACTGTCGTGATTAGGCGGGTTGACGACGGAGTTCACGAAGACGCAGCCACGGGGGATGGCCCGGTGGATGCCGTGTTCCGAGCCATCGAGCGGATCACCGGACTGTCTGCAAGGCTAACCGATTATCAGGTACGCAGCGTCACCAGCGGCAAGGACGCCCAGGGTGAAGTGTCCGTCGAAGTCGAGTACGACGGCCGGACCTGGCGCGGGCGTGGTTTGTCGACGGACATCGTCGAAGCCTCCGCTCAGGCTTATCTCGCCGCACTGAACCGCATTGCGAATTACCTGAGCCGATCGTCCGGCGGCGAGCCCGTTGGCTCTGCGGCGACCGGGCCGACGCCTTAGCGTGTCTGAAAAGTCCCGAGACCGGACAGGGCGGGTCGAAAGGACACGCTCCAAGGGCATCCGACCGATCCAGGAAGCCTGGCTTTTGGCGTACTCGAGGCTCCCCGGATGGAAACTCGGTCTACCCACCACAGAAACAGAAACCCGTAAAGAATCCCACGAACAAGCTCCGTGTCGCCGGGATTCGTCTGCGTGGAGGTAAACACCTAATCCGTTGGGCACCTGCTTCCACGTCCACCAAGGGGCGCGCACTATCGGGATTGTCGAGGATGGTTTTCAGACCGGGCCGAGTCAGGTCGTCCGATGGTCCGTGCGCGCCGGTCCCGGCGCGACGCAACGGCGTGTTGCTTCGCAGCGGTAACCGCGCACAATCACGGGGACCTTCGCCTGAGGTCATCCGGTGCGGGGGCCGGCATGTGGTCCGGCTGCCGAGGCACCGGCGGCAACCCACATCGCCGCGTGCAAGAACAGTTCTCATCGTAAACTGGACGATGGGTTGCCGGCGGGGGCCAGTTGCCGCAAGGCGCACCACGTGAGCAGAGTGGAAGACATCCGTGAACGAATCGAGGTCCTCAGGCGATGGTGATCGTGTTGCAACGGGTCAGTGAGGCGAGGGTCGAAGTTAAGGGCGAACTGGTCGGCGCCATCGGCCGGGGGCTGGTTGCCCTGGTTGGGATCGCGCGCGATGACGGCGAGGCCGAGGTGGAGTGGATGGCCCGCAAGGTCGCCGACCTGCGGATCTTCGAGGACGCCGACGGAAAGATGAACCTCTCGGTCCGCGACGTCGAGGGGGCGGTGCTTGCCGTGAGCCAGTTCACGCTGCTGGCCGATTGCCGCAAGGGGCGGCGACCGAACTTCATGCAGGCGGCGCCCCCGGAGCTGGCCCAGCCGCTGTTCGAGCAGTTCGTTGCCTACCTCCGCGCGGAGGGCTTGCGAGTCGCCACCGGTCGGTTCGGGGAACACATGCACGTCCAGCTCGTCAACGACGGACCGGTGACCATCATTCTGGAGCGATCGCGCGGTAGCTCGAGCTGATGGACGAGAACGAGAACCGGGGCCGGCGGCGACCGTCGACGGGCTCTGCGGGCAGGTCCTGGATTGCCAGGCATGCTGTCGGGTGTTGGGGCGGGTTTTGGGGCCGGGCCAACTTAACATAACGGCCCTTATCAGACCCACTTTCCCCGGAATCAGCCGCCCAAAACGGCTTTGCGACCCTTGGGCCTCGAAGCGGCCTAGGACGCACCCGCCCGCGTCACATCCTTGGCCTGGGGTTCCGACGTTGCCGTCGAATTGTTCCACATCCGTACGAGTTCCTCACGCTGCTGCCGCTGCTGCTCGACGGTCGCACCAAGTTGCTCGACCAGCTCGGGCACATGGCTGACCAGCCGGTCACCTTCCAGGTACACCCCAATACGGCGGTACCGCTCGTAGCGTTGCTCGAGAATCTCGTCGATTGGGCGACCGACTAGCGAACGCAGATAGCGAAGCAGATAGGTCCGCAGCGTGTTGGCCATCTCGCGATAGTCGCGATGTGCGCCGCCCGGAGGTTCGGGAATGACGTCGTCGATCACACCCAGCCGGTGGAGATCGCGGGAGGTCAGCTTCAGGGCCTGCGCTGCTTTGGCAGCGTGTTCAGGAGCACCGTCCTTCCACAGAATGCCGGCGCAGCCCTCCGGGCTGATCACGGAGTACCAGGCGAACTCGAGCATGCCGACGCGATCGGCTACACCGATGCCGAGCGCGCCCCCAGAGCCGCCTTCACCAATCACCACGGTTACGATCGGCGTCCGTAACCGGGCCATCTCCATCAGGTTCACCGCAATCGCTCGTGCCTCCCCCCGTTCTTCCGCTCCGATCCCCGGGTATGCCCCCGGAGTATCGATCAGCGTGATGACGGGGAGCCCAAACTTTTCGGCCAGCTTCATCTTGTCCAGTGCCTTACGATACCCTTCCGGATGGGGGCACCCCCAGAAGCACTCCTTCTTCTCAGGCAGTGTCCGTCCCTTCTGCTGACCCACGAGCATGACCTTGTAGTCCGAGATCCGGGCAAACCCGGTGACGATGGCACGGTCGTCGCCAAAGTAGCGATCGCCGTGCAGTTCCATGAAGTCGTCGAAGGCAAGGTCGATGTAGTCCCTCGTCTGGGGGCGGTCCGGATGGCGAGCAACCTGGATGATCTCCCAGGGGGTCAGCCGGGAGTAGATCTCCTTCTTGAGCTTGGTCAGGCGGCGCCGGAGGCCGCGGAGCTGCGCGGGATCAGCGTCCGGATCGGCCTCCAAGGTGGCGAGCTGTCGTTCCAGCTCCTGAATCGGGCGATCGAATTCGAGTCGTTCAACACTGCTCATCGGTTCCAGGCTCGTTGGCTGGGGTATTCGCGGTCTGCGAGCGCGTCATTCGCACAGCCATGGCCGTACGCTGCGCGTCAATTCTAACCGCTTCATGCCGATTGGCCACGATGGATCTTAAGCGGCCGGCCGGAGAGAACGGCAGTCGTCCGGTCCGGATGGGGTGGGTGTCCATCTTCGTCTGCCCCCTCGGCTTCACCCGACGGGTCAGGACTTGGTCGCTTCCTCTACCTCGGGCTCTTTCACCCAGATGGGGATGCGCCGCAGTTCCTGGATGACCTCACGCATCGACTGCGGCCGCTTTTCCGGCTTTTTCTCCAGCATGCGCAGGATCAGGCGATCCATCGCTTCGGTGACATTGGGGTTGAACGTGCGTGCCGGGCGTGGCGTTTCGTGGATCTGCTTGTACAGGAGGGCCGCCGGGCTGTCCGCTCGGAACGGCGGCCGGCCCGTTAGCAACTCATAGACGGTGCAGCCG
>JALSID010000338.1 GCA_026981825.1 Planctomycetota bacterium
CCCTCTCCTTCTTCACAAATTTTGTCCTGCTTGCCGCCTTTTTGGGGATGTCGGCGGGTTGCCTTGCTGCTGGGCGACGCCCCCTGATCGGCTACTTCCCCGGTGTGTTCCACCTCACCTGTTTCGCCACCCTGGCTTTCTATGCGGCCACCGGCTATTTCTTCCTTGCCACTGTGGATGTGCAGGGGAGTGGCGCCCCGGACATCGTCTACTTTGGTACGGAACGCGTCGGTGAAGCGGCCCTGAAGCCGGGAATACCGCTGGCCATGCTCCTGGCCGGGCTTTTCGTCGCCCTGGTTGCCTGGTTTTACCCCCTTGGTCAGATCATGGGGCTGTGTTTCGAGCGCATCCCGAACAGGATTGTGGCGTACACGATTAACATCGGCGGCAGCCTGGTTGGGATCGGAGCCTTTGCCCTGTTCTCGGCTTACTCGGCTCCGCCCTTCGTCTGGTTTGCGACGGTTGTGGTGATTGTCGTCTGGTTCCTGGTCAGGTTCCGCGCCTTTAGCTTTGCGAACCTGGTCCTGCTAGGGACGACATTGGCCATGATTGGGATTGCGGGCTGGCGTGCTCCCGGGCACCGTTTCTTCTGGTCTCCGTACTACTGCATCCGCCTTTCGCCGTCGACACTCGACGTCGTGGTCAACGGCATCTCGCACCAACGGATGGTGAAGGATCCCTGGCAATGGCCCCCATACCGCTTCCCGTTTGTGTTGTTCAAACGTGCATTTGGGCGCGTTCCTGATCGGGTTTTGATCATTGGAGCGGGAACGGGCAACGACGTCGCTGCCGCGCTCTGGGCCGGCGTGCGGCATATCGATGCCGTGGAAATCGATCCCGTCATCGCTGAGATCGGCCGGCGTTACCATCCAAACCGGCCTTACGACGATCCTCGCGTCCACCTGGTTATCGACGATGGCCGCGCTTTCCTCCGGCGGTCCAGGGAACAGTATGACCTGATCCTGTACGGTCTCGTGGATTCCCTCACGCTGCAGTCCGGCATGGCGAACGTTCGGCTTGAGACCTATCTGTTCACCGTCGAGGCATTCCAAGAGGTGCGCGCCCGTCTAAAACCCGATGGGCTGTTCGTTGCCACCAATTTCTTCCGAGAGGGTTGGATCGTCCATCGGCTGGCCGGAATGGCAAAGGAGGCGTTCGGTGAAGCGGCGGCGGTTGTGCAGTTTCCCTCCCGACCGGAGCTGTCCGATCGCGCAAGCAGGATCCCCGGGGCAGCAGCGGTCGTCGCCAGCTTGTCTGACCGATTGGATGGGCTGCTGCAGCCCAACGCGCCGCTTTGCCTCGGCTGTGAGCACACTCACAAACCGGGCACAGGGGGGGATTGCGATGGGCCCGTGGTATACCGCTCGAAGTTGGTCGCGTCTCGGCACTGGGAACTTCCGACCGACGACTGGCCCTTCCTGTACCTGCGTGAGCCACGGATCCCGCGACACAATCTGGTCAACCTCGCGGTTGTCCTGCTGATCGCGGTGCTGCTCATTTTCGCTGCGTCGCCGCGGAGGGGCCTACGCATCGACCCGGCATTTTTCTGTCTCGGGGCGGGATTCATGCTCATCGAGACGAAGGGGGTGGTCGAGCTGGCGCGTGTCTTCGGATCCACCTGGGTTGTGAATAGCTTCGTGTTCGGGGGAGTTCTGGTTGCTATCCTGCTTGCCAACCTATTCGTGCTCTGGTTTAACCCGACGCGGTTGAGTCCCTGGTTCGCAGGTTTGTTGCTCGCGCTGGCGGCGGCGTGGCTGGTTCCGCTCGATTGGTTTGCGGGGCTGCCGTACGGCGTGCGGGCGATCCTTGCGGTGAGTCTGGAATTCACTCCGATTCTGTTTGCAGGAGTCGTGTTCGCGATACTTTTCCGTGCCACGGCTCACCCGGCAGAGGCATATGGCGCAAACATCCTGGGGGCCATGGTCGGCGGCATGCTGGAGTACCTCTCGCTTGTGTCCGGGTACTCGAACCTGGTCTTGATCGCCGGGCTGCTCTATCTCGGCGCGGCCCTGGGAAGCCGCTGGCTGCTCACCCGCCCCGCCGTTGCCGCCCGGCCCCCGACATAGGACGCCTCGCGCAAACGATCCTTGGTACACGGCGCCCGCCATCTTGTCAAAGGTGGCCGGCCCGACGTAGCGGCAGGCGTCGACGCGATCGAGCCCGGGATGGCAGTTTTCATTCGGGCAGTCGACGAGGCGGCCTGGGTGCGCCGGAGGGGAAAATGGGAGAAGGTAGCCGCTGGGCAAGTCGTGCTTGGGCACAGGGAGGCTGCGAATGAGTGAGTATCGGTACTACGAGTTCAGGGCGCTCGATCGGCCCCTTACCCGTGGCGAGATTGCGGAGCTGCGCAAGCTTTCGTCCCGGGCCAGGATCACCCCAACCAGCTTTGTTAACGTTTACAACTTCAGCGATTTTCGCGGTGATCCAGTTGCCTTGATGAAGCGGTTCTTCGATGCGTTTGTTCGCCTTGAGGAATGGGGCTCCCGCTGGTTCATGGTGCGTGTGCCGCAGCGGAGCTTGACTGCCCATGAGGCGCGACGGTTCGCGGCCGGCTCCTGTTTCGAAGTGTTTCCGGCCGGTCGGAACGTCGTGCTCTCGTTCTCCGCCGCACTGGAGGAGGAAACAGACGACGATGTGAACGACGGATGGCTGGACGTGTTACTGCCCATTCGAGACGCTCTACTGGCCGGCGACCGACGTCCGCTGTACTTGGGCTGGCTGTCTGGAGTACAGGCAGGCGAGGTGAACGTGGGCGTTACCGAGCCGCCGGTACCTCCGGGCATGTCGGAGCTGGGTGAGCCCTTGAGGGCGCTGGCAACGTTCCTCATGTTAGATCGTGACCTTCTCGACGCCGCTGCCGAGCAGAGTTCGCCTGTCGCCGTTGAGCGGCTGACCCGCCGCCAGCTCCGCGCCTGGATCGAAAAGCTCGACGCCAGGGAACGGGATGACTTACTGGTGTCTCTACTGGAGTCCGACGATCGGCACAGACTCACCGAGCTGCGGCGGAGAATCGCGAGGGCCGTGCTGCCAGAGCGTGAGGGAGAGAATCAAGGGAGTCGCAGGGTGTGGGATTTACTTGTTCGTGCAGAGCAACGCCGGCGGGCACGTGAGCCGAAGCGAGGACGCAGGGGGGCTGGGAGCGAGAGCCCGTTCCTCGCGATTTTGCAAGACAGTGCACCGGAACTGTGGGACGAAATAGAACTTCTTGTGGAGAGAGGGGGGCCACAGTCGTACGAGCGGGTCGTCCAGATGTTGCGCGATCTGCACACACTGGCGGAGCTGGAGGGGACAGAGGCGGAGTTCGCGGAAGAGCTCGAGGACTTCGTGACGACGTACCGGTCGAAAAGCTCGCTCCTATCACGGCTCCGCGCGGCAGGGCTGGTTGCGGGGGCTGTGACCTGACGAGCTGGACTGCGGCGGAGATCGGGCAGAGGATCGTCGGGTGAGGGGGCTGTCTGGTGGGGGCACTGGGAGTGCCTACGGCATCGGCGGACAATCATCAGTGCCGCAGGCCGTCGCCCGGTGCCCGGCAGCTCCTTTCAAGTGGCCGCGAGTCGGCCAACTCAGCGGAACGGGCGAGGAACTATTCGGTGTTCGACGGCGGACCGCGTCGGCAAGGGAGACCACGACCAGGTTGGGCAAACTCCCAAGCCGAACGCCCGCTACCCGGAGGCCTGGCTCGTCCGAACGTTGTGCCGCGATCATGCCATCTGCGAGAGTAGGCCATTCCAGGGGGCGATATGGGGGCTTTTCTGCGCTTGCCCAGTGATTGGCACGTGGGACGCGCACCGTTACCGGTCGAACTCCGTTCGGCGAGCGATTGCGGTGTATAGTGCTTGTGAGCAAGTGTGGTCCGAGAACGCGGGAGCGAGCGTGATGGAACGTGTACTGCGATTCCTGGAGGAGCGGCGCGAGGAAGCCGTCGAACTGCTGAAAGGCTGGCTGGCGATCCCCAGCGTGAGTACGGATCCGGCGCACAAGTCCGATCTGGATGCGGCGGCGAACTACATCGCCCGGATCCTTGAGGACGCGGGCCTCAAGGTGGAAATCCTGGATACCGGGGGGCATCCTGCGGTGTATGCCGAATGGTCCCAAGCCGAGGCGGCGCCCACGGTGCTGGTCTATGGACACTACGACGTGCAACCGCCCGATCCTGTGGACGAGTGGTTGAGCCCGCCGTTTGAACCCACCATTCGAGAGAACAAGATCTACGCCAGGGGGGCAACGGACGACAAGGGCCAGTGTTTTACCCATGTACGCTCGGTGCAGGCGTGGTTGGCCACTGTCGGGCGGTTGCCGGTAAACGTGAAGTTCTTGATCGAGGGGGAAGAGGAGATCGGTAGCCCGCATCTCGAAGGGCTGGTGCGGAACAACGTGGAGAGGTTCAAGTGTGACTATGTCGTGGTAAGCGACACGGCGCAATTCGCACCGGGCGTACCGGCCATCACGTACGGCCTGCGCGGACTGGTCTACGCGGAGATCTTCCTCAGCGGTCCGAAGACTGACCTGCACTCGGGGGTTTTCGGCGGCGCTGTGGCAAACCCGGCCAACAATCTGGCTGCGATCCTTGGAGCGATGGTCGACAGCCAGGGACGTGTTCAGATCCCCGGATTCTACGACCAGGTGCGTCCGATCGAGCCGTGGGAACGGGAGGAGTTCTCTCGACTTCCCTTCGACGAAGCCGGGATGAGGAACTATCTGGGCGTCGATGCACTCTGGGGAGAACCGGACTACTCGGTGCTGGAGCGGAGGTGGTGCCGGCCGACCTGTGACATCAACGGTTTGACCAGCGGATACCAGGGAGTGGGGGCAAAGACGATCATCCCCGCCCGCGCCAGTGCGAAGGTGAGCTGTCGCCTGGTTCCGGACCAGGACCCTCAGGCGATCTTCGCCGCGATGCAACAGTATGTGCGGGAGCGGCTATGGCCGGGGATCAAGGCCGAGATCGTTAGCCACGGTCTGGCGCCGGCCGTGCTCATGGATGTGAAAAGCCCTGGGATGCGGGCAGCGCGCAAGGCGATCGCTCGCGCGTTCGGTCGGGAACCGGTCCTGATCCGTGAAGGGGGTTCCATCCCAGTTGTGGCCACGTTCAAGGAAGTGTTGGGTGTGGACACACTCCTGCTCGGCTGGGGTCAAAACGACGACAACCTGCACGCCCCGAATGAAAAGTTCTCCCTCGACGACTTCCACCGGGGCACGCTTGCCAGCGCGCTGTTGTGGGAAGAGCTGGCCGCTCTTTACGGAGCTACGGGGGCGGCCAAATGACCGTGTGGCTGCCCAAGCCGAAACCTGACGGCATCGTTGGGAGGAGCAGGGGGTTGTGTGCGCCGAGTTCGCTTGGCGCTCGGACCGCACAGACTCCGGTGGCAGGATGTGCCGGCCGCAGCGGGTTCTGGCGGTGCAGGCGGTTCGCGGCGGCGTCCTCACCTGGCGGAGTGAAGAGATGAACGAACGAGCGCGGTTCTGGGTAGCCCTGATCAGCGTGGTGATCGTTTCGATTGCGAGCGGTGTGGTTTCCGGACTCGACTCTCCCTGGCGACGTCCCGGCGAACCACGCTGGTGGAAAGGCAATTTGCACACGCACACCTTGTGGAGCGACGGTCAGGCATTCCCGGAAACCGTCGTCTCGTGGTACAAGCGGAGCGGCTATCACTTTCTCGCCCTCTCGGATCACAACGTGCTTCAACGCGGCGAACGTTGGGTGCGCTTGGCAGACCACCCCCAACTTCGTTGGGCGTACGACGCTTATGTGGAGGAGTTCGGGCCAGAATGGGTGGAATCGCGGAGGCGCGACGGGGTGTGCGAGGTTCGCCTGAAGACTCTCGATGAATTCCGCACGCGATTTGAGGAGCCGGACCGGTTCCTGTTGCTGTGCGGCGAGGAGATCACCGACCGAAGTCAAAACAGGCCGGTTCATCTGAATGCCAGCAACTTGCTCGAGCTGGTTCCCCCTCAACACGGCGAAACGGTTGCCGAGACGATTCGCCGGAACGTTCTGGCCGTGTACGAGCAGCGCCAGCGGTTGGGGCGTCCCATATTGGTACACCTGAACCATCCGAATTACGGATGGGCCGTGACTGTGGATGACCTCGTCCAGGTACCTGAAGTTCGCTTCTTCGAGGTTTTCAACGGTCATCCTGCGGTGAACAACGAGGGTGACGCGGAGCATCCGTCGGTGGAGGAGATGTGGGACCAGGTTTTGATCGGTCGCCTCAGGAACAACCCCGAGGACATCCTGTACGGACTGGCGACGGACGATGCGCACGTCTACGACCGGGACGGCGGCAATGCCCCCGTCCCCGGTCGGGGGTGGATCATGGTACGTGCCAGGTATCTGACCCCCAGGGAGATCGTGCAGGCGATTGAGCGGGGCGACTTTTACGCGTCCACGGGAGTGACGCTGAGCGACATCGAGGTTTCGGCGGACGCCATTCGGGTTGAAGTAGCCCCGAACCCCGGCGCGTCATACACGATCGAGTTCGTCGGTGCCCGCAAGATGGCCGACGGCGGCATCTCCGGTCCGGAGGTGCTCAAGCGTGTCACCGGTACCGAGGCGACATACGAATTCCAGGGGGATGAGCTCTACGTCCGTTGCCGTGTTCGTTCGGATTGCCCGCCGGCTCGGCCGATCTCGGCCGGTGACCGTGAGATGGCCTGGACTCAACCGGTGGTCCCATCGGTCCAATAGGAGGACCGGCGTCCGGGGCAGCGGTGGACGTTGCACGAGACGTGCAAGTGGAGGGAACACGCCCTGCTTCGAGCCCGAGCCTCGTGACGTGGAGTTGTGGGAAGGAGCCACAAGGTATGAAGGGGGCCGATACAGGGGGCTCCGCGGGCGGGGATTGGGCGAAAACGGGACGAGGCCTGGTCATGGAACCAGGCCTCGGTGCGAACGTCGTCGGGTTTCCGTTACCCAGAAGCGAGCACGGTCCGAATGGGCTGCTCGTGCTCAGGGGGTTTGTTCCGGGGCTTCTGGTGGAGCCGGACCGGCTTCTTGCTGGGGTTGGGGCTCAGAAGGTGCCGTCTGATCGGCGGGAGGTTGCTCTCCTACGACGCTGGGCGCGGCAGCCGTCGGTTCGCTTTGGGGTTCCGTTCCGGCTACCGGCGACTCGGGAGCGTCCGCGGTAGGTGGTTGTGTCGAGCTGCCCTCGGTTGCCGGGGCCTCTGACGAGGACGGCTCGGCGGCTGCCGAGTCGGCTTCTTCCGGTGCAGGTGTCTGAGCCTGCGGCTCGGGAGTGCCTTCCGAAGAGGGGGGCTGCACCGACGATTCTTCTGCGGGCGCAGCAGCGGGACCGGCTTCCGGAGCAGAAGTTTCTTGGGCGGAAGGTTGCGCATCGGTCTGCGCGGATGCTTCCGCCGCGGTGGCGGTCTCGGGCGAGAACTGACTCACGTCGATAAGCTGCCCGCCCGATTCTCCGAGACCGCCCTTGAGCTCCGCGGTTTCCGTTGTTCCTGCCGGTCGGATCTCCGGCCCCTCACCTTCCTCGTACGCTTGACGCAGGCTGAGACGGATCTTGCGCTCCTGGACATCGACGTCGATCACTTTGACTTCGATTTCGTCGCCGGGCTGCACGATCTCGCCTGGGTCATCGATTTTCTTGTCAGAGAGTTCGGAGATGTGGAGCAGCCCTTCCAGTTCGGGTTCGAGCTCGACGAACGCGCCGAAGTTCGTCAGCTTCGTGACTTTCCCACGAACGACACTGCCCGGTGCGTATTTGGTGGGGATTTCCGACTCCCATGGGTCGGGCTTCAACTGCTTCAGTCCCAGGCTGATCCGGCGTCGTTCGCGGTCCACTCCGAGGACCACGCATTCGATTTCCTGGCCCTTCTCGAGCACCTCGCTTGGATGGTTAATCTTCCGGGTCCAGCTCATGTCGTTCACATGCAGCAGCCCCTCAACGCCCGGTTCCAGCTCAATGAACGCTCCGTACTGCACCAGGTTCCGCACGATGCCCTTGACGTGCGCCCCCTCGGGATATTTCTCCAGCACCTGATCCCACGGGTCAGGTGTGGCCTGCTTCATGCCCAGCGAGATTTCCTGCTTTTCGGGGTTAATGCGGAGGACAACGACCTCGATTTCATCGCCCGGTTGCACCAGTTCGCTCGGGTGGTTGATCCGCCGCTGCCAGCTCATCTCGCTGATGTGCACCAGCCCCTCTACGCCAGGCTCCAGCTCCACAAAGGCTCCGTAGTTGGTTACGCTCACCACCCGTCCCTTTACCTTCTTGCCGATGGGATACTTCTCTTCGATGTTTTCCCACGGGCTGGGGGTCAATTGCTTGAGGCCAAGGGCGATCTTCTCGTTCTCGTAGTCGATGTTGAGGATTTTGACCTCGATTTCGTCGTCCACCTTGAGCATTTCGCTGGGGTGACCGATGCGGCCCCAGGACATGTCGGTGATGTGCAGGAGCCCGTCGATGCCGCCCAAATCGATGAACGCACCGAAGTCCGTCAGGTTCTTCACGACGCCCTTGACGACGTCGCCTACTTTGATCCGTTCGAGCAGTTCCTTCTTCGCCTTTTCACGCCGCTCTTCGAGCAGTTTTCGGCGGCTGACCACCACGTTACGTCGGTGACTATCGATGCGAAGGATCGCGCACTCGACCTCGCGGCCGATCCATTCATTCAGGTCTCCAGGGCGGCGGATATCGACCTGGCTGGAGGGCAGGAACGCTTGCACGCCGCCGATGTCCACGAGCAGGCCCCCCTTTGTGCGGCGCTTCACGACCCCTTGAACGACGTCACCTTCCTTCTTCTCTTTAATGAGGTTTTCCCATGTCTTGATCCGCTTTGCTTTGCGGAACGAGACGAGCAGTTCGCCCTTGTCTTCGTCCATCCCCTCGAGAAGGACGTCGATGGTGTCGCCAACGGAAGGGATCTCGTTGGGTTCAAACTCGTTTTTCGGGATCCGCCCCTCGCACTTGAAATCGGCATCAACCACCACCTCGTCGTCCGTGACTTTGACCACGCGCGCCGAGACGATCTCGCCTGGCTTTGGTCGCGTCGTGTGTTCGGCTACGAACCGGATGAAGTCCTCACCGCTCTGTTGCAGCTCCCGGAGTTCCTTCTCGAGTTCGGCCTCGATCTCCGGATCGTATTCCGCGCTGAACCTTTTGTCCACCATTACCTTGTACCTGGAACCCTACTTGATCCCTTCGCGCCTCGACCAGCGGACGCGCAACGCCTTCAGCCCATCCAACGGGCCGGAATAGAACGCAAGATTATACGCCTGCGTTCGTTGCCGTTCTATAACGGCTTCGGCGGTGGAGCCGACCGGACGCAGGCCGAGCCTCAGATGGATTGTCCCCGCGGAACGGTGACGGGAAGCCCTAAGAGGCGTACTTGGTTGTGGCGGTGACTTCTGCCACGCAGAGGCGGGCGAAGTACTCGTGCACCGTGTACTCGGCGCCAAGCTCCGGGTGGAACGTGGCACCGAGCACTCGTCCCTGTTGGACAGCGACGATCTCGTCCTGATGCCACGCGATCGGACGTGCCTTCTGGCCCACCTGCACGATCCGTGGGGCACGGATAAAGACCATCTCTATATCCGTTGGTTCGGAGGCGCCCGGTGGGGACCAGCGGCCGCGTGTCTCGAAACTGTCGATCTGGCGGCCGTAGGCGTTCCGCTGAACGGTTACGTCAAGAAACCCTAGCGATTGCTGGGTCGGGTTCAGAACAGTCCTGGCCAACAGGATCAAGCCGGCGCATGTGCCGAAGATCGCTCCCCCAGACCGCCAGTAGTCGACCAGACCTTCGTCCAACCCCGACGAGGCAAGCAAACGCAGCAGGGTGGTGCTCTCCCCCCCTGGCAGAATAATCCCGGCCGTTCCCGCAAGATCGGCCGGTTCGCGCACGCGCCGCCAGCGGATGCCGAGTTCCTCCAGTCGTTTTCCGTGGGCGAAGAAGTCCCCCTGTAGGGCCAGCACCCCGATCACCAGGTCGTCCCGGTTCGCGTGGTTCGGGGGCGGGCTGCTGGCTGGGGTTGTGCGGACATCGCCGTTCGGCTGGCGCACTTCTTACCATCCCCGTGTCTGGAGGAGTTCCTGTTCCTTGAGTTCGTGGACGTCGACACCGGGCATTGGCTCGCCCAGGTCTTCACTGATGCGAGCCAGTACGTCTGGCCGGTCATAGTTGGTGACGGCTTCCACGATCGCTCTGGCCCGTTTGGCCGGATCCGAGCTCTTGAAGATTCCCGAGCCGACGAAGACCGCTTCTGCGCCCAATTGCATCATGAGCGAAGCGTCGGCGGGCGTCGCGATGCCACCGGCCGCGAAGTTCGGCACGGGTAGCTTGCCTTCACGAGCCACGAGCCGCACCAGTTCCAGGGGGGCGCCGAGTTGCTTGGCCGCGGTGACAAGTTCCTCGTCGCCCAGCGTCGTGAGCCACTTGATCTGACGATTGATCAAGCGCATGTGCCGGACAGCTTCGACGATGTTGCCGGTGCCCGCCTCGCCTTTGGTGCGGATCAGCGCAGCCCCTTCGGCAATGCGTCGCAGAGCCTCGCCCAGGTCGCGGGCGCCGCAGACGAAGGGCACCTTAAACTGGAACTTATCGATGTGGTACTCCTCGTCCGCCGGAGTCAGCACCTCGGACTCGTCGATGTAGTCAACGCCGAGGGCTTCGAGGATTTGGGCTTCGGCGAAGTGCCCGATGCGGCACTTAGCCATGACTGGGATGGTCACGGCGTCCATGATCTCGCGAATCTTCTTCGGGTCGGCCATTCGCGCGACGCCGCCGCTGCGCCGGATGTCCGCGGGCACGCGCTCCAATGCCATAACGGCCACGGCGCCTGCCTCCTCGGCGATCCGGGCTTGTTCAGCGTTGGTCACGTCCATGATCACGCCGCCCTTGAGCATCTCGGCGAGACCGACTTTGAGCCGAAGGGTACCGTGTCGCGTTGTTTCGGGCTGACTTGTCATCGCCTGGCTACCTCCGAAGGACCACGTAAGCGTCCGCGCGCTCGCCACCCCGAGATCGAGTCATTCCTGAGAATTATCCTACGCGACATGCGCAGACGTCATCGGACCGCTACCAGGAGAGTCCCAGTCCGCTTCGCACGAGTAGACTGAAAGGAAGGTGACGGGTCGGGGTCTGCGGGGTGCCCGAAAACGGTGCCGTGGGGTGTACGGCGGGAGCCGATGGGAAACGGCCTGCACTGGCGGAGGCAGCGGTGCCGTTTGTTTCGGGCGCGCTTCCCCGCGACGGGGGGCGAATGGGGTTGAGCAATCGGATACCCGGCGTGGCATGCTTGTCTGCCGATCGACATGGCGCTGTTGCGCCGTGGTCAGGGCGTTCGGCGCGCGGGCGGCTGCAGAAATGGTAAGGGGAAAACCAGGTTGCCAGACTTAAGCAGGACAGGTGCAGGCGCGTATGCTGAGCAGCGTGAGCGGATCTGGCGGCGGCAGCGCGCCGCTCTGCTCCACCTGCTCCAGCTTCTCATCGACAAGAACCCTTTCTGGCAGGGCCGGTTGCGCTTCGCGCAGCTTCCAAAGCTGGAGCGTCCCGAGGATATCCGCCAGCTCCCCCTGCTGAGCAAGGAAGAGCTTGTTCAGGATCAGGTGGATCATCCCCCATATGGCACAAACCTCACTTATCCCAACCACCACTACGTCCGCTTGCACCAGACCTCCGGCACCACACGGGCGGTGCCGTTGCGGTTCCTCGATACACGGGAAAGCTGGGCGCGGTTCGTGGATATGTGGGTCGGAATCTATGAAACTGTGGGGGTCACTCAACATGACCGCCTCTTCTTCCCCTTCTCCTTCGGTCCGTTTATCGGCTTCTGGGGAGCGTTCGAGGCTGCCCAGCAGATCGGTGCTTTTGTGGTCACCGGAGGGGGGATGAGTAGCCGGGCGCGGCTGAGCGCGATCCTGGAACACCGGATCACGGTCTTGCCCGCCACGCCGACCTATGCCCTTCATCTGGCCCAGCAGGCAGAGGAGCTGGGCGTGGATCTGCGGAGTTCGGCTGTGCGCCTGCTCATTGTGGCGGGCGAGCCGGGAGGAAGCGTTCCTGAAATTAGGGGGCAATTGGAGCAACACTGGAACGCCAGGGTTTGGGACCACTGGGGGATGACGGAGGTGGGAGCACTGGGGGTTGAATGCCCGGTCGTA
>JALSID010000339.1 GCA_026981825.1 Planctomycetota bacterium
GCGACCATTCTCAAACGTGAAACGCCGCTAGTGTGCGAATAGGAGCGCGCTTGCGGGCGGGGGGCGTCTGACCCGCCCACGAAGCGAGCTAGTCTCGACAGACGCTGCAGTTGCACACGGGATGAGAGGGAACGCCTTTTGCATACGGACACTGTCCCGATACGCTGCGTCCGCGAGTGGGACGTGCAAACATGCAACATCAATTGAACATATTGCGAAACGACCCAGAGCTACGCGACCGATATCTCCGCTATGCGGCCCTTGCGCTGCCGAGACATACCTCGTACCCGGCGGTGCCATTCTGGAAAGATCGGGCGCCGCGGGACTATCGGTCCGCGCTCGTTTCCGAGTGTCCGGCCCAAGGCTGGTCGCTGTACGTCCATGTGCCGTTCTGTGAATCCCTCTGCTATTTCTGCTGTTGCACGCGAGAAATCCTGCCCAAGAAGAGCCGGCGGCACTGGACCGAACAGGTAGCCCTCTTCCTCCGCACGGTCGAAGCCGAGGCCCTGGCCGTAAGTGCCACGCTCACCTCGCCGGCCAAGGTGGAGCAGCTCCACCTTGGCGGCGGTACGCCGAACTACCTCACCAGTGACCAACTCGTCCGGCTCGTGGTGAGATTGGAGGAGCTGTTCGACATCAGCCCCGGAGCAGAACGCTCGGTGGAAATCGACCCCCGCACGTGCACACAGGAACAGATCGCCTGTCTTCGCTCGCTCGGCTTTACGCGGTACTCGCTCGGGATCCAGGATTTCGATCCGGAGGTACAGCGTCTCGTGAACCGCATACAGCCGGTCGAACAGGTGGCACGAGTCCTCGGCCAGATCCGCTCAGCCGGGGCGGCTTCGGTCAATTTCGACCTCATTTATGGACTACCGGGGCAGACGCCGGAGTCGTTCTGCCGCACCATCGAGCATACGTTGGCGTTTCGGCCCGACCGCATCGCTCTCTATCGCCTGGCTGTTCTTCCCGACATGTTCCGCTGGCAGCGTGCGTTCGGTAGGGACGCCTTGCCGGACTCGGACACACTCCTTGACATGTTCCTAACCGCGGTCCAGATGTTCCAAGCAGCAGGGTACTCCTGGATCGGCTTGGACCACTTCGCACTTTCTCAGGACGCCCTGAGCCAGGCCTATCGCAGTCGTCGGTTACGTCGTACGTTCCAAGGTATCACGACCGGCCACGGTCTATCCGTTCTCGGATTTGGTCCTTCTGCCATCAGCATCCTGCACGACAGCTACTACCAGAACCGCAAGACAACGTCGGAGTGGTCCGAGGCGATCCAGAACGATGGGCTCGCTACCTTTCGCGGTGTGGAATTGAGCCGTGACGACCTCGTTCGACGGGAAGTCATCGAGGCGCTGTATTGCTACGGTCATGCCGATGTAGCCCGCCTCGCCGAGCGTTACGGGCTAGACGCGACCGTTTACTTCCGGCGCGAACGAAGCGCCCTCGAGGAACTCGCCGGTGAAGGAATCGTCACGGTACGCGAGCCGTTCGAGGTCCGGCTGACGTTCCCCCTGGGCAGATTGCTTACGCGGGTCGTTGCTGCCGTGTTTGACCACTACCTACCCCCTGACGCCTACCGGTCCGGATTGGCAGCGAATGTGGCATCCAGAGTGGGCTAGCACGAGAGGAGACAGCCGTCCATGCAGCGACGCTGGTTGATACCGCTGGCAACAGGTACAGGAGCCTGGACCATCCTGGCTATAGCACCCCCATGCTGGGCTGCCGGAGGTGTGAAGCGGGTCTGGTGGCTACCAGAAGACTATTCCACAACCGGGTACCATTTCGACAACCTGTTCAATATCGTTTTGTTCGAGACCGCGGTGGCTTTCGCAGCCGTCGTTATCGCTCTTATCTATTTCGTTGTCCGGTACCGACACAGGGAGGGCCACCGTGCCGTCTACGAACGCGGTGATCGACCCATCCATCTGGCCATCACTGTGACCCTGGCTCTCATCGTCTTCATCGCTATCGACATGAACATCGTCCACCGTTCCAATGTGAGCCTGGCCGAGATCGCCGAACAGGCACCTGATCCCGAATCCGCCTTTGTGGTCTTTGTGACAGGGGAACAGTTTAATTGGGTGATCACGTACCCGGGCACGGACGGACAATTCGGTACACTCGATGACATCGAGACTCGTAATGAGATGCATGTACCTGTCGGCGAGAAGGTGCTTGTTCGAATTACCTCCCGCGATGTCATCCACTCCTTCAACATTCCCCAGCTCAGAGTGAAAATGGACGCCGTTCCCGGTATGGAAACCCGGGTGTGGTTCGAGGTAACGGAACCTACCAAGCTGGAGCTCGCCTGCGCGGAACTTTGCGGATGGGGACATTACATGATGAAAGGCCGTGTCGTGGCAGAGAGCCGCGAAGCGGTCGAGCGCTGGCTGCAAGAGCAGGAGCAGTTCCAGGAGGCGATGCGCTAACGGTACAGCCCTACCAGCATCGATGGGACCTGAACGAAACCGGTCTGGAGGATAGTTCGGATGGCGGAGGCACGCGGTCATCACGAGCCAAGGACCTTCCTTGGGCGGTACATATTCTCTCGTGATCACAAGATCATAGGAATCCAGTTTCTCTTCACAGGCCTCTTCTTTCTCCTATTGGGTGGGTTGATGGCCCTCGTGATCCGGTGGCAGCTTGCCTGGCCGTCGGACGAGACCCACCCGCTACCGCTGCTGGCGAAGTGGTACGGCTGGGAAGGCGGCCATATGCCCCCGACCTTCTACCTCACGCTGATCACGATGCATGGAAGCATCATGATCTTCTTCGCAATCACGCCTATTGTGATCGGCTTCCTCGGCAACTACTTGATACCGTTGCAGATCGGCGCCAAGGACATGGCGTTCCCGACCCTGAATATGCTGTCGTACTGGGTGTTCTTCGTTGCGTCCGTGTGCATGATCCTGGCCCTCATCTTTGGGGCAGGAGCGGGTTGGACGGCGTATCCGCCGCTAAGCGTGGTGGCGACTCCGTCGATTGGGCAAGATCTCTGGATCCTCGCCCTCGCTCTTATGGGGGTGTCCTCCTTGATGGGGGCGATCAATTACGTGACCACGATCATCCAGCTCCGGGCTCCTGGCATGACGTGGGGACGTCTGCCCCTCACGATTTGGGGCCTCTTCTACACCGCGGTGCTGAACCTGGCCGTTCTGCCGGTCATCGCGGCTGGGCTGTTCCTGTTGCTGCTGGACCGGTGGGGAACGTCGTTCTACATCCCGGAAGGACTGATCGTGAACGGCCAGAGACTTGATCAAGGAGGGGGGGCGGTGCTGCTCTATCAACACCTGTTCTGGTTCTTCGGCCATCCGGAAGTATACATCCTGATCCTGCCGGTCTGGGGAGTAGTCTCAGAACTCCTGGCGGTCTTTTCGCGTAAGCCAGCCTTCGGCTACAAGGCAACCGTGATATGCATGGGGATCATCGTGGGCCTCAGTCTCATCGTCTGGGGACACCACATGTTCACCGCCGGGATGGCGCCGATGCTCAGCAAGACCTTCATGACCCTCACCACGCTGATCAGCATTCCCTCTGCGGTGTTCTTCCTCAACTGGCTCGGGACACTTTGGAAAGGCGATATCCACCTGACCTCACCGATGCTGTTCACTCTCGGGATCGTGTTCGTGTTTGCTATTGGTGGTCTAACGGGACTATTTCACGCTGCGGAAGCGGTAGACCTGTACGTGCACGATACGTACTTCGTGGTCGGTCATTTCCACTACACACTGGCGGCGTCCGTCCTGTTTGGCTCGATCGCTAGCATCTACTACTGGTTTCCCAAGGCGTTCGGTCGCATGATGAACGAAACGCTGGGCAAGTGGCACTTTTGGCTGACCTTCATTCCACTCCAGGGTGTCTTCTTCGGCATGTTCATACAGGGCGCGCACGGACACATGCGGAGGATCGCCGACCCGACGCTCTACGATTTCCTCCGACCGTGGCAGTCGTACAACGTCTTCATTACCTACTGTGCCCTTGCACTCGGTGCAGCCCAGCTCTTGTTCGTGGCAAACTTCGTGTACAGTCTGTTTGCGGGTCGGAAGGCGGAGCGGAACCCGTGGGGGGCTACTACGCTTGAATGGACGGTTCCATCGCCCCCGCCCCACGGGAACTTCGAGGCAACCCCGGTCATCCGCCGCTGGGCTTACGACTACAGCCTGCCCGAGGCGCCGCGTGATTATCTCGTGCAGACCGAGGACGAGGTGCCGGTCGGCGCAGAAGTCGCCGCTGCTCAGAAGCGATAAGCTTCCGGCGGCCGTCAGAATCGAGCTCGTACCGACTTCCGGGCCGGTGAGAGTCCTCACCGGCTTTTTTCCTTTTTTCACGCCCGCTGCGCGCCGGGGCGCCCGCAAACCGTCCCCGCGATGGCGCGGTCGCTCTGCGCCGGCGGACTCTGAACAAGACGTCGGGGAGGGGGCCCTGTCGTGGAGGTATAAGCGTGCGACGGACATGACCTTGGAGCTGTCCCTGACAGTGCCGATCACGCGTTATCAGACGTGCGCAGCGTTTTCCATCAGTCGTTGCGGCGCAACGAAAATGCGGGTTGCGCCGAGACTTGCGCAACCCGCGGCATGCCCGAGGCGGGAGTCGAACCCGCACGGGGGTTACCCCCCAGAGGATTTTAAATCCTCAGCGTCTGCCAATTCCGCCACTCGGGCGCAACCTTTTCGGGCGTCTCACCCACCCAATGATATGGCCCGGCGCGGAAGCGCCGGTTCCTCTCTGCCGTCCATCGGCCGCAAGCAGTGGCGTTTGTTGTGCCGCACATCCGTGCCACCCCCCCGCCGTTCTCGGCTTCTCGGTCAGATCATCGAACAATAGCTCCGGCCGCGGGCCGGCCCGGACGCATCGGCCAGCCACGGCCCCCGCTGCACATCGGGTGGACCAACGCCCGGCGCCTCATCCCTGCCGGAACAGTTTATGGTCGTGGGCTTAGTCAGCACAGAAGGACCAAAGCTACCGAGCAATGACGACGCCCCAGCATGTGGGAGCCTCCGGCGGCAGCATTGATCCGGCCCACCCTCAGCAGCGGATCATCTGGGAGACAGCACGCTGCGCGCGGCGCTTCTCCAGGTTTAGTCGCTAACACCTCGCTGGCGCATCAGGATGTGTAGCATTGGAGCACGGTTGGAGGATACCACGCGTATGAGCAGCTATCCGAATGGGGAAGGCGTAACGCGGGAGGACCGGCCGGTTGTTGCGCTGAATATGGGGGGCCTAGCTTCGTGCGAAGGGCTCGCGAGCACCTCATGCGTTACCGCTCGGATCGTGGGCCACCAGCGGTGACCCTGGTGCACGGAGGCTTATCGGATTGTAGCCCAGTGGCTGGCAGAGGCGCCACGCTGCTCGCGCAAGGCGTTAATCAAGCTCGCACGGTAGTTCGACCAGGCCCGATGAGGAGTATCCGCGGTCGACGGGGGACACGAAAACGGAACAGGGCGTGATGCATGACCTGCAGCAGGTGACTGGTGCATGTAGATCCGCGACCGGGATCACTGCATCGTAAGGGGGCCAATATCCGGTCAAACGAATCGGGAGCGGTCGGTGCGCGCAGGGACCAGCGGTTGCGGGGGGTAGCCATGGCAGAGTTTGCTCCGCACCCAACGGTGGCGGACCGCTGCGTCCGGTGGCGGGTCGTGCTGCGCTGCTTGTTTCCGTTGGACCCGTGCGCGGGCGTAGCTCCCGTTCACGGTCGAGACCGCACATAGGGAGCGGGCTTCGGGGCAAGTGGTGCGGAGGGGCTAGGGCAAGGAGAGGGCTACGGTTGGCCACGGTTTAGGACACGGAAGAAGTGCTCTTTAATTGCCTCAGCATCGAGGTCGTGGATGATTCGAAGGGGGGAATCGCTAGGTCCGGGCTTCCAGGCAAAGCGTTCGTCGGGTCCAAGGAGCGTTGCCGGCTCGGCCCGCAGAATCCACGGCAGATTACGCGTGAGGGCCACAACCGTCCCAATTGCAGTGACGTCATAGAGCGCTTTCGGCCGCTGGCGGCGAAGCACGATGGGATTGGTGAGGCTCAGAAGGTATCGACCCAACGGGTTGTTCGGGTACAGCTTGGCCTCTCGACGCGTGTCAATTGTTAGACTCGCGCCTGTTGGGCGCTCAAGAACGACCCAAAAGGGCAGTCCGCTTTGTGCGACCACGTAGGCCGCCCATGGGTCATTGCCTCCGTTGAACGAGTCTATCAGCGCACCCTTAGGGCTACCCCCGAGCCAGCAGATGCGCAGGCGGCCATGTAGGTCGAGGCCCTCCCGACGCGCTTGCAGGATGGCGCTGGCAATGTTAGTACAGGGACCGACGGGCACCACCCAGATCGGATCACCGGGGGATGTGCTGCGTGCGGCGGCCAGGATCGCTTCACTAGCGGGGCTGACCTGAGGTTCGATATCGGTCCATCGGCCACTGGCCGGTGGGTTCAGACGATGTGGCGAGCCGCGAAAAACCAGCGGAACTTCCTCGGCCGGCAAGCCGCTGCAGCGCGCCAGATCCAGGATGTGCACGATCTCGGCCCAGTTCATCGCCTCCTGCCACTCTTCTCCGGGCAGCCCCCCGTGGTGGGCGCTGTTGATTGCCAGCACTTTGAGTTCGCTATAGAGCGCGTACGCGATGTAGTGCTGGTCATCGATTTCGTTCTTCGCATCCGTGTCCAGGATCACTCGTATCGGCGCAGCACGCTCTCCACGACCGACGTCCGTACCCGTTTCGGTCACCGGTTTACGCCGAGGGGGCTGTCCCACGGTGCGAGCCGATTGCGGTCCAGAGCCCTTGCGAGGGGACTTGCCCTGGGCCGTGGTGGTTGAGTTTCCCTTCCCCAGGTCCCAAACGACGTTGCTGCAACTGCCGTGGAGAGTTCGTTGCGATCTCATCGCTTCGTCCCGTGTTTGCTGAAGCGGGTCGATGTGCTGAGCCAGCGCCTGGTGGCAAGGTGCCGCGGTGCAGAGTGCTGTGTACCAAATGCCCAGTGCCACGCCGACCCATCGGTTCCAATGCATCAATGGGCACTCCTCCCACCCGGTGGTCGCGCGAAACGGGCTTCGTTGCTACATGCTCGTGTGTTATGGCCCCTGGCCGGCCAGGGGGACCAGATCGTGGCGCACATCCAGCCGTGCAATCACGGCCACCGGTCACCGCCCGGGTCCAACAGGATACTTTTTGAACTTCGGGAAGCTTGTGTAGAGCACAACCTTAGCTGCTGCGTTTCCCCGTACCTCGGGACGAAGGTCGTGAGCATTCTAACTCACGGCCACACCACTCTGAACTTATCCCCTTCTTTCGTTCGCGATCTTCGGCAGCACCCTAGCCGATGGTACCATTTCAGCACCGGCCACTCAAGCCCCCATCCGTTTGGCCCTCAGCCATCCGGCGGGTCGAGCATCGAGAGCGGCGGCGACCGGTCGGCTGGAGAACGCGTGGGTTGGTCCGGCGGCGTACCGCGTGGTCCGGCGAGGCGAACTCATCGTGCCAATCAGGCAACAGATGCGCCCCCCCGTCGCGTGAGTTCTACGGCCAACCGTCTCATGGTCATACCCTTCCTCGCCTCGGGGCACCGAAAATGAGCAGATGTAGGCTGCCGATGACGGACGGTTGCCATACAAGTGAGAAAGTAGTCCCGGGGCTGTGAAAATGCGTTTGGTCCGGGACAGAAGGCTAAGATTACGCAACGGGGAGCGCGCGAGTGGCTCCTGGGGGCAAGACCAGGACTGCTCCGACCGCGGTTGGCCTATAGCGGCCAAGCATGGGTGGTTCTTACAGCCGGCACGTGCGCGACCAATCGATTCGACCGCGCGATATGGCTCCCGGCGTACGGGCTCACCTGCGGAGAAGATCGGACCAGAAAGCGTGTCCCCTGCGGGCCACCGGGAGGCTGACGCCTGGCTCGGGACTGGTGCTGCATGAGCGGGGGGAGGACAGGGACCGGAATGTGAGTCCGGTAGGTGGTGGATGCGAGTCCGGAGCTGGACGATCTCTGCCCAAAAAGGAACCTTCGACGATGGAGAACGCGGCAATTCCTCCCGATCTTTTCGACCGCATCTACGTGTATTGCACCCGCTTGTACGCAACGGAGTGCGATCTTCGCGTCAGGATCGAGAACGACATCCGGAGCGGAACTGTGCGTGTGGTGGGGCCATTTACTCCCTACCAGCGCACGGTGCCCGAAGTGTACACCTCGGCCGAGTTCGTCGCGGTTGGCCAAGGTCTGTTTGAGTGGCGACTTCTCATACCTGAGCCATGCTTTTGGAGGCCGGAATCGCCTTTCCTCTACCGGGTGGATTTTTCCGTGGACGCAGCGGGTTGGACTGCGGTAGACGTTAGCTTTCGCATCGGCCTCCGCCACCTGCGTGCTGACAAGGAAGAACTCTGGCTGACGGGGCAGCTTTGGCGGCCGAAGGGGGCCCTGATCCAGCCGGGTGCCGAGCAGGCATTCACCGATGACCTTGATCGGGTCCGCGGACTACGCTCCTCGGGTCTGGAGCTGCTTGTGCTTGGTGTGCCATCGGCAGAGCTGGCGGCGACATGTTCCGAATGTGGCGTCGGTTTGTTTGTCCTGCTGCCGATTGCTGCGGACGAAGCCGAATCCCAGGTGCGACGGTTGCGGAACGAGGCCGCCGTGCTTGCATGGGGGCTCGTTGAGGGGGTAGGAAACGAAAGCGAGTTGCTGCAGGTGACGCGCGGCCTCGATCCGGTCCGGCCCTTTTTCTTTCTGTCTCGTGACTGGTCTGCGGTTGTTATTCGCGACAGGGGGACGTCGGTGTCGCTCCCGGTGCATGCCGAGCTTCCCCCACATCGCCTGTTGGAGGGGAGCGCTCTGGGGGATTTATCGCCAGGGCACCTGATTCGAGTCCAGCCCTGGGGTGACCTGTGAGTTTTTACGCCGGGGTTGGGGGCGAGGAACGGTAGGCGGGGCAGGGATGTTCGCAGCGCGGGTGAGCGATAGGACCCGGCAGCGGTATTGGCCAGCCCAACAGCGGCGCAAAAAAGGACGCGCGGTCGGGGACCGCGCGCCGCGGCAGGTAGCGATTGCTCGGGGGGCTACCTAGAACTCGGGAGACAAGAGCCGGGTGCTGGAGTTAGCGGCCGGGCGCCAGCGAACCGCGCCTCGATTCCAGGACGTGCTGGATCGATCGATCTCCACGGCCGGCGAGAACGCGGAGCGGCTCGTCGACGCGACTCCGGTCGCAGCCTTCCTCGCGTGTTCTTCAAGCAGGCGTACTAGTTCCGGTGTTGCGCGCCTCAGCACGATGACGCGGCTTGGCTGATTCACGCCACCGAGGGGGCGGATCACGCAGACGATCTCTGCTTCTCCAGGTTCGTTCGTCGATGCTGCTGCAGCGAGTGCTGAGCCGACGGGTTGGGGTGGTTCCTCGGCGGTCCGCTTGGGCTGGCCAGGGATCAGGCCAAGCTCATCAGGATCGGGCAGGGCAAGGGGTTCCTCCACCGCGCCCCGGTCGTTGGACGCGAATTGGATGGGCGGTCGGGCCGGACCGGGTTCCGCGGGTTGCTCGGGGCGGCTGGGCAGGTAGAGGTGTTCCAGATCGGCTGCGGCGAGCAAGTGGTGAACCGCTCCCAGTGCTGTGAA
Source organism: Planctomycetota bacterium (assembly GCA_026981825.1). GTDB lineage: Bacteria > Planctomycetota > Planctomycetia > JALXBF01 > JALXBF01 > JALSID01. Next base: position 9,586 of record JALSID010000339.1, read on the forward strand.
CAGTCCGCGGTTGCCGAACGGATCCGCCGCTGAGCAGACACCGACCAGTTCGCCGGTTTCGGTGAAGAGACCGCCGCCGGAGCGTCCCTGGCGAGGCGCGCCTGCAATTTCAAAATTCGGCGGCCCCTGATACCGATTGACCGCGGTCAGGTAGGTGGGGTACACCCGGGGCCGTGACCCGTGATCACAGCCCACCGAATAGAGCCGTGTTCCAGGCCGTAACTTCAGGTCCGGACCGGCAATTCGGGCCACGGGCAACTGGCGGTCCACCGGGAAACGCACGATGGCCAGGTCGGAGGCTCGGTCCCGAGCGACCAGTGTCCCTTCGTAGACGACCGGTGGTTCCTCGCCGAACCACTCCACCTTCACCCCCTGCCTGAGCCCTCGCGATGACGAGAACAGATGTGCGCAGGTAAGGGCGAGGGCGTAGTGACCGTCACAGTAGATGATCGTGCCCGAGCCATAGTAGCGCGCGCCCCCCTGTTCCCTGTACATCCGCACGCTCCAGCTCAGGAGCTTGTTGGGAGACGCAGGAGCCTTTCGTGGCGTCCCTGAGCGTTTCTCGCTGGCCGGCCGAGGGGTTGCCTGGCGGAGCAGGGCGAGCAGTTCGCTTTCTGTAGCGGGCCCGACGTGGCGGGCGACCTCCACCCCGTCGGCCACCGCGACGAAGGTTGGCAGGTACTGGATTCGAAACCGCCGAGCCAGCTCGGGCTGGCGGTCCACGTTCACCTTTCGGACCGGTATACCTCTGGCTTCGAGTCGGGAGACCACGGGCGCCATCGCCCGGCATGGTCCGCACCAGTCCGCGTAAAAGTCGTAGAGGATGGTCTCCGCCCGTAGTGGAGTGGCGAGGAGAAGAAGTGGAAGCACTACCCACAGTCGTCTCATCGAAACCTCCGTGTCACACCGAGCCCGCATCCAGCAGGCGTTGGCCCCAGCCCCAGGTTGATCGCATGCCGACCCTGAAGGAGTTTCAACCGGCTGCTGGGCCGCATTGCTGAGCAAAGCACGTGCCATTACCCGCACCGCCTGAGTTCTCCGCAACCGGCCCTGGGGCAACGTCACGTAACGCGATCCTGTGCAATCCGTTATGGCATTGGGCGGACTCGGGCCGTCCACGGGGGCAATGAGCGGACCGTGTCCCAATGCTGGGGGCCCCATGAAGCGGCAGGTGTAGGGCGGCCGTACTGGCTTTGCCGAACTGGTTTCCGGGAAACGAAATGCGTCTGCCAGCGTTGACGGTAGGGGCGCCTCAACGAGTGGCAGGCCGCGTCGGGACGGAGGATTGCTGCTATTGTCGGGACCTGACCCCTTTGTAACGATTACACGGCGACTGGTTACACTTTGGAAAATGGGGAGCTGAGCGGAGCGGAAGGTTCACGAGCGTTTGCTTTGCCCGCCATTTGGAAGGCGCCGGCCATGGCCTATTTAGAACCGACGAAGGGGACGGATCTACCCCTGGTCTTGTTGACCAAGCCGCGCACCGTCTTCGGGCGACTGCCCGAATGCGACGTGATCATCCCGCGCCGAGAGGTTTCCCGGTTGCACGCAGCGCTTCTCCAGGAGGGGGACCGGTACTTTCTGGAAGATCTGGGCAGCCGCAACGGGACCTTTCTGAACGGGCAACCGGTGCGAACACGCGTTGCGTTGCGCGACGGGGACGAGGTGAGTATTGCGCGTGTGGTTTGGTTCACGTTTCGGGAAAGTAGCCCCGAGGAGGCAACGGCGCCGGGCGAAGAAGCTGCGCCGAAGATCGTGTACACGATCGATAGCAAGTCCTCAGCCTCCCTGCTGCAGGCCAGGCCTGAGGCGAAGCTGGCCGCTATCCTCGAGATCCTCAACACGCTCGGCGCGTCCATCAACCTCTCCGATACGCTCAATCGCATCGTCGATTGTCTGCCGAGGATTTTCCCGCAGACCGATGTCGCGTTGATCCTCCTTTGCGGGGACACGGCCGAAGACGTGCGACCGGTTGCCGTGTACACCCGTAACCAGCGGCAGGTTGCGCGGCGCACCTATAGCCAAACGGTCGTCCGTCGGGTCATCACCCGGAAGGAATCGATCCTCTCTACCGATGTGCGGGGGGAATCCAGCTTCGATATTAGCCAGTCCATTGCCGATCTGCACATCCGCAGCCTGATGTGTGTGCCGCTCGTCTCCAGCCGCAACGAAGTGCTCGGCGTGGTTGAACTGCACACAGAGAATCCACGACAGCGGTTCAGCCACGAAGACCTGGAGGTGTTGACTGCGGTGGTCCGGGTCGCGTCGGTGGCGGTGGAGAACGCGAGTCTGCACGAATCGATCCTGGCCAAACAACGGATGGAACGAGAGCTGGAACTCGCGAAGGAAGTGCAGAGCAGCTTGCTGCCGGATCAGGTCCCCCGCATACCCGGCGTGGTTGTGTCCAGCTATTACGAGCCGGCTCGCGTTGTGGGGGGGGACTTTTTCGATTATCTCCGACTACCGGACAACAGGTTGGCCGTGGTTGTGGGGGATGTTTCGGGCAAAG
>JALSID010000340.1 GCA_026981825.1 Planctomycetota bacterium
ATACGGATCCCAGTCACCCTCGGGGGTGAGGTTCGTGGCTATGCCCCCTCAATCGGTCGCGGTCGCTCGGAAAAAGCACCGCCGAGGCCATCCTTGCATCCCGTCGCCTCCCGCAGCCGCGGCACTTAAAAGGGCCCCTGCCACGAACGGTTAAAATTGCTGGCAAACCGCACGGAAACGCAGCCGTTGTTTGATCCGACAACCGCAAGGAAAACCATGCCTCGGTCGACACTCGTCTTCCTGTTGTACTCGTACCTGGTTCTCGTCGCTCCTGCCTCTGGTCAGGAACAGTCCGTACGGCTCCCCACCGATGAAGAGCTCGCCCGTCAGCTCCGGCCAATCCCGCCGAAGACGCCGGAGGACGAACTGGCAGCGATGGAGTTCTCCGACGGGCTCACGGTAGAACTGGTCGCCTCCGAGCCTGAGGTGGTCGACCCGATCGACATCGCCTTCGATCAGGCGGGCAACTTGTACGTCGTCGAGATGCACGATTACCCGTTCGAAGCCGAACGCCCCGAAGACATGGGGCGGATCCGCCTCCTTCAGGATCGCGACGGGGACGGCCGGTTTGAAACGTCCTATGTGTTCGCCGAGGGGCTCCATTGGCCAACCAGCGTGCACCCGTGGCGGGACGGGGTTCTGGTGGTTGCTCCCCCTGAGATGCTCTACCTGGCCGACCGCGATGGGGATTACCGAGCGGAGGTGCGGCAGGTCGTGCTACGCGGCTTTGGGACCCGAAACGTGCAGGCTCTGGCGAACAACCTCACCTGGAGCATCGAGGGGCGGTTCTATCTGGCGAACGGGGGTAACGGCGCCGAACTGCACGCTCGGTCGCTGTTCCGAGCGCCGTTGCGGCTGTCGCTGGGCCGCAGCGATCTCCGCTTCCTCCCCCCCGACGTCCTGGAGCGCGTCACGGGAGGGGGACAATTCGGCCACACCGTCGATGACTTCGGACGCCGCTTTGTGTGCAACAATTCGGACCATGCCCGATTCATCGTCCTGGACGAAGGATACCTCGCTCGCAACCCCTACCTGCGTGTGACGCGCACGATCGACTCGATTGCCGTCGAGGGGGCGTCGGCTGTCGTGTACCGCATAAGCCCCCCAGAACCATGGCGGGTGATCCGTACCCGATTGCGTGTGGCCGGCCTTGTGCCCGGACCGGTCGAACACGGCGGCAAGGCTGCCGGCTACTTCACGTCCGCCACAGGGATCACGGTCTACCGAGGAGACGCACTCCCAACAGTCTACCGCGGCTGCTTGTTCGTGGGGGACGTGGCGGGAAACCTGGTACACCGGAAAGTGGTAGAGCCGCACGGAGCGTCGTTCCGCGCCAGACGGGCCGAAAAGGGGCATGAATTCCTCGCGTGTAAAGACCTGTGGTTCCGTCCCGTCAACTTCGCGAACGGCCCGGACGGTGCTCTGTACATCTGCGACATGTACCGTGAGATCGTCGAGCACCCGGCTTCCATTCCGGACTTCATGAAGAAACACCTGAACCTGAAGAGCGGTTCTGATCGAGGCCGTATCTGGCGCGTGCGCGCTCGTTCCGCCCCGCGTCCGCAACCCGTCCGTCTGGACCAAGCAAGCGAGCTTCAGCTCGTGGCGGCCCTCGACCACCCCCGTGGCTGGGTGCGAGACACCGCCCAGAGACTCCTGATCGAAAAAAGCAAGCTTTCGTCCGCAGCTCTGACGCACCTTCGCGCCCTTGCCACTCAGGCCCGCCGGCCGCAAACCCGCGCGGTGGCACTCTGGACGCTGGAGACACTCAACCGGCAGGGGGCCGATACATCCTTGCTCAAGTCAGCCCTGAAGGACAGTTCACCCGCGGTTCGCGAGCAAGCGGTCAGGATCCTGCTACACCATCTGGACACTCCAGAGACCGTCGAGCTGCTCCTGATCGCCGCGCGAGACCCAGCACCACGCGTTCGTCTCTACGCCGCCTACGGCCTGGGCGAAATACCCTGCGAACAGGCAGCCCGGGCGCTGCTCGAGCTGCTCACCGATCCGTCCAACGATGCCTGGATTCGTACGGCAGCCCTATCGTCTTGCTCGCCCACAAAACGGCTGGATTCGCAACGCAGGGGGGATGAACCGAAGAGCATGTGCTATGCGGTCCTAGCAGCGCTGGTGCAGAGCCGCAGGGGCACGACCTCCCAGGAACGGGCCGTGGCTGCTCAGTTGGCCGAGATGCTCGTTCTCGCCAAGCGCTATCGGGAATTCGCGAAAGCGTTCACTGCTGCGACCCGCAACGGAACCGGATGGCGTACCACTCTCGCCGTGGCGGCCGCGGACGCGGCGGCACGAAGAGGCTCGTCGTTGGCAAAAGTTCTGGAGACGGCCGATCCTTCCGCCGTCCGGCTGTGGAACGAGCTCGTGGAAGGGGCCGCCGCAGCCATCCGGAGGGGAAAAGCCAGCCCGGACACCATCTCCTTGTTGACCCATGCCCCCACCGATGTACTCTCGGAAGCCCTGCCCCACCTGTTCGCGCCTCAGACGCCCCCTGGCCTCTTGCAGCAGTTCATTCAGCGTTGCGCCGCCCTGCGTCGGGACACCTGGTACGCCCCTGTGCTCAACCGCTGGGCCGGACTTACTCCTAGCGTCCGACGCTCTCTGGCCGAGGCACTGCTCAGCCGCGACGCCGGTGCTGTCGCCTTGCTCCGTGCGATCGAAAGCGGCACCGTCCGACCGGCTGACATCGATCCCGACGTGGGCAACCGGCTCCGTAACCACCGTAATCCGAAGGTGCGCAGTTTGGCCCGCAGTCTTCTGGGAACCGTGCGTGCTACGGAACGCGAACGGCAGAAGTTGATCGAAGATTACATCGCCAACGGGGCGCTTCAGGCCGGTGACCCGACCCGCGGAGCGAAACTTTACCAGGAAAACTGCGAGAAATGCCATGGTCAACCCGGCAAGCCCGGACGGATTGGCCCCGACCTCAACACCGTACGTTCGCGTGACGCCCGGGACATTGTCACCGCAATCCTGGCACCAAACGCCGAAGTTGCCCCGCAATACCTTTCCTATACCTTTGCCCTCTCGGACGGGCGAATTCTGACCGGGATGATCGTGGAAGAAACCACCACGGCGATCACGATCGGCAAAGCCGACGGAACGACCGAAACCGTGCTGCGATCCGATATTGAACAGATCCGTTCGTCCGGCCAGTCTCTGATGCCCACCGGCTTCGAGCAACAGCTCACGCCCCGAGACATCGCCGATCTGATTGCCTTCCTCCGGAGCTCTCCAGAGCCCGAGGCCGATTCCAATTGAGGCGGTTCTCCACGGCCAGGTTCGTTGCATGCGGAGGCCCGGTTCGTCGGGCAAAGCCGAGCGGCGTGCGAAGCTCGCCCGACGGCCGGTGAGCAATCGACCCGGGGCCGGATTGGCCGGGGAGTCGCGCGGCACGCGTGAAGACCGGTTCAGAGACCGGTCGATTAGCGGTCGGCCGCTACTTCCCGAAGACGCGGCGAGGAGTATCGGACGATGGGGGCGCGAGCAAGCGCGGCTCCGCTTACGCCGAGCCAGCGGTGGAATCGGTCGAGGTCTGCTCGGACCCGGCGCGAACCTTCCCTTCCAGACCAAGAACGTCTGCGATCTGCTTCATGGCATCGATAACAAACTGGATGTGCTCCTTGAGATCAACGCCCAGCTCCTCGGCCCCCCGGACGATATCCTCCCGGTTGACTCCCGCGGCAAACGACTTCTGCTTCATCTTTTTCAGCACGCTCTTCGCGGTGAGGTCGGTGATACCCGTGGGGCGGAGCAAGGCCACGGCCGTGATGAACCCGGCCAGTTCGTCGCAAGCGTATAGTGCTTTGTCCATTAGGGACTTGCGGGGGCAGTCCTGGATGTAGTCCGCGTGCGACTTGATCGCGTAGATGACATCCTCCGGATAGCCCTTTTCCTTCAGAATCTCGGCCCCCTTAAGCGGGTGATCAGGGGGGTTAGGCCAGCGTTCGTAATCGAAGTCGTGCAGCAGCCCAACGATCCCCCATTTCTCCTCGTCCTCGCCGAACTTTCGAGCGTAAGCGCGCATGGCCGCTTCGACCGCCAGCATATGCTTGCGCAGGCTTTCGCTCTTGGTGTACTCGCACACGAGCTTCCAGGCGTCCTCGCGATTCATGTCCCGCTGCTCCGAAACGCAATCCCTGATCCATACGTCCCGGCAGATTATGATAAGTAGCCTTGCGTGGAGGCGGAGCAGAGGCTGATGGCATCAGGGGAAGAGATTCGTCGAGCTACCGAGTTGCTGGCGCGGGCACGAAGGCCGGTTGCGTTCACCGGAGCAGGGGTATCGGCCGAGAGCGGCATCCCCACGTTCCGCGGCTCGGGGGGGCTGTGGGAGAACTACCGAGTCGAAGACGTGGCCACACCGGAGGCGTTCGAGCGGAACCCGCGGCTGGTCTGGGAGTTCTACAACTTGCGTCGCGAGGCGGTGTTTAGGGCCGAACCGAATCCGGCCCACCGCGCCCTGGCTCGCCTGGAAGAGCTGTTCCCGAACTTCGTGCTTATCACGCAGAATGTCGACCGCCTCCATCAGCGGGCCGGTTCGAAGAAGGTCATCGAACTGCACGGTAACCTGTGCGAGGTCCGATGCACCGGGTGCGGTCGAACCTTCGACAAGACGGGGGTGCGCCTAGAGTGGCCACCGCGCTGCGCGGAATGCGGCGAGCTTCTTCGCCCGGCAGTGGTTTGGTTCGGTGAGGCTCTGCCGCTCGACGCCTGGAGAGCGGCCGAGGAAGCGGCGAACGCCAGCGACTGCATGCTGGTGATCGGGACCAGCGCACAGGTCTACCCGGCGGCGGGACTGATCGCCATGGCGAGGCGTCATGGGGCAGCCATCGTTGAGGTCAATCTGGAACCGACGGCCGCTTCCGAGATGGCGGCAATCAGCATCTATGGCAAAGCGGCCGAGGTGTTACCGCAGATAGTGGAAGCGATTGAGTGGGCACGACAGTCGGGTGAAATGCGCTGAGGCTGCCGGACCGGAAACTGACTCGATTCGGCTCGACGCCTCAGCGGATTAACCGGTGGGGAAGCAGAATTGGCAGCGAAGATTCTGGACGGAAAAGAGGTGGCCGCAGTTGTACGTGCGGACGTAAAGCGCCGAGTGGATGCTCTCCGCGAGTCGCGCGGAGTTCAGCCGGGGCTGGCCGCGATCCTGGTCGGCGAAGACCCGGCCAGCATCGTGTACGTGCGCAACAAGCGGCGTGCGTGCGAGAAGGTTGGGATCAGGAGCTGGCTCTTCGAGCTTCCCAGCGCCACCCCCGAGGAGAACCTGTTGAATGTGATCGACGAATTGAATGCGGAACCAGAGGTACACGGGATTCTGGTGCAGCTCCCGTTGCCCGATCACATCGACACGCGGCACGTCATCGAACGGATTGCTCCGAAGAAGGACGTGGACGGGTTTCATCCCGAAAACTATGGGCTGCTGGCAAGCGGACGGCCCCGTTTCGTCCCCTGCACGCCGCTGGGTATCCAGCGGATCCTAGAGCACTACGAGATCCCCACCTCGGGCAAGCACGTGGTGATCGTTGGCCGCAGTAACCTTGTGGGGAAACCACTGGGGCTTCTGTTGCTGCAGCGAGGCAAGTATGCGGACGCGACCGTCACGATCTGCCATAGCCGAACCGCGAACCTGGGGGCGATCACGCGCACGGCAGACATCCTCGTGGCGGCCGTGGGACGTCCGAAGCTGGTGACGCGCGACATGGTGCAACCCGGCAGCGTGGTGATCGATGTGGGCATCAACCGGGTGGATGGGCAGCTCGTTGGGGATGTCGACTTTCCCTCGGTCTCGGAGATCGCCGCGGCGATCACCCCCGTACCGGGTGGAGTGGGCCCGATGACGGTGGCGATGCTGCTGCACAACACCGTTGTGGCTGCGGAGCGAAGCGTGGCTAAGGGGGAATAAGGCTACGGGGCCGACGCGTGCGGCCAGTTGCGGCCCGCTCAGTGGACGGCGACGCGGGGGGCGGGAAAGCAGCGGCGGGGGCAGCTCAGCTTGGGCAGCAGGCGTGGCGGGCTGTCGAGGGCAGAGGATGAATCGCTTTGGACGCGCCGTGCGCGTTTTCGGAACAGGACGCTTCCCGGCCGGGTCTCGTGGAGTAGACTGAGCAGCTTTGGGCACCAACCGATCGCGATCGCGGTGAGCTGGGATTCGCGTGGGGCATTGCGGATCGGTGAGCGTTGGTTTCGAGGCCGCCGGTGGTGCTTGGGATTGCGGCGGACCAACCGCCTCTGTTCGCGGTTTTCCCCGGTTGTGGCGGATTGGTCCGCAGGTGCGGCCCGTACGGCTCTTGTGGCTGGGTGGCGGCCACGGGCATGTCGTCATCGGTAGGTTAGTCAATAGAATTTCTCTTGAAGCAGGACCACCTCTGCCGCGTTGCCGTGAGGAAGTTGGATGAGCTACGGAACAGAATCGGGGACACCGCTGAAGACGTCACGTGGTCGTGACTGGCCCAGCATTCGGCAGTACTCGGTGTTTCTGGAGAATCGCGTAGGCCAGTTGCACGATCTTGTCCGCCGATTCGAGGGTTCGAAGGTACGCATTGTGGCGTTGAGCATTGTGGACTCGGTGGACTGTGCGATCGTGCGCCTGGTGCTGAGTCACCCGGAGCAGGGTCGCGAGATCCTGGATCGGGCGGGCTACCCGGTGGCGGAGAGTGACCTGGTGGCGGTTGCTTTACCGCGGACGCAGCAGCCGCTGGGTGACATTTGCACGGCGTTACTTCAGGCGGAGATCAACATCCACTACGCGTACCCGCTGATTGTGCATCCGTACGGTCGAGCGGCGATTGTTCTGCATGTCGACGACCACGAGACGGCGGTGGATGTGCTGAAGGGGAAGGGCTTCGAGATCCTGACCGAAGCGGATCTGCTTGCCGGTCCGTAGCGATCGGCTCTCCTTGCGGCCGCCATAGCGCCGCGGTCCAACTCCCTCACGGCCGCAATTCACGAACGTGTGATTGGCCCGTTGGTGCGGACAGCCCGGCAAGCCCGTCGTTTTGTCATTGGGGGCTTGGTCAAGCGAGAACACCCTGTGGCCTCCCTGCAGGGGATGGAGCGCCGGTTCCCGTGTGCGTAGCGGTGCGGGGGAGTTATCCGCACGTCTTTCGGCGAAGCCCACCAATCGCAACTTTCCCGAGGACAGCCGGACCCGCAGCTCAGGCGTTCACCCGCTTCAGGGGAGCGGCGTCCAGGGTGAACTGCCGTGGGATTGGACTAATGACGCTGCCCATCGGGAACACCGAAACCATTCGCAGCACCACAGTAGATGAACAGCGTCAGCACGCTTGCCCAACCAGGACGTACGTCGCGAAACTCAGCCTGTAGCCTCGGTGTTCCTATAGGGAGGGATCTCTGGTTGGCATCGGCAGTACTGGTTAAACCGACCGGATTGAAGCAATGTCACTGTGCACAACGCGTGAGATCGTCGCCGCGGCCTTGCTGGCAATGGTGCTCGGTGGGGCGGCCCATGCGGACTGGCCTATGCCTGGACATGACCCGCAGCGAAGTTCCTGGGCGCCGGAGGACCAAGTGGCCGCTCGGCTGAAGCCCCTGTGGTGTAGGAAGATTGGTCCCTACATCCCGAACAAGGTTCAGATCATCACCGTGGCGGCGGGCCCGAACTGGCCGGCCCTGGTGCTGGTCTCCACGGCTCGCGGTCTCTATGCATTGGATCCGCTCAACGGGGAGGAGTTATGGTACTACAGGACGGAAATGCCAATCGACCATTCCCCCACAGTTGTGGACGGCGTCGTTTATTTCGGGTGCACGGACAAGACGGTTCACGCTGTCGAAGCTGCCACGGGCAGGCGCATCTGGCGGACGCTACGAGCCGGAGCTGCTTTCGACACGAACCCCGTCGTCGTAGAAGGCAGGGTACTGATCGGCAATCGCGACGGATACTTCTACGCGTTCGACGCTAAGAGCGGCAAGCTGCTCTGGTACTACCGCGCCTCCGGCCCCATTTCCTTTTCCGCAGCGTACGATTCCGGCACGGTGTATTTCGCGGATAAGCACAACTACGTCTATGCGTTGCGTGCTGCGGACGGCAAGCTTCTCTGGCGAAGTCCCCAGCTACCCGGGGCTGGCTTTATCTCGTGGTGGCCCGTCGTCAACGGCGACCGTCTCCTCGTTCCAGGGACGAACAACTTTGGCAAAGGCCAGGGTGGGCCGCCGCTGTTCCGGCTGGACCAAGCGGAGGTGTTTCCTCCGGGGACGAGGCACCTCGAACTGATTGGCCCGGTGGACTCCGAAGGCTGGATCGACGCGGAGCGAATTGCGCGGTATCTGAGGGAGCACCCGCACCGCCAGACACTTCACGTTCTGGACCGTGCTACCGGTAAACCGGTGGAGGTGGCACCGGTTCTCTGGTGGGGCAACTCGAGCGGCAACCGCTATCCCCCCGTGGTTGGTCCAGAAGGTTTGGTTTATACCAGTGCTATCTGGGCTTACGGCAGGGATTACCTCAAGGGGAGGATCGCCGCCTGGAAGATGGGTACCGCCAAGTTAAAGCCCTTCGTGGGCCCGCGGATGGCGTTAGAATCGTGCGACGAATTCGACGCCTACGCCATGATCGGCGAGAGGATCATCGCTTACAACCGGGGCGGGGGAGGCGACGACGGCGGTGGTCTCTTTGTCCAGGGGAGAGGATCTCTAACGACGTGGGATTTCTGCACGTTACAACGCGCTTTTCCCGGTTATGCCAAGGGCTGGGAAGACTGGAAGTACGGCAACGCTCCCCCAAAAGGGTACGGAACGCATGGCTACCAAAACCCACCGGTGCCCCTAGACGGCAGGATCTACTTCCACCGGAGTAACTCGGTGATCTGTTACGGTCCGACGGATACGGCCACGGGCCCTCCGGACAGCTCCGACAGCCCGCCCCGGCGGTCAGCTCAGCAATCGCGCACCGAGAAGCCCCAGCCGACTGCTACGGAACCGGCGGACGTCGGGAAGCTACCCACGGTCAGGTCGGCAGAGGAACTGCTGGCCGAGGAAATACGAAAGATGCTTCAAGCCGGTCACCTTCGGCCGGTCCTTGCCACTCCGACGGAGCACTACTTCCAGGCGATGCGCGACCTGCGGGGCGCGAACATGCACGTCTACTGGCATAACCCGGCCGACACCATCTACACCCTCCTACGCGCTCTGCAGCACGTGCCCCCAACGCTACGCAATCCTCTCAAGGAATACATTCAACGCGAATGGGAGGAGTATCCTCCCTTCCGGTATACCCATATGGGCTGGAAAGGAGCCCCACGCGAGATATTTCCGATCCCGCCACCAATGCGAGACTTTTACGCAGGGAGAGGTCGGCGTCCCGCTCCGCAGAAGCCATCGCGGCGCGTCGGAGGCCGGTGGAAAGCCTGGTCGTTCAATCCGTTCAACATCTACGCATGCTGGGCGTACGCCAAAGAGTTTGGTGGCGCGGAGGTGATACTTGAGCGTCTCCGCAGTCGAATCGGTCCGCCGCCTCCTCCGGAAGTCGTCGGTGATATGGCCCATGTACTTAACTGTTACGTTGCCGGATACATCGGCTACATCGGGCTAGAGAGACTGGCAGGCCGACGTCCCTCGCAAAACGTCGTGCAGTGGCTCGAAATCGCACGTAGACAGCGTGTGGAACTGTTGGCGATGGATCCCCGGGAGCTTCCGACAACCGAAGCGGGCGGGTTCCTTTACCTTGTGCCGGAGTTCGGTGACTATCTCCACGACCACGCACGAGAGCTGGTCGCCAGGCACGTGACGGCGTACAATGAGCTCGCCCCCCTGTGGTTCCTTTCGGAAGCCGATGAGCCCAGCCGGGTAATCACCCGAACACGGTTCGCCGAAGGAGCAACCGCGCACTTTTACGACTACGTCTCACTGTTCAATGCGAAAGCGTTCGCGCTCAAGGAGCCCCGCGAGGAACTGGAGCGATATCTCGACGTCCCCGGCGTTTGGCGAGGAGACCTGTTCTACATCCAGAATCTGGTGTCTACCATCGAAGCTGGGACAAGACGTCCCGAACGTTGATCACTGCACGCTCCGGTAGCGAAGACTTTTTGGGTTACCCGATTACGCAAGGTGAGGATCTGGCCGAATGACCGAGCTGATACGGGCTTTCTGGCAGGTCAGGCTCAGCGTGCTCGTTGCCGCGGTGGTCACCACCGCTGCCGGTAGCCTGGACGCAAGGGAGATCTTTGTCCAGCACCAGTTTGGAGACGATCGCAACCCGGGTACACGTCAGGCGCCCGTGCGATCGATTCGGCGAGCGGTGCAACTGGCCAAAGAGGGGGACACTATCCACCTGTTACCGGAGCGAACAGTGTACCGCGAGATGATCACCCTGAGGGACAAGAAAGGGATCACGATCGAGGGGCACAATTGCATCATTAGTGGTGCGGACAGGCTACCATCGGACCCGGCGAAGTGGGAGAAGGTGGGCGATCGCCTCTACCGGATCAGTCTGCGCCGAACACCGCAGGAGCGGCATCTGCTGGTCGTCAACGGCCGAGCCGTCACCATGGGCAGGACGAAGTACACGATTCAGGCGGCACGGGCCGGCCGCCGCGGCTGGGACGCCGTGCGGCAGGCGCTCATCGCACAGTACCCGAGACCCAGCGATCTGTCCGACGGACAGTTCGCTTGGGAGCCGATTGATCGCCGTTCCGGCTGGCTGTACGTTAAAGGCTCTCTGGCTAATCTCGAATGGTCTGTGCGCACTCAAGGTGTGTACACCGACGGACATACCCACGACATCACGATCCGCAATTTGCACGTACGTCACGTCCTTAACGACGGCTTCAACTTTCACGGAGATGCTCAGAACATTCGACTAATCAACGTCACGGCTTCCGAATGTTTCGACAACGCGATCAGCCCGCACGGTGCGTGTTCGTTCACGGTGGAGAGAGCGCAATTCCGTGCCAGCGAGACCGCGGTCGCGAACGACTTTCTTACGGAGACCCGTTTCGTCGACTGCGTCATTACCGGAAGCCAAGGCGCCGAGATTATGATCATAGGAGGCAAACATCTCTTCGAACGATGCCTCGTGCGTGCGACCGCCCCAGTGGCAATGCGCCTGGCGTATCGCAAACCGGGGCCCGAACGTCCGCTCGCGTTGAAAGAGATCCGCATGTCCGGAAAAGATCCCACCATGCAACCGGACTACACCTTCCGAGACTGCACCGTGGAGAGCGCCGACGAGACGCCTCGTACCGTGGTCATCCAAGCGGGTGTCAACGTCACGTTCGTGAACTGCCAGTTCAGGCGAATACGGTTCCAAATAGATCCATCTGCCAACGTGAAAATGATACGCTGCACGCTGGACGGAACGCCCCTAGAGAGATAGCACCGATCGATCTCTCACACCACCACCTAGCAGCTGGCCGCAGTAGGTCACCCGCAGGTCGCCGTGGACGAACGGCGTGGTGGCGAGGCCAGTGAGATGGATGACGGCGGCCGGATGCGGTTCCCTTTCTCGTCACCCCCAAACTTGTTTTCACCGAGTGTGCGCACCCGCAACCGGAGCGACGAGTGGGTTCCTCCCGGGGGTCGCCAGGACCGAAGGATCAGAAATAGGAACAGCGAGGAACCCCGATGAAATCCGGGAGCCGGCTTCATCGCCTACAGAAGCGATGGAGTCGCTTGCCATCAACCGAACGGGGGACCATCCGGCAATGGGCGCGGCTTTCCACGGATCGGCCCCGATGGCTTCGATCGCGAATCCTGTTCGGGTGTTTGGCGAGCTCGAGCTACCGTGGCGTGGCGCGACAAGCGGGCTGCAGTGACGGGATCGTACGGCGCGCGGTAGATCGTTTTCTTGACCACGGCATAGACAGGCTGTGCGCTGGCCGTCGCGCGCCGCCCGGCGGGACCGGACCTCCGCCGCTGCGACGGCGGAGCACTGGTAGCGCGACCCGGCCTCGGATCCGCCCCAAGGCTATGGGGACCAAGGAAGCGCTCGCAGAAATCAGACCCTGGCCGAGCGCAAAACACCCCACCCATGGCGGTATGGGCAATGGCGCGCGCCCCCCCTCGCCG
>JALSID010000341.1 GCA_026981825.1 Planctomycetota bacterium
CCGAGCGCCCGGGCGGGAGCCGCATTGCTTGCCTTTGCGAGCGGCCGCGGCTGGGGGAGACGCCGCGGCCTCGGCGAGCCTGCGGCTCGCCCCGCGGAGTAGCCCACGCTGGCGAGGAACGAGCGCCTCCGCACGCGGATGGGTCCGGGCGCACGTCCCCGAGCCGTCCTCCCCGCCGCGGCGCGGCGGGGGTACCACTGCGCCGTCGCCGGCGCGACGGCGCACTGGTAGCGCGACCCGGCCCCGGGTCCGCCCCAAAGCGCTGGCGCCAAGGAGGCGCTCGCAGAAATGACCCCGGCCGAGCGCAAAAAAGCCCGCCCCTCGCCCGGAGGGCAATGGGGCGCGCTCTCTCTCGCCGCTTCCGCCCGTCCGGGCCGAAGCGGCCCCGAGCGCCCGGGCGGGAGCCGCATTGCTTGCCTTTGCGAGCGGCCGCGGCTGGGGGAGACGCCGCGGCCTCGGCGAGCCTGCGGCTCGCCCCGCGGAGTAGCCCCGGCCAGCGAGGAATGCGCCTTCGCGCACGCGGCTGGCTCCGGGCCCCCCGACAGCGCGACCACTGGGCCAGGCTGATTGCTCAGCATAAGGACTCACCACAGAGGCACCTAGAGCACAGACAGATTAGCAAGGAACTCCGTGGGCTCTGTGTTTGTCTATTCCTCCCTACAGCCGACTGGTGGACTTCAGCCGCGGAACTCTTGATGATTGCCCAGCCCGAGCCCCACGGAATCATCCGTGCGGCGGTCTCCCATTCACCTACTGTGGATGGATCCCCCCGGCATCCTCCCCCCTGTCCAGCTTGCCACGGAGTGCTCAGGAACAGCCCGGGCGCCACTGCAGTCCCGAGTCCGGTACCTCTAACGTAGCGCTCGACAGATCGCCGCCTGCTCCGCGACAGCCAACGATCGTACTAATGGGCTAGGGGTTCCCGTCCCACGTCATGAATCATCCAATGTCCTCGATCTCCTCCGGCAGGTTGTTACGAGCATTGTCTTTGTCCGAGCTCGACTTCAACACCCAGTCCTTGTCCCTCCCACCCCGCAGAATGTCTCCCGTATTGTCCCTGAACACCGTACGCGTCAGCTCGTCATAACCGATGAGGAAAAACTTTCCGTTCTCTCTATCGTCTCCAGGCGTCACGCCATCCACTGCACTGTTAGCAATGTTGCTTCGGCGTTGTTTATACGACCGGCCCGACTCCCACTCCTTCAGGATGGCCGCCAATGCGAGGTCTGTCTCCGCATCCTTGAACCGAACCGTTCCTCCGGTCAGAATGTCTTCGCCGCCCCCGCCAAAGACCCTGTCCTTGCCTTTGCCCCCTACCAGGATGTCACGGCCAGCCAAACCGTTCAGGATATCGTTTCCGTCCAGTCCGATAAGAATGTTGCCATTCCGGTTACCGATGATGCGGTCACTGAAGGCCGTTCCGACGACGTGGTCAATACCGACGATCCGTATACCGGCCATAGCAGGTAACGACGCGGACCCCGTGTGCAGCCTAACCGTCGCAGGCCCCTTCAAGCCGGACAGGTCCAGTATGCCTCCCCCAGCCGTGTCGTTCACATCGTCTTGCCCAAGACCGGTGTCCTTGGTCCTCTGTGTGAATTTGTACCGGTCCAATCCTGGTCCACCCTTTAGCCTGTCGTCACCTTGCCCTCCTTCGAGCATGTCGTCTCCTGAACCACCGACGAGCGAATCGTTCCCGGGACCGCCCAACAGGGTCACAGGTATATCGACTGCGCTGAAGTCTGCAGAATCATTGCCCTTACTGAGATCCACGGTGATCTGGTCAAACCCGTCAACGCCCGCAAGTTTAGAGAGGAGATCCGACGCATAACGCGTTCCCCTTGCCGTTAGAACGAACCCACTTCCGTTGTCTTCCCCCCGAACATTGTCCGCAGCGCCGGTACCCACCACCTTTATTGCCGACCCTTCGAGCTGGACCATGTTGGTAATCCGCAGATCATAGAGGACCGGATGCGGAGACCTGACCAACACCAAGATAAGGAAAGCGTCCCCCTTCTTGGCTTTCAGGTCCACGCGGCCGCGACCGCGCTTGTCCCAGCCTGGCTTCAGGGCACCGTTGTTCTTGTCGCCCTTCTTGATCTGGTCAACGAGAATGTGCACCGGGACCTGGTCGGTTAACGGGGCGACTTCGACTGTCAGCACTCCGCTTAGGGAAGCCCTCAGCTTATAGAAATCGCGGTCCGACCTCTGCCCGACGAGGCGAGTCACTCTCCTGGAGCGAGGAGACCTCAAGTCCGTAGCGTTCCTGCGGCGGTCGTTCGAATCGCCCAAGTCGTATCTATCCGGCCCGATCAGACTGTAGCCCGCTGACGCGGAAGCTCCGCTGGCGGCAGCCACCGTTACTGTGAGGCTGTCTTGCAGGGGAGCGGTTACTTTGTCAGGCCCTTTGTAGTTGAGCGCACCGGCATCGAGCAGATCCTGCAGCGATCCCGTGGTACCCGTGCACGTCACTGTGCTGCCTTGATCTTCGACTGCGCAGGACGCCGTTCCACCGCCGGTCCCTCCACTGTCACCACCGGTCACCAGAACAAACGACAGTGTGCCCTTGCCAACCGTGAACGTGGCTGTAACGTCGTCCTCAGGGGACACCTGGTTCAGTTCCGGCAGTACCACACCCTCGAGGGGTAGCTCCTCGCCAGGATCGTGGATGAAGATTGCCTGAGCCGGAACGATGGACAGATCCAACGGCGGAATCTGCAGCGAGGAGTAATCGGTGTCTTTACTCTGCGCGGTGAAAGTCAACTGTCTGCGACCGGGCTGCGCTTTCAGTGACGCCTCAAAGGTCAACTTCTGCGGTTGATCCCAGTTGTCTGGGGTGAATGTGACCGAACTGGGGCTGATTGTGACCCCTGTCAGATCGGACAAGCTGACGAAAACCGTCACGTCCGCGGCAGGTTCGCTGTTGAGACGAACCGCCAGCGTCGCTATCGAACTCTGCGACAACTCGACCGCGGCAGGGAACACCGTAATTCCGGCCGTGTCGTCATCCTCGAAATCCAGGCTGACGGTGGCGTCTTCAAAGCCTGTGGCCGACGCCGTGAAAGTGACCTTTCTCGGCGATCTGTTTACCCTGCTATCCTCTGCTCCAACCGGGAACGTGACCTGCCTCCTTCCCGCGGGAATTGTCACAACCCCGCCCGGCACCACGCCAGGACTCGTGGCGTCTATCGCAACCGTCAGCGGGCTGCTCAAATCAAGGGCATTGCGGCTCAAAGTGAGGTTCCCGTCGCCGAATCCACGGGATTCGTGCAAGGTGGTCACGTCGGAAGCAAGCGAGAGTTTCAGTGGGTTCACCGTCACTGTGGCCGTGTCTGCCTCAGCGGACAAAGCTCCATTCACGTCCCGAACCTTCAGCGCCACAGTGAAGACTCCCGGGCTGTCGGCGCGGAACACGGGCTTCGCGCCTGTTTCGTCGCCGCGCTGAGCATCAGCTCCCGTTTCGCCGAAAAGTCCGTCGCCGTCCAGGTCCCACAGGTAAGTCAACGGCCCCATGCCCGGGTCGAACGATCGTGTGCCATCGAGCACCACACTTCCCGAGGCCCCCTTGGGCAGGTCCAGGAAGTACGGCCCCCCCGCTTCTGCGGTCGGAGCCACGTTCAGCACTCTTATCACGTCGCTGGTTGTGGCGGTGCCGCCATCGTCGTCGACGATAGTCAGCCGTGCCAGGTAGGTGCCGCCTGGCCGCAGCTCGCTGACCTCCGCCGTGCCTGCGGCTGAGCCTTTAGTCAGCGAAGAACCATCCACGCCCAAACTCGGCACATCCTGCCGCGTGAACCGCCCCTGGAAGGTCACCGCATACAAAGTCGTGCCGTCGCCCTGCTGCGTACGCTCTACCTGCACATTTCCCTTACCGATGGTGCTCAGTGCCTCCAGGGCCGATTGCACGGCCGCCGCCGAGGCGTCGAACGGCAGATCCGATGTGATCCGGCCCGCAAAGGCCAGCGTGAATGTGCCGCCGTCCGCGTCGATCGTTACCGTCTGGATCTCATCGTTGCCCCGACTGTCGGTGTAGATGTGGGTAAGTCGGCTACCGCCTTGCTGGAGCGTTTTGACGGTAGCGTTGCCGGGACCGTTCCCCTTGGTGAGCTTGGATCCATCCACCTGAAGCGTTGCGACGTCGCGATGCGCCAAGCGGTTCTGGAACGTCACCACGTAGCCCCCCGTCTCGCTCCGACTCACAGAGACGTTGCCCGAGCCGATCGAAGACAGCGACCCCAAGGCCGCCTCCAAGTCTGCCGCCGACACGTTGTACGCCAGATCGCCGGTGCTTTGGCCGCCGAATGCCAGGGTGAACGTGCCTCCGTCAGCGTCGATCCTCACCTCTTGCTGCTCTTGCGGACCCAAGGCGATCGGACCGGTCGAACCATCGTCGAACTCCACAAACCCTCGGAAGCTGTCGTTCGAACCGGCGTCTTCGAACGAAGCGGTGAGGGTCAGAGGTTCGCCTTCCTTGACCGTCGAGCAGCATAGTGACAAGTTGGTCGGCGGAGCGTTCTGGACCACGATCGCCACGGGCCCCACGCGTGTCGTACCGTCGTCTTCGTCCGAGACCTCTAGGCTCACCAAGTAGATTCCGTCATCGCGCGGAGTGAACTCGAAGCTCTCTGAGGTGCCCGGCAAGATCGTCTGGCCGTTGCTCGCCTCTACCAACCACCGGTACGAGATCGTGTCGCTCGGCCCGGCCGGATCGGTGGGATCGGCCGCCCTCAGGCGTACGGGCGTCCCCTCGGGCACGACCGTCGGAGGATCGATGGTTCCGTCCTGAGCGTCGTCGTCGTCGATCCTCGCCACGGGGGCGACATTGGCAATCTCCACCATCGTGGTAACGATCTTCGATACGCCCCCGTCTTCGTCGGTGGCCCTCACCGCCACCGTAAATGATCCATTGTCCCTGTAGCGATGCGATACACGTTCACCGGTCGCGTCCACGTCAAACACCGCGCCGTCGTAGTCGAAGTCCCACTGCAGTGTGACTGTGTCGCCATCTCCGGCCGGGTCGCTGGCCGACGCGGAAAACGTAACCGTGGAGCCTTCCACCAAATCACCGGTTATGGCCAAAGTGTCGGGGTCAACCTCCGGCGCGACGTTCGATACGGACACGGGCACTGTGGTGGTCGCCTCCCCGCCGTCCTTGTCCCGTACGGTCACAGTGAGCGTGTATCGGTCGTCTGCGTCGTCGGCGTAGGTGTGCGTGGCAGTAAAGTTGCGTTCGCCCCCAAGTAACAGCAAAGTCTCGCCGTCTGTGCCGTCGCCGTCCGGATCGCTGTCGTCCCCCCAGTCGATCGAGACAAGCTGGGTGTCGAGCGAACCGGGATCGGCGAAGGCGCCCGAAAGCTGCACCATGTCCCCTTCCTTGATGGCGTGGACGGAACTCAGTATTAAGGAGTTCGGAGCGACGTTCCGAACTGTCACCACCTTCGTACCAGCCGCTCCGTGCGTGCCATCTTCGTCTTTCACGGCCACGGTGATCGTGTACTGGGTCCCGCCGCCGTTCCCGTCGGCATAGATGTGCGTCAGCGCTGTGGTGACGATCGCACCGCTGGCATCCTGCGCGGGCGGCACCGTTTCGCTCGTCCCGTCGCCCCAATCGACGACGTACTCGGTGGCCGTATCTTCGCCGGGGTCGACCGGCGGAGCGATCGAAAGCGTGACGGTTTCCCCTTCGGTGATATCGGTGCCCGCATCGTTCGAATCGGCCACGCTCAGCGACACCGTCGGTGCCGCGTCGGTGACGGCGAGCGTCACGGGCGAGGACACCACCCGTTGTCCGTCGCCGTCATCGACCTGCACGACGATCTGGAACTCGGCCGGCCCATCACCGATTCCGGCAGCCTTTAGCGCATCCCACGAAACGGTTAAGTTCGCCGCTGATCCGGCAGCGATCTGCGTCTCGAAGCCGTCGCCTCCCGGCTGACCGGCATCTCCATTGCGATCCGCCAGCCAGGTGTAGGTAGCGTCGTTGGCGTCATCCGTGCCCTCCGCAAAAACGGCAGACGCCTTCAGCGTCACCTTCCCGCCCTCCCCGACGAGGTAAGGCCCGCCAGCAGAGACGTCTCGTGGAACCACGTTGCGCACCGTCACCGTCGCGGTGTCGGTAAAGCTCCTCCTCGCAGCCCCCGCGCCGCTTGTAGCCGTCACAGTGACGGTATAGCTCCCCTCGTCTGCGTAACGGTGGCTGAGGCTCAGGCGCCCGTTCTCATCGGGTGTCAAAGTTGCGGCGGCCGTGCCATCGCCGTAGTCCACTGTCACCGCCCAACTATTGCTGTCCGGCTTATTGAACCGCCCGGTTGCGGAGAACGTCCCGCCCTCGTCGATCAGGGCGTCCGCCCCTGCGTCTATCACCTGGAAGATGCCAAAATTCACGCCCCCCACAACACTACCGGTATTGACCACGTGTGTGCCAGCGGCTCCCGCAGAGCCGCCCGTCACCACCACACGCAAATTGTTGATCCCCCAGGTCTCATTCGGAAATGTTTCCAGCCCCAGCGCGGCGAACTCGACGGTCAGCCCGTCCCCGCTATGGGTGATCGATCGAGAGATACGGTACACCGCGTCGAACGACAGCCCATCGGGAGGTACGACGTCCGGGTGGTTGTAACCCAACGTGCCGACTTCGCTCGCACCGGTCCGCGGCGGAAGACTCGGCGCATTCCCTGCCTGCCAACCTTTTGGGTAGGCCTGGTTAACTGCCCGGTAGGTCTCGCCCGTAGGGCTCTTGAGCGTGGAGTCAATATTGGAGAACGTTGTCAGAACCGTTTGCTTGCCCCCGATCTTAAGCTCAAACTTGTCTGGTCCGTTTTCGCTCGAGTTCCCGTCCCAACTGCTGATGACAAACAGCTCGAAAGACACGTCCACCTGGCATTTGGTCTCCTGCGTGCAGACGCCGTCCGGCAGCAGGTCGTCGAGATTCAGTTTGACCCGGTCGTTGCCGAACTCACCGAGGAAACGCCGGTCGCCCACGGGCGTGGTCGAGATCCGGGGTGGATGAGCAGAGGCCCCAGCTTCCGTTGATGTCGACGACCACAGCGACATGTCCAGCGGCTCTTCGAAGCCGCTGAAATAATCGAGCACCGGGCCGGTGGCCAGCGAATGGGCAGGCGTGACCTCCAGAACCGTGTACGATCCTGCCAGGAGAGCGAGCGCGGCCAGATCGAACCGGTAGTAGCCGCTGGCATCCGTGACCGTCCACGGTTCCGGCTTGCCGTTCGCATCGTTGCCCAGTTTCCCATCGCCGGAAAGATCCAGGAAGACCGTTATCCCTTCCCGGACGGGTTCGTCGACATCGAGCCGTCCGTCTTGATCCAGATCGTTGAACACACTGCCGTGAATCGCTCCCGCCGGAGCGGCCGAGCCCGTGCCGTCGTCGCTGCGCCCCACGTAGACGGTGAAGACTTGCGTATCGCTGCGCCCGCGGCTGTCCCCGGCGAAGAACGGCCCGTCGTGTGCCGTGACGGTGATCTCCGCCGTGCCGGTGAAGTTGCCCTTGGGCGTCACCGTGAGCTGACCGCCCTCGACATGGACGCGCACATCCGCGTTCGAACTGGTGGCCGTGAAGAACGGATCGCCAGACGTGTCCAGACGCCCGTCGGCGGTGAGGCGGGCGATAGCCAAATCGAGCCGGAGTCGATCGTTCAACGCACCGGTCGCCAAAACGAGCCGACCGTCAGGCTGGCGGGCGAGGTACACTTCCGGAGCGGATTTCGTTCCCCGGAACGGAAGCGCGACCAGCCCAGCCGTCCCAAAACTCTGATCCTTGGTTCCGCCCTCCAAGTAACGCACAACGACGCTACCGTTCGCATCAGACGAGTAACCCGCGGTCAGTATCCCCCCGTCCGGCTGAACAACGACGTCCGTGATGAAGTCTGCACCGCTAGCGCTCACCTCAGTCGTAACAAGTCCGCTGCTTCCAAATCCTCGATCGAGTGCACCGTCTTCTTGGTAGCGCGCCAACGCGAACCATCCATCGCTCTCGTCCAGTTTTGCACCACCGGCGACAATGATTTTCCCGTCAGCCTGGATCGCCACGCTGAACGCTTTGTCGTTCCCCTCAAAGGATTGGGTTAATTTCCCATCTGAGCTGAAATCGTTGTCGAGCGTGCCATCGGCCGTGAGTCTCGCCACAGCAAAGTTCAGACCGCTTACCGAGCCAGCATCAGTGTAGCCCGCAACCACAATTCGTCGTTGATCATCGATCGCTACCGATGTGGCGGTATCCTGTTTGCCCGCGCCACTGAAGTTGATACGAATCTCTCCTCCGGAACCAAAGGATTCGTCCAGGGCGCCATCCTTCTTGACGCGAAGAACCGCAAAATCGTCCGTGCCCGTCGTGTCGAAGGATTGTCCCACGACAATAATGTTGAAGTCGCTCCCCTGGGCAGTGGGCTGAATTGCGGCTGCCCGCGCTATGTCCGCTCTATTTGTGCCTATGTCGAATGTTGCCAGGCCATCTTTCCCGAACGAAGAATCCAAGCCGCCATTCCCATCGTAGCGTGCGAGAGCGAAATCCTGTCCGTCTCCAGTGACACCAACCGCGACGAGCTTATTGTCCGGCTGAATGACCAGGTCTTTCAAAATGGCTCGATTTCCAATCGCTGTTGTAACGACACCGCCGTTGCCGAACGATGGGTCGAGCCGTCCGTCATCAAGGTATCGGACGAGAGTAAACACGTTGCGGCCGGTTTCGTGGAGCGACGTGCCACCCACAACTATCTTCCCGTCCGGCTGGACAACAACGGCGGCCGCTGTGGCGTCGTCCAGCCCGACCGCCAGCGTGTGGGTGCCGCCGAAAATGCCGTTGTGCAGGTCGACGGTGACGGAGGCCGGCCCCTGAGCGACCCACGTCGGCCGCGCATCCGCGTTGCCGCCGCCGAGCGTACCGTCGTTGCCGTTGGGGTTGCCGTCCGCATCCCGCGACAGGTCTTTTACCGTGATCCCGGTGCCTTCGTCGAACCGCCAATAGCCGACCAACCCGGACTCGCGACCCGTCAGTTCCTGAGTAGCCCAGGCCGCGAGCTGATATTCGCTGAGGGCCTTCTTCCACAACCGGACTTGGCGTATCTGCCCCCGAAATGGTGAGTCTTTCCGGCCCTTGCCAACCAAGAGGCGCTCACTGTGCTTGTCGTTGAGTGTCGTCGTCTCTTTCGATGCAGTGAGTCCGTTTACCGATATGCTGATGCCTTTGGACGTGCTTCTTCTGGCTACCACGTGATACCAAGGACCGACATGGACCGTGTTGGCGCTCTGAACGGTGTGATCCCCGTCGGGATTCCCTTGCTCACTGCTCCCGACTATGAACCACACCTTGTCGTTGCTCCCCTTGACAACCCGCCAGCCGTTTTCGTTCGTGTTGTCGGCCTTGTCGATTATGGTCATGACCCCATCGAGCGAATCAAACCTTACCCAGGCCTCTACTGTGAAATCGCCCTTCGAGACGTGCAGCGTGCTCTTGTTACCAAAATCGACAAAATCATCCTGGCCGTCGAACGCCAGCGCGTAGTCGTTTCGCGGCAGAAAGACCGGATCGATGGGATCCAGGACCGGCGCAGCGTTCGGCGCGTACGTAACGGTGGCCTCGGCATGGCGGAACAGAGACCCGGAGCCGTCTCCGTCGGAATCCACGACAACTCCTTCGAGCGCGGTGTTGTCCAGCGGGTTGTCGCGCAGGTCGACGGTCTGGAGCTGCGGGAGAATCGTCTGGAGGCCGGGAACGTGATCCTCCACGTCAAGAGCCACCAGGCGGACGGCGTCGGCCAGCACGTAGCCGTCCGCGTTGTTGGCCAGTTCAACGCGCAGAGTTTGTGGCGGCCGCGCCGTCCCGGCCAAGGAACCGGTTGTCTGCCCGAGCGTGAAGGCACCCAAGCTGTGCCACGGCCGACCGGCAAAAGCGTGGCGGAGGCTGCCCGCCCCGCCTTCCCGCTGTCCGGCACCCGGCTCGAGCCGCTGGTTGACGCGCAGCGGATCCGGCTTGCCGTCGCCGTCAACATCCGGGGTCAGTTCCGTCTCGCTCCCGTCCGCGTTCACCTGGAAAACGCGGTACGGGGCATTCGTGGCGCGGTAGTGCAAATTGCCTGCCGGGTTATACGGCCAAGTCACCAGCACCTCGTACGTGCCCGCCGCCAAATCCGTGAACTGCCACGCCGCGGTGGCCGAAGGCGCGCCCGCCGAGCCTCCGGGGGCCGGAGGCACGAACCGGTAATACCCATCGAAGGCCTTGGTGTCCGCAAGAGCGCGGACGTTACGCTTCCACCTCCCGGTCTCGACATAGGCTGGATTGGTTTCCGACGCGTCTTTACCCTGATCATTCACCACCTGGAGGCCGGCCAAGGCAGTGATGTCGCTCAGGTTGTTGCCGCGCAGGTAGAGGTGCCTGAGGCTCTGCCAGGCGGCAACGTCGGCGATCGTCACGCCGGTAAGTGCCTGGTTGTTGAGGCTGAGCGCTTGGAGTTCGCCTAGGGCTGCCAGCGGGCCGAGGTCTGCCACGCGGTTTTGCGAACTCCCAGGAGTCTGCGCATCGACACTAAGCGCTTGCAGCCGGGCCAATTCCCTAAGCGGGGACAAGTCGGACACCAGCGTGAAGTCAGCGCTCAGGGCGTTGAGCGTGTCGGCCCGTTCCAGGGGGTTCAGATCGGACACGGGGTTCGAGTCCAGAACCAGAGCTCGGATGCTGGACAGGCCCAGTTCGCCCTCGCGCTCCATTCCCCGGTGAATGCCGCGGCGCAGAGGAGTGAGGTCGGTGACCTGATTGCGCGCCAGGCTTAGATCGAGGAGTCCCGTCGCGAAGGCCAGGCCGGTGAGGTCCGTGATGCCGCGGTCGGAGAGATCGAGCGACCGAATCGAGGCGACCTGGCTGGCGTAGATCGGTTCGTGCACCACCGGTCGGCCGTCGTACCCGGCGGTGACCGGCTGGCCCAACGCTTCCGCCAAGCCGGCCAGGAGCCCCCGGTCGGGATTCCGCAACGGTTCGGGCAGACCAGCGGTTGAGAGGTCCGGACCGATCAGGAGCGAGTCGACGGGCAGGAGGCGGCTGGAGGCGACCTCTTCGCCCGCCCCTGGGGCCACGCGTCTCTCGCCCGCTATCGCATCCCAGTCGCGTGCCTCCACTCGCTCGCTCACAAAGCGGTCCGTCCCGCTTTCGCCAAACAGCCGATCCAGTTGTTCGTTGCCGATCAACAGGTCGTCCCCATCACCCCCATGGATCTCGTCTCGATCCGGGATCGGGTGCGTCTGGCCAGCCTTGGGGGGGAAGATACTGATCGTGAAGGGCAGGGACTCGCTCGGAACGACGGTCCCATCCGTATGAACTCTGAGGTAATACCCGCCCGCCTGGAAGCGGCGCAGATCGATGACCGATTGATCGGCCACAAGCAGCCCGCCGTTGGCATCGTACAGGTCGGCCAAGACGGCCGCTGTCGGTTGCCACTTCAGCTCCAATCCCGTGCCTGAGTCGCTGCCGTTTGAGGCGCCCTGTGGGGCGCGGAACCGAACGGAGAAATCGGCCGAGGCGGTCTCCAGACGCAGCGTCAATCGCGTGCGCCCAGCCTCCAGCGCCTCACGCACCGCCGCCGTGACGTCAAACGCAACGGTGCCCGAAACACCGCTGAGTATTTCAGCCGCAACTGGCACACTTGGAACGGGCCGCGTAGCGTCCTCTGGTGTCGCACGTCCGTCCGCTTCGTCCTGCACAGCGAAGACCCGCACCTCGCGGCTCGTGTTGTTGTCTTTGGCTGTGGCATCGAAGTACTGGAGCTGCAGTTTGGCACTGTCCAGTTTGTCGGTCTGCTGCCAGCGGCTGAGGAACCGTCCAAGGTCGAATTCAAGGATCCCGTAGCTGCGTGTGGCGGCCATGTTCTCACCCGAACCGGTGCGTGCGGTGGCTGAGGCCCCGCGCAGTGCCGCGCCCCGGCCTGCGTTGTACAGGGCGGCAATC
>JALSID010000342.1 GCA_026981825.1 Planctomycetota bacterium
ACCAAAGCGGCACAGGAGTGCCGCACTCCAAAAAACCAAAGCGGCACGGGAGTGCCGCACTCCAAAAAACCAAAGCGGCACAGGAGTGCCGCACTCCAAAAAAGCAAAGCGGCACAGGAGTGCCGCACTCCAAAAAGCCAAAGCGGCACAGGAGTGCCGCACTCCAAAGAGTGGCGAGAAGATGTGCCCCGTGGCGTGGGCCCTCGGTTATCCGGAAGACGCTTCAAGCCGGGCGGACGCGGGCGTACGCTGGTCGTCACGTTGGGTGGGCCGGGGCGGTGGAAAAGGCGTTTAGAACCAAACGTGGCTGACGGATCGCACTGCCCGTCCAGCCTATTGCCCGGCTTGCTTTTCAAGAGGCAGCCAGAGCGGCACGCTTGCGGCTTAACCAGATCAGTTCCAGGCCAAACCACGCCAGCACCGCCGGCAAGGCGATCCAGAAGTAGGGTCGGAGCAGGTTTTGCGTGAGTTGCATGGCCGCCTTTTGGACGTTGCCCTTGGCGAAGCCTTTCACCAACCCCAGGACAGGGTGCGGGCGCAAGGCGAGCCGCCACTTGCCGGAACGCAACCAAGCACGACCGGCGTCGCCCTTTCGAGCAGCAAGCAGCACCGCCTGCTCCGCTAAATCGTCCCCTGACCGAGCAATGGTCCGCACACCATCCCCCTCAAGAACGTGCAGTACAAAGGCTGCTCTCTTGCCCTCCCGCTCCGTATAGCGGGCCAGCTTGGCGACCTCGGCCGGATCATCGACGTGTTTGAGCACGTGGATCGCCGCAGCACCGCCTCCGTGCCTCGCCACTGTAGCCACGTCGCCTGCCAGCACCATCAGCGGCTTCCTCTCACCGCGAATTGCCAGTCGAGCCAGATCCATCACCTTGTCAAACAGCTTTCGGCTCATCGCGCCGGTCTTGGCTGCCAGTTTCATAATCGCAGGCCCCAGGTCGAAGTAAGGGGCCACAGTCGTCACCACGCCAACAACCGACAGGGCAAAGACCAGCTTGTTGGCGTCGTCGTTCGAGATGTACTTGTACCCCTCGATTACAATGTCGCGCACGTCGCCCACGATGAAGAAATCGGCGACGATGGCACCGGCCAGAGCTTCGGGCCGATCGCCGTAGCCAGAGACTGCCCCCCCGACAAACCTTTTGACCTTTTTTATCCAGCTTCGCTGTTCGTCCCGTAGCTCCTTGAGCTTGCGGTGAAGCTCCTCCTGATGGACCCGTGCATACTGAGGATCTTCCAGGCCCGCCTCGACCACCGCGATCGCCTCCTCGAGACGATCTTGTCGCTCCAGTTCTTCCGCCCGCTCCAGGTAGTTCAAAGACGGCAGCGCGCGGTACTGCATCCAGGCCAAGGCAGCAGGCACGTCAAGAACGAGGGCCAGTAGAAGCAGGGCTGCGACCGCTATTCGGACCAGGTTCCAGCGACATCGCCACCACCCGGTCAAGATGCCCGCAGCGCGGGGCCGAGAGCCAGACGTGATTCCCGCCATTGCAGCTCCTCACCAGATCGCCGATACCACAGGACTACACAGGCTGCGCATCCGAACCGCTCTGCTCCACACGGTCCTCTTCGTCGCTGAACCGCACTTCGATCCATTTCTCCGGCTCGATCTGCTGCAGCAAGGCGCGCAACCGTTCGCGAGTCTGCTCACGAACCTCCTTCAACCGCTCCGGTGCCATGCCGGCACGCTCGATGGCCTTGGGCAGATCCTCGTAGATGCAGAGCGTGAGTTGCGTCTGGCCGGCCCCCTTCCGGGTGTGTGCCCCCCAGACCTCCACCTTCCGTTCCCGAATGCGTCCGGTGGAGTACCTGGTGTAGAGGCACCTCGGTGGGGGTACGACCACGCGGAGATAGGAGTCGTCCCGATACTGGACATCGAGGTTTTCCTGACTCAGGTCAACTCCGTACAGGAATTGCACAGGAACTTCAATTTCCACGAACACGCGGCCGCGCCAGTCTTCGTACCGCCGGGTCGCCACGACCGGTCCGCTTGCTTCAACGGTGACGATCTTGAGCGTTGCCAGGACCTCCCGCACATCGACCGGTTCGCCGCGGACTGCCGCTTGCTGAGCCACAAGATCGGGGGGGCGACCGGCGTAATAGATGACCCCGCCTAAAGCGACACAGGAAAGGATCACGACAAGCGGCGCGACCCAGGTCCGAGCCGGTCGCTGCGACTTCTCTGGCTTGCCACTGCTCGGGCCACCCATGGGGAGACCTCCCGCGTTAACGCAGTCGCGGCGCTTCAGCGCCGGTTCACCGCCCGCCGTCCCTGGCCCAATCTCATCCTAACATCGTTGACCCGTGCGTGTTGCGGCACGTTCCCGTCGACCACCTGCCCCTTCCGCCCCAGCGATCCAGAGCGAAGCCGAGCGGCCCCAGGCTGCCATGGTTCTACTCGTCATTCGCCACGCCCGCCAAAAACTTGACTTCGCCTCTGCCGGGTCCGGTTGCGCCGGTTGGCCAAAGCCTTGAGCGTGCGCGGTCGTTCCACACGGGCGTCGATGAGCACGTGCTCCGTTAGGAAGATCGAGCCGGTCCGTTCCCTCATGGACCCTCAGGCGCCGGCCGGATCGCGCCGTCCGTGTGGTCCTCAGTTCCATAATGAAGGATAGCGCGCCGCGGTGCCGGGCGGAGGAGCGGGGCCATGGCCTTGTTGTAGTGTTGCCCGGTGCGCGATCAGCCCCGGACGAGAGAAGAGGAGCGAGCGATGGATGTACTCTGGGCGCCCTGGCGAATGCAGTACATCGTCCAGTGCCGTGACGAAGGGGACGGGGAATGCTTCATTTGTGCGGCGGTCAGAGCGGACAAGGATCGTGACAATCTGTTGCTTCGTCGCACCCGGCACAGTTGTGTCATCCTGAACAAGTTCCCCTACAACAACGGACACCTCCTGATCGCCCCCTTGCAGCATAAGGCAGAGCTGCACGACCTTTCCGACGAGGAGACACTCGACATCATGCACACGCTGCAGGCCATGGTCGAGTTGCTCCGCACCACGCTCTCACCGCACGGTTTCAACATCGGGCTCAACCTTGGCCGAGTAGCGGGCGCGGGCCTACCGGGCCACCTGCACTGGCACGTTGTGCCCCGTTGGCAGGGCGACACAAACTTCATGCCCGTCGTCGCCGACACCAAAGTGATCAGCCAATCGCTGCTCGCCCTGTACGACCTGCTCTCTGGGGCGGATCCGACGGAGAAATGAGGGACCAATCGGCCGCCGTCCTCTTGTGGGCGGGACATGGGACCCCGGGGGCGCGCAGCCGCGGGCAGCGCGTCCAGCCGGCCCCCCGACGCCGGCGGGGGCACACGACTCGGCTACGGAAGAAGAATCCCCCATTCGTCGCGCGACGATTAGCTCGCTTCCTCCCCACCGGAGCGGCCCGCCGGGCACACCTGCCCGCACGAGCACAGGATTGCGGATGAGCTCCGGAACCAGCCGGTGCACGGAGGCGAATCACGCTCGGCGCGACTTGCGGCAAAGTCGGAGCGCGCGACGCTGCGCGACTGGGAAAAGCTGGCTCTCGCCGCTCATCAACCGTGGGCGCGTACTGCCTTGGGTTCGATCCGACCGAAGATGATCCGGCCGGCATGCGTGTTGATGACGCTGGTAACCGTGGCCTCGACCTCCGAGCCGATATGTCGACGGCCGTCTTCGATGACCACCATCGTGCCATCGCTGAGGTAACCAACCCCCTGGGGGGGCTGATCGCCCGGGCGGACGAGTTTGACGCGAACCTTGTCGCCCGGCAGAACAACCGGCCGGATCGCTTCTTCCACGTCGTTGACGTTCAGGACGTCGATCCCCTCTGCCCGAGCCAGTTTGCTCAGGCCAGGGTCCACGGTGACAAGTTTTGCGTCTACGAGCTTCGTCCAGCGCAGGAGCTTCTGGGTGGGATCCAGGACATGCCGAAGTTCGGAAGGTTCGAGGTCCGGCACCTCGATGGCAACGTTTGGGTGGTCGCGCAGCTCTGCTATCAGCTCGATCGCACGCCGCGCGCGGACACGTTCGGCGCGGTCTGCACTTTCCGCCAACTGCTGCAGCTCGCTCAACACGAACGGGGGGATGATGATCGCGGCGTCGAACAAACCTGCCTGCAGGAGCTTTGCGATCCGGCCGTCCAGCAGGCTGCTGGTCTCCAGCACAAGCGGACGGCTGCTCCGCAGCTCGCGGCTGAACTCCACGTACGGAATCACAAACCGGAAGTCATCCTGGGTCTGGATGATGAAGCTGATGCAGAAGTAGCAGAGTAGCGAGGTTAAGAGCAGGTTTGCGATCGGTTCCGCCACAGTGCTAAAGACGGTGCGTGCCTGCGGCGAGGTCAGTGTTTGTTCCACGTACCAGAGGGCCGGTCTGATCGCAGACCAGATGAGCTGTCCCATGATCGTGCCGATCAGAAGGCCGAAGAAGACTGCGGACAGGACTCGGATCTTCTTGCGCGGAACCAGAACGTCGATGGCAATAACCGACAGACCGACTGTTATGGACAGCAGCACCACGCCCCCGGTCTGCCAGGCACCGATCTCCAGCCTCCATGCCAGGTAGGACCCCAAGGCGGTCCAAATGATCAGGAACAGCGCACGGATGATCCATAAGGCCATGTTGCTTCCCTCGCCGGGACTTCCACAAACTTCGGTGGGACGCAGCCGGTTCTTCCGGTCCCGACTGCACCCTGAAGGTCGTAAGCAGTTCCGATGAGTGACGGAACCGACCACTCGGGGCTAGGCTACTCGCAATTCTATGCGAGCCGGCGAGGGCAGAGCGTGCTTACCGCAACCGAACCGGACCGTTTGCAGTCGCCCCCTTCAACCGGTTGAAAGAGCCGCTGAAACGGCACACGATGGGCCTCTGTCCGAACCTGCGCCCACCTGTCGTATAGGGAGGTGAAGCTTGTTGCGGTAGGATATTACGGTTAGCGCCGTAGGGAAGCCGGTTGTTGCGGAGTCGGGAACTTTCCCCTAACGGGACCGGTCTAACGACTGGGAGCCTGAGCGTGGAAGAACGGTCCTCGAAGACACTCCCGGAGGCGGAAATCATCCGTCGTGCCCTGGAAGAGCGCGGTACCGGCCAGGTTGCGAACAGCTACGAGGAATTGGTGCGCCGCTATCAGGACCGGCTTTACAACTTTTTGTTGCATAAGACGGGAGATGCCGACAAGGCGGAAGACATCGCCCAGGAGGCGTTCAAGAAGGCATTCGAGCGGTTGTACCAGTTCCGCGGAGAATCAGGGTTCTACACCTGGGTGTGCCGAATAGCGCTCAACGAACTCAGCAACCGGCAGCGAAAGAGACAACACGAGGTCTTGCTTGGCCTGGAAACAGAAGGCGGGGGGCAATCGGCGATCCAGCCCGCCGAGGAACGGAGGCCGGAAGAACCGGTGGAACGAAGGGAGATCCGGGAGCGGGTGCGGGCGGCGATCAGGAAGCTCCCCGACGAGTTTCGGGCGGCGGTGGAGCTTGTGGACATCGCGGGACTTTCGTACAAGGAGGCCGCGGAAGTCCTCGGTGTGCCGGAGGGCACGATAAAGAGCAGGCTTGCCCGTGGACGGCGGCAACTGAAGGAGGAGCTCAAAGACCTCGTCGAGGTGGAGCAGACAACGACGGAACCGTCCGGCCGTTCGACGGCGACCTCAACCAAGGAGTCCGCTTCGAGGTGACGAAATGGACAACGGGATTCCTGCTCGGACGGAGACCGCGACGTCCTGGAAAGGGTTGACCGATGAGCGATGAAAGGTCGGTACCCCAGCGGTCGGTTCACTGGTATGAGCTGGTCTCGGCCCAGCTCGATGGTGCCCTGTCCGAAGAGGAACAGGATCTGTTCGACCGACTGGTCCGTGAGCACGCCGAGTTTTCCGAGGAGTACCGCTCCTTTCAACGCCTCCAACAGATCTTGGCCGAGTACCGTGAGCAACTTCCCCCCGCGCCCCCCACACTTCTACAAAGCGTAATGGAGCATGTGAAGCGAGTCTGCACGCCCGTCTGTACGCTGGAAGAAGTGGTCGAGTACGTGGATGGCGTCGCTTCCGAGGACGTTCGCTTCCGGATCGAACAGCGAATGGCATCCGACGCGGCCTTTCGTCAGGAAGTGCTCGAATACAAGGCACTCAGCAAGCTCCTGGCCAACACCGCTGTGTCGGTCGGCGATGGGTTTACGGAGGCTGTCCTGCGCAGCTTGCCGGTCGAGGCGAGCGGTGCAGAGAAACCGGGGCGGTCTTTCCTCTCGCGTGTTCTGGAATCCTTCCTCCGCCCTGCCTGGATACCCCGTTACGCCGCGGTCGCCCTGGCTGTGGTTCTGCTGATCAGTGGGTGGCTCGTAACGTCCCCCAGATGGCGGGAAGACGCTGTGCTCCGGTCACCCGCTCCGCCGTCGTTCGATGGTGAGCGTCGCGAGCTTACCCGAAGTGAGACGCAGGACCGCCTCTATGAACTGGCGCAGCCGGACGAAATGGAGCTCTGGCATGCCCCCCTGCCACCGGCGGTGGGTAGGGAATTACTAGACGTCGCCTGGCAGGACTTCGAGCAACTCCGCGCGATGGTCGAAGCATACGGAGCGAGCGGAGTGATGGCGCAGCCAAGTACGGTCGCTCTCGACACGCGACACGAATTCCTCAGGCGCTTTACGCTACCGCGGGAAGCGATGGCAAGCAAAGCAGCTAAGCCGGCGGCGGAAGAAGTGTCCGAGTGGGAGGAAAAGGTGGAGCCAGCCTCCGAATCGGAGGGGCCACCGCCG
Organism: Planctomycetota bacterium; assembly: GCA_026981825.1. Taxonomy (GTDB): domain Bacteria; phylum Planctomycetota; class Planctomycetia; order JALXBF01; family JALXBF01; genus JALSID01. Next base: position 6,734 of record JALSID010000342.1, read on the forward strand.
ATTCTGGAAGTGTCGGGCTACGTTGGCAGCATGGTGGCCTGGAAGGGTGACGATGACCGCCTGCACTGCGCAGTGATCGTGGACATGGAGATCGCGAGGGAAACGATACGCGTCCTGTGCCAGCGATACAACGTGGGGTTGGAGAAGGTTCGGGCGCAGTCGGCCGGTCAGGACGCATCCGAGGATGGGCCGGCTGGACCTGAAGGCGAACTGGTGGTGCTCGACCTTCCCCGAAGCGCGGCGAATTCTCTCTTGCGGGACATCGCACAGCGGCTCGCAGCCGCGGAGAGCGACCCCGCTCGAGTACTGGCGGCTGACGTGGAGCGCGCCAGGAGCGGCCCAGGAGCAGGCGGCGGGGCGCGCGGGCAGGGAATCGCGGGGCGCGCGGCTCCAGCCGAAGGACGTCGCCATCATCCAGCGGCGGCGCCACGGAAAAAACAGCAAGTCTACCGCGGGATCGCCGTGGAACTGCCCCGAACACGCGTGGACCGCATGCGGCGCTTCCTGAGCTCCTTGCAGCAGATTCGTCCGTGGCTGGAACGAGTCGTTCGCAACCAGACGGCCCGCTACATGATGCGTCCGCTGAAGGGCCCGTGGGGAACCGGCCAGACCAGGCGAGGCGCGCCAGCACCCGACCCCCTGGACACGACAGCCAGCGACGGCGAAGATCGCGTCCGCGTTTTCCTGTACCTGATCGACAAAGCGGACCGCATCCCCGCCGCGCCCCCTTCCGGCAAAGCCGAGGACTAAAGGTTTCCTACGCTGTGCAGCGCCCTGCCCCCTGGTATGGTCGTTTCACCGTGCGTTCACTTGCTGATTACCTGTTGGCTGCGACCGGCAGAAAATCGCCGTAGAGGTAGTAGAACTGCGGCACCGCCACGCCCGGGTCCTCGTGGGGGAGCAGCCAGGACCAGGCCCCCATAGGGCGCGTGAACCGGAGCTGAAACAGATCTTCGATCGACCACCGTTTCTTCAACTCGACCACCTTGACCTGTTCCAGACCGCTGAGTTCGCGAGCGCGGGCGACGGCGTCCTCGAAGTAGCCCACCTGATCGGCAAGCCCGAGTTGCAATGCTTCGTCGGCCACAAACACGTCCCCGCTCGTGATCTTGTCCATCATGGCCTCACGCAGCCGCGTTCCCCTCCCCTCCCGAACTGCATCGACGAACAACTGCATGTAGTGTTGCACGAGCTCCTGGAACCGCTCCTCCTCTTCCGGACGCACCGGCCGAAAGGGCGATCCTGAGTCCTTGAACGGGCCCGTCTTCACGTCTCGCACTTCAACCCCCACACGCTTCGCCAGCTCGGACACGTTCACGAGCGTGAGTCTGACGCCGATCGAGCCCGTCAAAGCCGCCGGCTCAACCACAATCTCATCCGCCACCGTCGCAATGTAGTACGCACCGGAGGCCCCTATCCCCTCGATCGACGCCACCACCGGAAACGCCGCCGTGGAGCCTTCCCGCTTGTGTTCGATGAATCGGCGCATGGCATGGTGTGCTCGGGCGGTTGCGGTCACGGTGCCACCGGGGCTATCGATGCGGAGAACAAGCCCATGTACGTTTGGATCCTCTTCGAGCTGCTTCATCATCTTGTCCACCTGGCTCGCCAGGCCCGCACCGATGAGGCCGCGTACAGGGATGACCACGATCTTCTCCTGGACGGCCTCGTTCCCTTCGACAAAGACCTCTTCGAACCGCGCTTTCCGCCGCTCGGCAAGGAGGCCCACCAGGATGATGTTCAACAACAACGAGACCACGAAGAGAACGCGGAAGATGCGCCGTCGCCATCGGCCCCGCTCTTTCTGCACAGGTTGCTCAGAAGAACCTGGCGTCATGGCCTCGTCCAGATTCGTCGCCATAGACCTCGCCTCACATCGTCAGGCAATCGGCACTGCCTCTGGAGCAGACTTTCGCAGTGCTTCCGGCTCGCGTACGGTGCGGCCGACCGGAGACTACCGCGATCGGCCCCCGCCCGCGCCGCGCTTTTGGGCCTGTTCGCGTTCGATCTGTGGCGGAGCCGCGTCCGGAAAAGCCGGGGTACCGTACGGCACCGGTGGCTCAAACAGTTCTGCCGGCTCAATGTGGTATACCTTCCAAACCCCCGCGGTGTTTTGCAGTCGATAAGCCTGACGCTCCCACGGCCGCCCGGCATAGACACGCTCCACCACGATCCGGACCCGTCCAGACTCCAGTTCCTCCGTGAGGTCACGGCGGATCGCCCACCCCTTCAGTTCCTCAGCCTGGGAGCGCAGGTAGGAAGCGAAGTCACGTTCGCCCCCCTGCTGAACTTCGTGCCGCAGTCGTCTCTGCAGGTTTTCGTCGAAACAGCTCAGATAAGCTTCCACGTCGCCCGCCTGCAACGCCTCGAACATCCGCTCAATGCACTGTTCGGGCGTTTCGGGTGCGGCGTCCCGCCCCCCTCGGGTTGCGAACGCGAAGGCAACCATGACCACGGCCGCGGTTGCCCCGATAGCCAGCAGTCTCTTGCGGTTCTCGGCAGAGACGCTCATGGCGTCTGCTCCATGCCCTGCTTCTCTTCGTCCAGCGGCTGGACGATACCCAGTCCGACCGCATCCTCACCGCCGACGACGATCTTGCGGCGGATGACGGGAAGGACTTCGGATATCGTCTGGAAGAACAGGCGGTTCGCCACCAGCTCCGGCTGCCGTCTGTATTCGTAGAGCAGTCGGTTGAAGCGGGTGACCTCGGCAACCGCAGCGTTTCGGATCTCTGCCGCTTCCGCTCGCGCCACTGCCAGCTTCTGGTTCGCCTGCGCCCGTGCCTCGTAGCGAACCCGATCAGCATATCGGCCCGCCTCCATGACCATGGTCTCCGCCTCGGCCCGAGCGGCGTTCACGTTGTCGAAGGCGTCGCGTACCTCGGGCGGAGCTTCGACCACCGGGAGCGTGACTGCGCGAATGGAAACACCCAGGCCAAGCCGTTCGGCACGTTCCGCAACAAGGGAAAGCACTTCCGCCGCCAGCTCCTGCTTGCCCGTGGTTAACACGTGATCGATCTGCTTGCGCGCTAAGGCTTCGCTCAGGCTCGTCGTCACGAGCTGCCGGAGAGCGGCTTCCGCGTTCCCGGCACGGAACAGGTATCTCACCGGATCGGCGATCGAGTACTGCACGATCGCTTGTATCACCACGAGGTTCTGATCGCCGGTGAGGAAAAGCGAGGTGGGAGACGTGGCCGGGGCGCCCAAGAGCCGGTCGGCCGTGCTTCCCATGCCTACGGTCAGCCGTTTCACCTCGCGCGGCTTCACGCGGTCAACGCGGTCCAGTCCCCACGGAAGCCCGAAATGGAGACCGGGTTCCCGCAGTGGGGGATCGAACCGCCCGAACCGCCGGACGACGCCCACTTCGTTTTCCGCAACCGTATAGATCCCTGTGGCGGCATAAGCGACCAGGATGAGCACGAGCCCGCCAGCATAGGTCAGTCGCCTGCTCATGGCGAGTTCCCCCCGGCGGCGTCCCCCCCATCCGCCGCCACCCCGGTGGCCGGAACCGTCTGCGCAGCCGCTTCGGTCCTCTTCCCAATTACTCCCCCCGACGCAAGCTCACGCACCGTCGTCAAAAGCTTGAGCAGAGGGCTGTCGGAAGACAGAATCAGAGTGGTCCGCTCGTTGAGCACCTTTCGGTACGTATCCAGGGTGACCAGGAACTCATAGAAAGCCGGGTCCTGGGCATGGGCCTGGTTTGCCAGCTTCATCGCCTCCGCTTCCGCTTTGGCCCGGATTTCGGCAGCCTCCCGGTCTGCCCGAGCGATAATCTCCCGCACCTCACGGTCGGCCTGGCTGCGAATCGTCTCGGCAATGCTCTTGCCCTCGGCACGCGTGCGGTCCGCAACCGCCTGCCGCTCCGTGCGGATCATGTCATAGATGGCGGAACGGACCGCGGTCGGATGGTTAAACCGCTTGATCCGTACATCCACCACCTCGATGCCGTACTCCCGAAACGCTTGCTGCCGCACCTCCGCGGTGATCCGCTCGGCCAGATCCGCCAACTGCACCTTCTTCGGATCCAGGTTGACGAACTGATCCAAGCTCATCGCCCCCACTTCCGCCCGGACCAGCGACCAGATCCGGTCCTCTAGCCTCGCCTCGGCCGCCTCCACCGTCCCCACCGCGCGCAGGTAGCGGAGCACAGCGTCCTGCAACGCCCGCCGGGCATCCGGACTGCCGGGGTCAACACCGGCGGCCTTAGCAGCGAACGTCAATGTCGGTAGTCGCCAGCAAGCAAACCACTCAACGTTCAGGTTCTGCCCCACCTCCAGCGCTTCTTCCCCCGCTACTCCCTGGCGTGGTCGAGCGTGCGCGATGCCGATCGTGAAAGCTCGTCTGGCCCCCCCTTTCGTGAGCATCTCCCTCCCCGGAGGGTTCAACACTTGCAACCGACGGTCCAAACGGCGCACCGTCTCAAACGGCCACTTGAACGCCAGTCCAGGCTGGGTGAGCAACCGCACCGGTTTACCGAATAGCGTGACGTACACGTATTCGGTCTCATCCACGAACACCACCGATCGAACGACCAAAATGGCCGCGATGACGAACACGAACAGAACGAACAGGCGGCGGCGCCAGACGGCAAAATCGATCCGCCACGGTTCGTAGCTCTCCCAATCGTCTACATCCAGATGCTCGTGGTGGTGCTCGTCATGCTCGTGATGGTGGTGATGATGATCGTGGTCATGGTGATCGTGGCCGTGGTGGCCGTGGTGGTGGTGGTGGTGGTGACCATGGGTGCCCGAATGCTCATCGCCACGATGCATCGCCTGTGCTCCCGTTGCGGGTCGAACAGCAGCACGCTGCTCTCATGCAACCTAGCTACTCTTCCGGCGGTTCTTGGGATGGAAACGCCGGTTGCCCCGTTTGCTGCAACAACTCTTGCAATAGCCCGGCCGGCAGTTTCGACAGCCGGGGATCGGTTAAGAGCAAGTAGTGACGGCCAGGCCCATTCTTGTCCACGATGATCTTGGGCCGATCCGCCACGGAATCGGCGATCATCTGGAAGTAGAGCCTGATGGTCGAAACGGCTGGGTTTACCCGGTGCCCCTCAAGGCGGGCCAGGAATACGCTCGCTTCCGCAGTCGCCCGAGCGAGCTTTTCGAACGCCTCCGCCTCCGCTTCGTTCAGCACCCGGCGGGTTCTGCCCTGAGCGACCGGTTCCACCTTCTGCCA
>JALSID010000343.1 GCA_026981825.1 Planctomycetota bacterium
TCGATTCGGCCATGCCACGCGGAACGCGTGCCCGTCCTTCCGGGCTGAGGAACATGGACAGAACCGTGGACTTTCCGGCGTTCAACTGGCCGACGATCCCGATAATCGGACAGTGCACGATGGACTTGTAGTGCTGTGCTTGATTGAGCTTCTGGTGGAGCTCTGCACGCGCCTCTTCTGGAACTGCCCGCTCGATCACGGCCCGCAGGCTCAGGGTTTCGCCCCGCCCCACCTCGCGGAATGCCTGGCGGGAAAGCGAAGACTCGTAGAGCTGGATCAGCTCCAGCGCGCGATCAAATGTGCCCTGCTGTTCCGAAACTGCCCCGTCTGTTCTCATCGACGATTCCCCTCCCTAGCGAGGAGAAATCGAACGCGAGTTCTCGCCCCCTCGAAAGGCCGCGAAGCCCGATCAGCGCCCCGCGGCTCGCCCACGAAGGGGGCAAGGCCCACGGAACTCATCATCCGAGCCGGACCGCTAACTGAAGCTTACTAAACTGATTCTAAGAACCGCCGCAAGCTGGTTTCAAGGGGGGCTCCCTCTTCAAAAGCGCGGCGACCCCGGGTGGGCTTGCAAGGAAAAGTAAGGCATAGCGGTCGGTCGGAACGGATCGCGTAATGGTCTGCGCGTAGCCGGTGTGCGGACAACTTCGGTGGTTGAAGCTGGTCAGCGATGGCCGATCGAGCTGGCCGCAGGATCTTCTCCGTGCTGCCCCGCCGATCCGCATCTGTTGCGTGGTCGGAACGAACGGTCGGCGGTGTGAGACGCTGTTAGCTCACCGAAGGGAGGCTACGCTCCCCGGGGCGGACTCACGCACCCAGAGGCTGACAACGACCGAGTGCTCATCCGCGCAGCCCACGTCGTACAGGACACGCGTCTGCTTGCGGCGGTAGCCGGGGAGCGTCACCATGGCGAGGGCGCTCCGCAGCGACGCCACCGTCCAGATGCGCCGGTGGCGGAGACCATCGAGCGACGTGAGCGCACCGGCGCGAACCAGAGCGGGCGCATACACGACCAGGCGTTCGTTTCGTTGAGCCACGTACGGGGCGTACGCCGTGAGCGGGACGTTCACGCCGAAGTGTTCCAGGTAGTACTTGAGCCGAAAGTAACACTGGCCGTCGCCGATCACGAGGTCCTCGGGCTGAACGCGACCGATCAGCCACTCAGCAGCTTCCAGGATTGCTTCCCCCGCGGGCGTCCTCGTAGCCAACGCCGAGATCCCCGCGATTCCCACCACGAAGACGAAGATGGCGTGGACACATCGCCGCAGGGGCCGGCCGTAGATCACGAACGGGCGGCTGGCCAGGTTGATCATGGCCAGCGGCACGAGATGCAGGAGATAGCGCACCTCGAAGATGCTCTGATGAAGTATCTTCGTGGTCACAATGATGGCGGCCGCGTGAGTGAGAAGAAGCATCAGGAAGAGCCACTCGATCGCGGCTCCGAACCAGGGAATCACCACGAATAGCCCGATAAGGATCGTCGCCAATGCGATGAGAGGACGGTTCAGCGGTGGCGAGGTGAGCACACTGATCGGTTCGGTGAAAAGCTGTGCTCCGAAGCCCGCCACGGCCTCCCACTTCAGAGGGGGAATCCAGAACCCCCCGCTGACCCGCCGCGCTTGTCCGAGCAGAAACGGCACCCACGGCAGATAGCAAAGGACCACCGCCCCGGCCGACAACGCGAACATGCGCACGACGCGCCCGGTCCGCATCCGGGCGTTCACGACAACGGCCCCGGCCAGCCACGTCAGTTCGCCTGCTACCACGAAGAGACCGTAGTTGTGGCTGTAAACGCTGATCAGAGCGCCGATGGCCCACGTGACCCAGGCAGCGAGCCGCTCGGGGGTGCGAAAGATAAGCACGCAGCCCAGGACGCTGAGCATGGTGCCGAACATGAGCATGGCGTACATGCGAGCCATGTAGGCCGTGCTGGCGCAGGCGGGGTTCAGAGCGCAGAGCAGTCCGGCTACGAAGGCCAGTTCTCGGGAGCCCTCTCCTTGCTTGAACGCGAAGCCATGTCTGGCTGCCAGGTAGGCGAGCAGGACCGCCGCCGTAGAAAACAACCCGGATAGAAGTCGCATGGAGAAGATGCTGTCGCCGAAGATGCGGATCCACAAGTGAAGCAGCACGTAGTGGCCGGGCGGGTGCGTGTCTTCGGCGACCATGGCAGGCACTTCGGGCAGGGGGGCCCTGGCCACCGCCCAACTGAACGATTCATCGTTCCAGAAGCAGATTTGAGCTGTCCACGGGTTGACGCGACCGGCCAATGCCACAGCGAGGATGACGGCCAGAGCGAGCACGTCCGGGTTGCGCATCGATGAGGTGAACCACCGTCTCATGGCACCGTTTCCTCCGAGGGGGCATGCGCAGCGGCCAGGCCGGAACCGCACCGGCTGGGCCGTTCGAGAGCCGCTTGCACGCGGAGAACAGGATGACGGGCATCGGAAGGTTGAACTCCATCGTGCTATCCGGATCCAACCCATGCCGAAGGAGTACTGCTCGCCATTGCTTGGACGTGGCGAACACCACTCCTCCTTCGATACGCGTGATAAGCAGACGGTGGACGATGTAACCTGCGGGCGAATCGATCGAGCCGTCCACGATGACGGCGCGTCCGCCCGGTTTGAGCACGCGAGAGATTTCCCGACAGGCTTGCTCGATTGACCGGAAGTGATGGGCAGCGTGGGTGCAGAGGACGACGTCGAACGACTCGGCAGCGAACGGCAGCGCCTCGGCCACGGCCTTAATGCGGGGGCATGGATGCTTCCCCCGAGGCACCGGGTCGACGGCAATGTAGCGGATGCGGGGGTTGCGGTGGCAGAGCAGGCGTCCGAGCCCGGCGGAGCCGGCGCCGACGTCGAGGATCCGACCGGCCGCCTGCTCGCCCAGGCACCGAGCGACCTTCCGATGGGTCGGTTCGAAGATCCAGCGGTAGAGGAAGCGGTTCTCGTACACACCGTTGTGCGGTGCGGTGGGGTACGAGGGATCGGAGGTACTGAGGGGGGCTCGTCGTGGGAGCAGATCTAAAGGGGGGTTGTGCTTCGTCCGTAATCCGGTTGGGCGGTGGCTGCCGATCCGCCGGCTCCCCAGGGCAAGCCGTTCTCGAAGCCTCAGCAGCCCGGTGATCATACCGATGCCGTCCCGGAGCAGTCGAAGTCGCGACCCTGGGCACTCGGTCCAGTGCACGGCCAGAGCCTGCAGGGGGAGCTTCATCCGGCGTGCCTTGAGAAGCAGCTCGAGGTCGAAAAGGTAACCCGTTTCCGCGGCCCCCTCTACGACGGGCTGCAGGCGGCGGCGATGCAGGGCCTTGAAGCCGATCTGAGGGTCCACGACGGGGAGACCAACGACCCATCGAGCTGCCAGGGCGAACAGTCGGCTGGCCAACCTCCGCCGCCGGTCGCGTTGCACCCAACCCAGAGCTTGCCCGCGCACACGACAGCCGAGGGCAACAGCGGCCCCCCGATAAACGGCTGCCGCAAGGCGAAGCAGGTCTTCAGGGGGGGTAGCACCGTCGGCGTCCGCGAAAACCACGCATTCGCCTGCGGCGTGCAGGAAACCATCCCGTAAAGAGGCCCCCTTGCCAAGGTTTTTCTCGTGCCGCAGCACGTGGACGCGCTCTGCGAAAGGCGAAGCGGCGAGGAGTTGCCGGATGGGTGGTTCGCTGCCGTCGTCCACGACGATCACCTCGAACCGGTCTCCCAAGGCGTCCTGAAGCACCGGGAACAGGCGCCGCAGGTGTCTGAGGAGACGTTCGTCCTCGTTGTAGGCCGGGATCACCACGGAGAGCTTCGGTGCGCGGGCCCGGTCGGTGTCGGCGGTCCGTTGCCCTCGGTTCGGTTGCTGCGATCGAGCGAACGAGGGTCGAGTTGTTTCACTTTGTCCGCGCAGGTCCATGGCTGTCGCTCACCGGGGGTAGCTCAGGCCGAGGCAATTTCCACAGGTCAGAGTAGCTGACCGGATGAGTCGAGACGCTGCTGCGACTGACAAAGATCCACCCCGGGCCAGGCGGCAGTTGGGTAAGGATACGACCGGAGGGGGCGACGACGCAGGAGCCTCGGTAGGTTTGCGCGGAGAATTGCCAGTAGCCGGTCTGCAGGGCACGCGATCGCATTGCCCAGCGGTGCTCGAAGAGCAGGCTGGGCGCGGTCGCGAAGTAGGATTCGTTCCCCACGTGCACCATCGCTGCGTTGGTGGGGGGATCCTGCGCCGTCCAGCCCCAGTACACGTACTTTTCCAGGCAGATCGCCGCCTGCAGGTTCACCCTGCGGGTACCGATGAGGCAGGCGAAAACCCGGCGGTGCCGGCCGGGGCGCAGGTAGCCCGGAGGGCGCTGCCAGAGGCGGAGCCACTGTCCGGCCGCGCCCAGCTCCGGGGGAAGCGTTTCCACGAACCAGACCAGGGTGCCTTTTTCGTACCACTGGATCTGCCCATCCGGGGAGATGCAGACCGCTCCGTTCGTCATGTCGCCGTTGGGATAGTGGAGCAGGAGCCCGGCGATGAAGTGGGCGCCCGTTTGGGCCGCGATCCGTTCGCCGAATGGACGGATGCCAAACGTCCCGGTCGACTCGAGGAGACGCAAGCGGCCACGACTGTCTTCTTCAACGTAGGCCGGTGCAAGGGAAGTCTCGGGCCAGACGATGAGCGAGGGGCGATGGCGCTGGAGAGCGGCAAGCGTTAGTCTGGCTGCTGCGTCCCCGGTCGGAAGCGGTCGTGTCGGATTCCCGGGAAGCGGTCGAAACGGCGTGCCCGGCTGGATGATCAAGACTCCGTCAACAGGAGGGGACGCGGTCGTGGCCGGTCTCAACGCGGTCCCGCCGAGCAGGAGGCCCAGGGTCATGGCGAGCCACGCTCCCCAGTAGAAGCGACGCCGCGAGCGATACGCCAGCGCGGCCGCCAGCACGGTCTGGTGGAGGAAGTTGATCCACGCGACACCGAGGGGGCCGATCATGGCGAGCAGCCGGCCGGTTGGGAAAACGCTGAGGGGGGCGTGCGACAGCAGTGTAGGCCAGGAGAAAGCGCAGGCTCGCAGATGCTCGACCAGAACCGCTACGACGGGGCCTATGGTTAACAGGGCAAGGGGGTTGGGGCTAAGCAAAGCGTAGCATTCTGCGATCAATCCGATCTCGATGCCGAATACCAGACAGGCCCCGAAGGCGGCCAGTTTGCCGTGTGGGAAATCTGAGAGCGCGAACAGATACGGTGCCGCCGCGGCGGCAGCGAGTGTCCCGATAAGAGTCGCCCAACCCAGGCGCCAACGACGCGTGACGGCGCGGTAGAAGAGTGGAACCCACAGGAGCGTCGCTCCGGCGGCGAGTCCCAGCCGGTAGGTGCCGGTCCAGGCGCCTACGACGAGCAGCGCCCAGACGAGGTGGCCGGCGAGCGCACGCAGCCACGCGGCGGCCCGTTGCAGTACGGGCTCTCTAGCTCGGGCGATGGCGTGGCCCGAAGGATCGTCGGTTACACGTTGAACATGGCTTGCAAACATGGCCCGAAACAGCACAGGAGTTGCCTGATCTGGACGTTATCCCGACCTGTTTCCTCCGCGAGTTATCTGCCGGCATCGTTCCTTGTCCCGACGGCGTACGTTATCTGCTTGATCCGTCTTCATTGCCCGCTGCCGGTTCGAGCGTTTCGGCCGGTGAGTTCCTTTTCGCGTCCCGGGCGGGGGCCTGAGCCGTGGGGGGCAGACCGAGAGGCAGATCGTAGGTGTCGCCCGGGTGGAGGAAAACCTGGAGGGAGGATGGCTGATACGGTTGCCCGATCCACTGGTACGGGAACATATGCCGGATCGTGGCGGTTTCACCGGGAGCGAGCCTGAGCGGAAACTCCGCTTCGGTCACCTGCTGTCACCCGCGCGCTGCCCCCAGGATGAGAAGGTCGCGCAGCAACAGGTTCCGCACCTGTAGTGTCACCACGGCCATTTGGCCATCCTCAGATCTCGAAAAGCCCACCGTCTGCACGCTGAGAGGACGTCCACAAGCGGCATCGACGACGCCACGCCAGGAACCGCAGTGGCACCAGACCCAGGCGCCTGCGGAGAACCAGGCCAGGGCGAGGATGCCGAGCAGGAGCCTTCGTTCGCCGCGGGGGGAAAGGCTCCGGCGGACAAGTTTTTCGCCCGCACCGGCGTGCGCGCCGTCCCCTGTCGTCCGGTTCATCGGCGAAGATGCGTCGGACGCCATGCGCGTACCTCCCGCTAATGGTTGCGCTATGCTTCCGCTTCTCGTTCCCTCCGACGGCTCCCGAACAGGCGGAGCACGAAGAGAGCCGTAAGGGTGCCGAGTGCTCCGATCAGGGTCCAGAGCCACAGCCGGGATCGACTCGGCCCCTCAACAGGTTTGGGTATCCCGAACGCCGCCAGGGTGAACTCCCGTTCGGGGGGGTGGTTTGGGGTTGTACGATAGTATTTCCGCCTCCCATATCATGGGCTCCCAGTCCGGCGGTCGGTTGGCGACCTTTGCGCATTGACCCATCGTCGGGATTGCGACTCCCCCGACCTGCTCGCCGTAAGACAGCCGGGCCACCCATTTCCACCTCCCGTTTCTAGGTGCCTCCATGTAGCCCCATTCCCACCGCACCGGTACCCAGCCCAACTCGGGTACGAACCAGAAACGCGCCTGTGGTGGGCCCACGTTCAGTTCACCGTCCACACGTACGGCTTTGTAGCCGTAGATCTCCGTCCAGGCTGCGCGGAGTCGCCGGACTTCAGAGCTCCGCAGCAACCATTCCTCCAGGGAAATCCCGATGAAAGAAAGGGGCACGAAGGGGAGCCACCCGAGATTGACTCCGTGCTGTGCCAATCCGTTTGCAACATCGCCCTGCCAGATGTCACTCCTAGGCCAGGGGAGCGGAATTCGCCTGGTAAGCACGTACGAACCCCGCCCGGTTACCCCTTTTACGCGGCGGATCCCGTAGCGCGTCTGGTGCGTGACCAAACGGCAGCTTTTCACGACGGACGGGTTCGACGGGTCAAGCCAATCGATCCGCACAAGGGGCCACCGTACAAGGACACGCATCAGTTCCTCGCGGTACTCTTCCGGTGCACGCGGGTGGTAGATGTGAACGAGGTAAGTTCCGTTGAGGTACACTTCTGACTGGCGCCGGAAGGCGATCGGGTACTCCTGCTTGAAATACTCCAACGCGTCGACCGCGTCCGCTTGACCGCCCGCGCTCGCGGTCCACAGGAGTACCGTACACATCCACAATGGCCAGGCTATCCGCAACATCGTGGGACCCTATTGCAGTCGTTCTAACCTTTGCGAGCCTGGGTACCGCGCGGTCCAGCTCGCCTCAATCCGTCGCGCCCGCCGATGAGGCAAGGCCACACGCCCAATCTATCGCCCGCCACATGGCTTCTCCACGGTTAAATTCTGTCGCTCGCTTCCGACGGAAACCGTTTCTAGCCGGGCGTACCCCCACCGGTGCCTTGAGACCCCTGACAAGGGACTAGCGATCGCGGGGGTGGCAACAATCGCAACCTGGTCCTCTCGCCTGTACGCATAGGCAATAAGGAGTAGGGTTGCATTGGAGACCATTATCGGCGCAGGTCACCCCGTCCGGGTCGACTCTGCACGGGCGAGCCGGGGCCACCGGACACGGGTCCAGGTCTTCCTGTGGACACGGGCCAAACGCCAGCGCCGGCGCGACTACCAGGCTACCCACAAACACTCCCATCGACAGACCGGCAAACGCCGCAAGAAAGTGCGCTCTGAGACTCATCTTAACGCCTCCGTTCAACCGAGTTCGACGCCGCGCTCTTTCGGGCAGACGAAGTCCGGTGCTACGCGCTACCCTGTTTCTCTCGCCGACCTGTTCTCGACAGGCGAAGCAGGAACAGAACGGTAAGCGTGCCTAGCGCACCGATCAGGGTCCACAGCCACAGCCGGGATCGACTCGGCTCTTGAGGCGGCGCGGGTATCCCGAACGCGGCCAGGGTGAACTCCCGCTTGGGGGGCGGTTCTGGGTTGTACGATAGTATTTCCGCCTCCCATATCATGGGCTCCCAGTCCGGCGGTCGATCGGGAACCACCATAGCGCACTTTCCCGCCGTGGCAATTCCCACTCCCCGGACCTGGTCGCCGTAAAACAGCCGGGCTACCCACTTCCACCTCCCGTTCTGTGGGGCCTCCATATAACCCCATTCCCACCGCACCGGTACCCAGCCCAACTCGGGGACGAACCAGAAGCGTACCTGTGGAGGACCTACGTTTAACTCTGCGTCCACACGTACGGCTTTGTAGCCGTAGATCTCCGTCCAGGCTGCCCGGAGCCCCCGGACTTCAGAGCTCCGCAGCAGCCATTCCTCCAGGGAAATCCCGATGAAAGAAAGGGGCACGAAGGGGAGCCACCCGAGATTCACCGCGTGCTGTGCCAGCCGGTTTGCCACGTTTCCCTGCCAGGTGTCGCTGCGAGGCCAGGGAACCCGAATTTGCCTCGTAAGGACGTAGGAGCCCGTTCCGGTTATGCCTTTCAAGCGGCGGATCCCGTACTCTGACTGGTGGCTCACCAAACGCGAGCCTTTGACTATGGACGGGTTCGACGGATCCAGCACGTCAATCCGCACAAGGGGCCAGCGTGCAAGCACACGCATCAAGTCTTGCCGGTGTGCCTCGTCTAAGTGCGGATGGTAGATGTGAACTAGGTAGGTTCCGTTGAGGTACACTTCTGACTGGTGTCGGAACGCGGTCGGGTACTCCTGCTTGAAACACTCCAACGCATCTGCGTCGGCCGCTTGAGCGCGTCCGACCGCAGCGAACAAGAGCACCCAGTACAGGGACAATACCCATGCCCTCCGCGACATCGTGACACCATACTGCCGTTTTTGCGACTCTTGCGGGCCTACGTACCGCCCGATCCAGCTCGCTTCCGGCCGTCGTGCCTGGAGAGGATGCACGGGCAGACACACCGTTTGCGGCCGCTCACAAGCTGTCTTTGCGTTACTCCCTGATGCTGACTGCGGAGGCAAACCGTTTACGGCGTAACCCGCGCTACCGGCAGCTTCTAAGCCGGAATGCGAGACTATGGGTCGACGGGGTGGCAACAATCGCAACCTCCGCCTCTGGCTTGCTGGCATATGCAATAAGGATCCTGGTTGCACGGGCCCGTGTCGGGACACGTCCCATCGGGCGCGGCTCTGCAGGGACGAGCCGGGGCTGGCACCGGACACGGGTCTCGATCCTCCGCTGGACAGGGCGGCGGGGGGCCGAAGCCGAGTGCCGGTGTCACCACCAAGCTCCCCACAAGGATCCCCATCGACAGACCGGCAAACGCCGCAAGAAAGTGCGCTTTGAGACCCATCTTAACGCCTCCGTTCAACCGAGTTCGACGCCGCGCTCTTTCGGGCAGACGAAGCCCGGTGCTACGCGCTACCCTGTTTCTCTCGCCGACCTGTTCTCGACAGGCGAAGCAGGAACAGAACGGTAAGCGTGCCTAGCGCACCGATCAGGGTCCACAGCCACAGCCGGGATCGGGCTCGCACCTTGCTCGGTTCGGGGATACCGAACGCTGCCAGGGTAAACTCACGCTCAGGGGGTCGTTCGAGTTCGTAGGAGAGCATTTCAGCCTGCCATACGGTGGGTTGCTCGTTTTCGAGGCGCAAAACTGCCTTGGCGGTCTTGATGATGCCGATGCCGTTGACCTGTTCCTCGTAGGACATCTCGACAAGCCACGCGCCTCGTTCCCAGCGCAATGGGACCCAGCCCAGATCAGGAGCAAACCAGAAATAAAAAGACCGGCGTCCGTGATCTCCGAAGTCCTCCACCGCCTCTACTCTGACCGCTCTGCAACCTCCAAGGTCCTCCCAGCTTGCTGCCTTCAGCTCAACGTTCCTGTCGTGGAAAAAGTAGTCCTCGAACATTACCCCGAAAAAACCGAGGGGAAGCAGCGGGAGGAACCCTTGATTCGTTGCCATGGTGAAGATGTCCTCCTCGGCCTGTCCCGGCAAAACCCGCGTCCGCTGACGGAGGACGAACGACCCCCGCTGGCGCGACCTGCGCACCGATATGAACCGATCTGGCCCCTGAATTGTTGCGGAGACGGGCGATGTCCTGTCCGAAGGATCGAGCATGTCGTAGCGGATAACAGGCCAGCGCAAAAGGATACGCATTCGCCCGTCGGTCGACCTTCGTGGCCAATGTACGTGCAGGAGGTAAGTGCCGTTACCGTAAAGTCTGAGGAGTTCCTGAAAAGCACGAGGGTACTGGTTCCTGAAGTACGATAGGGCATCGATGCTTCCCTCCTCGGCGGGCGGGGCGAAGAGCAGCGCGAGACCGGCCAAACAGGGCACCAAACGAGCAACCATCACCTCCTACCTCCAGACCTTCGGCGTCGGTGGGCAGCCCCGCCGTGCGGGCAGTGCCTAGCGGAAGCACGCTCGCGAACGCGTGAGGCCCACCCCCGGACAACGCAACCGCCAAGAACCCGCGAGAGCCCCGGAACCGGCCCAGCTGCGTGTTCCAGGCACACGGAGCACAGGGCCGTACCCACGACGCCCCGGGCCCGATGTAGCATCGCCTCCGTTAATTACCAGGGTTACCAGGGTCCTCGAACGTGACGCACCTACACCCGTTGCGCGTTTGCTCACAGACGCATTGAGGATTGTCGTGGCATCTCTGTCCCGCACTTTCACAGTCGTTCCCGTTCGCACGGCAAGGATATCTCGGAGGGTTGACAGGACACGGCCTAGGCTGATCGGCAAAGTAGCCGAGCGCCGGCCCCGGCGCAAGCACCAGGCTACCCACAAACAGCCCCATCGACAGACCGGCAAGCGCCGCAAGAAAGTGCGCTTTGAGAGTCATCTTAACGCCTCCTTTGAACCCGTTCACCGAGCGAAACTTCGTCCGCCTCTACCGGCTTCCGCCTGCTTACCTGGATCACCTTGGACACCGGGATGGTCCACCATGTCCCTCAGCTCGTACGCCACGGCTTCCACGACGCCGTCGCGGACGCGAAGAACCACCGGCAAACGTCCCACCAGCACAACCTGGTCCCGAGGACGAAAGATCACCGCCGCCTTGACCGCCGGCACACGTTCCGCCCGACCATCCACTACACACCAGGCAACCGGCTCGGAACCTTCCCCCTTGGCCAGCCTCTCCAGCCAACGCTTGCACAGCGAACACTGCGTCGTGCCGATCACAACCAGCCACTCGCCTGTACCAAGCCGCTCCACCTGCCCCCTCACAGATGCGAACAACGCCAACGGAAACGGCCTCTGCACCAGAGAGGCGATCTGGACCTGCTGCCCATCGCCGCGCAGGTTTGTCCACGCCCCAGGCGAAGAGGTGAGCACGGGGATCGCTAACGCACCGGCCACACCCCACACGCACACAACCAGCGGCGCCCGCCAAAGACGCTCGCTCCAAACCGAAGATCGCCAGGCAAGGAACAAACCGGTCGCGATCGCAACATCCACCACGACCTGAAGGGCAGGGGGCACTTCCACGGTACCGAAGCATCCGCAGCTTTCCTGGCCCTCGGCAACCATCGCGCCGGCCAAAACGGCATACGCGAGGTACAGGAAGCTAAATGCCAGCCAAACGGGACGCGACCCGATGTGAGCGAGCAGCAGCCCTGCGGCTAGCTCGGCCACGGCCACCGCCGTGGCCGCCGGTGCGGCAACCGCCCCCCAGACGGGCAGGACCACGTAGCCCACCTCGGCGATCTCCAGGAGCTTCAAGGCTCCGGCCGCCACAAGCAGCAACGCCCCCGCAAGCCGAACCGCCGCGAAGAAGACCGCCGACGTGAACGGCCCGTGCAAGCTCCTGTTTTGCCCCTGATCCGTCTCTACCACGTGGGGGTGGCCGTAGAGACGCATCTCCACTCCCCTTCGCTGCGCTGAGCTGATCTCACCGCATGACGATGAGTGAAGCCAAAGGTATTATCCTCCTCATCC
>JALSID010000344.1 GCA_026981825.1 Planctomycetota bacterium
CGGTCGGGAGATGTACACGGTTTCCTCGCCCACCGTGATCGGGATCTCAGGGGGTATCTTCGTAATCTCGTCGTTCCAACGGAAAGGCGGGAAGGCAGACCAGGTATCCACGTAGGCGAGGATTCCTAACCCGACCTGGCGCAGGTTGTTCTTGCAGGAGACCTGACGGGCCCGAGCCCGCGCCTGTCCCAGAGCAGGCAGCAGCAGGGCAACCAGAATACCGACGATCAGGATCACGACCAACAACTCGATCAGAGTGAAGCCGTGCCGCTTCCTCGAGCGGCTCCACCAACTCACCACTCGCATCGCGCAACCTCCACAAAACCAAGGGGTAACTCGTGGTCCACTCGCACGGCCCCAGCCGCCCCCCGCCCTCAACCCCTTCCAACCCCAACGCCGCGCCCCAACCCCCACCCGCAAGAGGGATAATAATTGCGACTGAGTCTCAGTTTCAACAGCCTAGTCTAGGCGCCGTTGAGGTCGGTGTCAAGGGGTAGGTTCCCGCGGCGCTCGCCCAGCCCGCTTTGGTCCAGCCCGCGCGGGACTTGCAGCCGTTGCTGAGGCTCGGCAAACATCCGACCGCTCGCACAGCCCGATCAACCCGCTCAAGGTACGCAATAATCGGCCCCAGCCCGCGAAGTACCAATTAGAACGAGATCACACCGCTGCGTTGCGCTTGGGAGCTAGAATGAACCAGGACACAGGACCCTTGCTGGTCAAATCAGCGCCAGTTGGGGAGCGGCCGAGTAACGACGTTCGGGGAGGCCGCGCACCAATGCGTTTTCGCTTCGCACACGGCGACAAGCCCATCGACGGTTACACCATCCTGCGTGGCGTGGGGGTGGGTGGGTTCGGTGAGGTCTACGAAGCCATCAACGATGCCGGCAAGATTGTTGCCATCAAAGCCATTCGAGGGGACCGTTTCGAGGTCGAACTGCGCGGGGTCCAGCAATGCATCAACCTGAAGCATCCGAACCTCATTCAGATCTACGATATCAAGTCCTCTCTGGAGGGCGACCATTTCGTGATCATGGAGTACGTCAACGGCGAATCCCTCGCCGGCGTGATCGACTCCCATCCCGATGGGATGCCCCTGCCAGAGGTAGCGAAGTGGTTCCGCGGTATCGCTGCTGCCGTCGGCTATCTCCACAACCACGGCATCGTGCATCGCGACCTTAAGCCTCAGAACATCTTCTGCGAAGATGGCTTCGTTAAAGTGGGCGACTACGGCCTCTCCAAGCACATCACGGTTAGCAACCGTTCGGGGCATACGACTGCGGTAGGCACGGTGCACTACATGGCTCCCGAGGTGGGATCGGGACGCTACGGACATAGCATCGACATCTTCGCCGTTGGCGTCCTGCTCTACGAAATGCTCACCGGGCGGCCGCCATTCGACGGCGAGAGCGTGGGCGAGATCTTAATGCGGATTGCCACAGAAGAACCGGACCTGAGCCGCCTACCGCCCGAACTGCGTCCCGTTCTACAGCGAGCCCTGGAAAAAGACCCCGAAAAGCGCTATGCGTCCATGGACGAGTTCCTGCAGGCCTTCGACGCTGCTCTGACCGACACAGAACCCGTGCATACCAGGACACGCCCCCTGGTCGCGCCGCGCCAGGAACCGCAACCCAGGGGCCGCCCCTCCACAGACCGAACACGACTCTTCCCTCCCGCCGGATGGAACGCAACAGTGCGGACGCTCTTGGAAGCGGCGGCCGTCGCCGTCTTCTTTGCGTTGATCTTCCGGCTCGTGACCGCCACCGCAGGCTTCGCCTGGGGAATCGTGATCCTGTCGGTCACGCTCGCGATCTACCTGAAAAAGCTCCAAGATAACTCCTCTGGATCTTCACCGACATCCCCCCCGCACACGGGCGACACGGCAAATAACCGGCACCCGCCAACAGAAGGGGGACATCGAGCCGCCCCGGGCCCCGTGGAGCAACGGCATACGCCACCCGCTGCCAAAAGGATTCAACCAGCGCTCGACGAGCAACAGCCCCCCCAGGATAGCCTTCGGTCGAGGCTGGCGCATTGGGCGTGGATCACGGTGACGAGCCCATTCTTCGCCGTCCTCGGTGCCGCCGCGGTCTACCTCGTCACCGGAGCGCCCGTAGACGCAGCGTATGCGGCCATCTGGCTGGCGGGAGCAACGTCCTTAACCGCAGCTCCGAGCGTCCTCCTTAACTGGGACCGGGCCGACCCCCTCTTTCGCCGCACGATGTTCTGGATTATCGGCGGCATTATCGGCGCCCTCATCCCAACGAACCATCTCGTGCTCACAACAGATTCCGCAAGCCATCTCCCCGTCAGACGGCCCCCCAGAATCACCCATCCGTGGACCGGCGCCTATGACTACCAGCGCTGGTGGCACACGCACAGCACAGAGTACTGCTTACTCCGTGTGCCACGCCTTGAGCTGTTCCCCCCAACCCCGATGGGCTCCCACCTCGCTGTTGCACTCGCGTTCGCTACCCCCTTTGCATTTGTACCATGGCCGCGAATGCTCAAGGTACGACGACGCAGCCGTGTGCTCGTCCTTCCCCTGCTGGGCGCCATCCTGGCCGGATACATCTGGCTCATACTCCTGGACGGCTTCGTGTCTACGGGCTTCGACGAACTCACTTGGGTCCTCTATCTCCTCCTGCTCCTGGGCCTGGTGAGTTCCCTGGCGTCCCCGTACCGTCCGGATCTGCGCCACAAGTGGGCGCACCGACACAGGCGCGTTCCGTAAACAAGTTCGTTGCACAGACTCCCATGTGGCACACACGAACCAGAACAAACAACCCGGCCCTGGCGAATCTCGCAGTTGGGGTCCTGGCCGCCCTGTTGCTGCTCGGATCCCGCTCCTTGCCGGCAGCATCGCAGGAACAAACACCCCCTGCAGCATCGTCTGCTTCGGCGGGATTCAGAGAGATTATGCTCACCTTACCCCCATCGACCGACTCACGCACACCCCGGCGTGCGCGTCCGGAATGGGTCGGGCGAGCCGCCTGGAAGGAAGCGAACACGGACTACTTCGTCGTCACGAGCGGCTGGTGGGCAACCACCGGGGAAGCTCTAACCGACGCTGCCGAGAAGGCGAAGGAACTAATCCGCCAGGATGTCTTTGGCGACACCGGCTATTCGCCCCATATCCTGGACAAGGTGCTCGACACCAGGCTGGTCCGAGATGCGTTTGTCGCCGATCTCTGGCTGGAACAGGACGTGCGCGAGTACGGCACCATGTACCGCGCCCACTTCCTCCTCCAGATCAGCCCCAAAAACCGCGACATGCTCGTCACCGCGTACGCAAGCCGCCACGAACTGCTGCTATTGAAGCGCGCCGGATCGGCTCTGGCCATTCTCTTCCTCGTCGGCTTGACACTCTTCGCCTACCTACGCATCGATGACGCCACCGGAGGCTATTACCGCGGTCGGCTCGGCATCGGTGCGATGCTCGTCTTCGCCGTCCTCAGCACCATCGCGCTCCATTTGGGCGGCTGGCTTACCCTCATGTCGCAGTCGCATTGAGACCGAAGCAGCGTCTTGTCGCGGAGCCCCCCCTGCGGCCAGTCGCAGCCCCCTGGATCGCATCGTTGAGCATGTTTTGAAGAACGCCGCTTCACACCCGAGCAATGCGGCAACCGGGACCCCGAGCGAATGGAGGAGCGGCACAAAGCGCCCTGCGTTCCCCCGAAGGCCTAGCTGTCCAGCCTCCCGACTGCAACCCCCGGCCGTTCATCCTCCCTCTCGCCGACGCGAATCCGGCGCAGCTCTACCGCTCGCGCCACTCCGGAACCGCGCTGAGCGGTAGTGCCCCCTTCAAAAGCCCCCCCACTTGCCCAGAGCTCTTTCCAGGCACCCGGTACCGGAAATCGGTCCGGGGCTCCACAACCGACACGCCCCCTAACCGCGGGTCCCAAAGCCATGTCCATTGCCGCAGCTCTAACCGTGGCATACGCAGCCGGTACAGCACTTTCGTGGTCCGCTCCTGATCCCAAACTCCGAACCGCTTGTCGAACTGCCAGAGCTCATAGCGAAGCGTGGCTACCGGCTGTCCCAACAGCCCGTCCGCAGACGTCGGCCGATCCCGCAGGAGCTGCACGAAAACGCGTGCCCTGCCTTCGTTGCCGGCAACGAAAAGCGGTGTAACCTTGTTCTCGTACCAGCGTCGCCCACGTACCCACTGCACCACAGCACGACGAACCTCCGCGGGCGCAGCGCGGAACCGGTACCAGTGCTCATCCAGTTCCAGAACCGGCGCGAAGTAGAACCCCTCGATGCGAACACGCCGCTTCACCGAAAGCAGGCAAATGTCGTAGCGCCCCGGAGGCACGTTCGCGGCCACCCACTTTGCGGAAGACGCGCGCACGCAGGTAACCCGGAACGGAGGACGATCGATCGCGCCGTCGATCTTGTACGTCCCTATCCTGAACCCCAGTTCATCCCATCGCTGAATCAGGCCCACGGCATCCCAGTTGCCCCCGTCATCCAAATGGATGACAACTTCGGCCGAATTTACACAGGGGGAACACACCGCAAGAAAAAGCAACGTGGCCAGTGCTGTTCGCCGCTCCTCGTACATCCGGCCCCCCATTCGTCTTCCTTCCGGCGAGCAGCACTGCTGAGCACGAAGGGTCGAAGACAAGTCTCACCACAGGATAACACATCCGCGTACAACAGCGGGGCGAAGACCGCTGCCGCTCCCCAGAACCACCTGGGATGCACCATGCACCCGCCCACCGTGGGATCGGTTCCCGCTCCGCTATCCCAGCAAACGAGACGACCGAGAATGAGCTGCCGACCGGCTCCTGCGGTGGGACACAGCCCCGTCTGTCGGCGCGCAAATCCACATCTTGCCCGCACTTGCCAAAACCTTGCGCGCAAGCTACGAAGCCGTGCGCCGGTTACTTCTTAACGGCTGCCCTTTCGTGCGCGTGGCGGTAGGCAAAGCGAGCCGGGTGGCGAAAGAGATCCGCCAATTGCCCGACATCGTCGAGGACAAAGTCGGGCCAGAGGAGCGGATCATGAGTTGCGGCCAGCCGCTCCGCAGAAGTTACCCCCGATAGAACCAACGCACTCCAGACGCCGGCCCGCCGGGCGCAGAGGATGTCCGTTTCGAGCCGGTCACCAACGATGAGCATCTCGTCCGACCGGCAGCCGACCAGATCGCGGATAAACCAGAGCGCCTGCGGTTCGGGCTTGCCCATTACGAAGTCGGGTTCACGACCGGACGCCGTAACGAGTGACGCCACGATCGAACCAGCCCCCGGCCAAAGGCCGGTTTCGGTTGGATAGGTCGCATCGCGGTTCGTAGCGACGAAGACCGCGTCGTCGTAGAGCAGGGAACGAAGCGCGCGGGCAAGCTTCCGGTACGTGATGTTCTTGTCCAGTCCCACAATCACGACCTGGGCAGGCCGTGTGTCACGCGGATCGCGGGACCAGGTCGCAGCTACCCTGGTCGCGCGCAACTCGGCCGGAATGCCCGTGCCGCCCACAATGTAGAAATGGGGCACGTCGACCGACTGTAAAACCGGCCAGGCACGTTCATCAACGACCCGTCGCAACAATAACGCGGCCAGATAACCGCTGGAAACGATCTCGGACCGCTTGATCGGGAAGCCGCGCCGCTGCCAGCGACGCGCATAGCGAGCACGGGACGTAGTCGAATTGTTCGTCAGCAAGTAGGTGGTGCGCCCGGTGGACTTCACCCAATGCCAGGTGTTCAGCGCCGCCGGATGGAACGTAGCTCCGTGCACAAGAACCCCGTCCGCGTCAAAGACCACCACGCGGATCCGGTCGGGATCGAAACGAGACGTATCGGTGCGGTCCACGCCTACTCTCCGGGCCGCTAAAGCCTACCGCAGCATCACGCCAACCCCTATTGTTCGCGACCCGGCCAACCTCATCTCCGCAGGCAGGCTCCGGCATCCCCTGCCCCTCGAACCGGAACGCATACTCCTAAACAGGCGTATAGCCATCTCACCGCGGCACCCAGGTGGGCAACACCGAACGCCGCGCGTACCGTTCAGGGGGTACAGAGTCCCTCGGTGATCGAACCTGAACAAATGCCCCCCTCATCCACGGCCGGTCATGCCGAATAGCTTGTCCTCTGTCCACAGACGCTCAAACGGGTGCGGCCGGTTCTCCGGTGGCGCGCCCCTGCGTCACCCCCATGCCGCGGAGCATGGCCGGACGGCGGGCGCAAGCGCTTGCCAACTCACTCCCCAGCGACACGGATCCGCCGCGCCATGAGAAGCGAAAGCTTCAGGAGCTGCCACTCCAGAGCGGGAACTTCGAACACCGTCTTTTCGCTTCGGCCCGCACGGCGCTGACCTGAAGGCATCTCCTTCGGATGGGCGACGACGACCTGCAGCGTGGGCAGCCACCGCGGTACATAGATCATCCACGACCAGCCGTTGACGTGGGGCAAAGCCGCCCGGATCTCTTCCGCTGTCCAGGCGGCATGCATCGAGGCACGGAAATCGTGGAGAAGCTGATCCAACCCGCGCTCGGTGTAATCCTCCCCCAGAACGTCGACGTACTCGTCATTCAATTCGGGAGTCTTCAGCCGGACCAGGTCGGAGACGACCAGAACGCCGGCCGGTTCCACCAGCCGCGATAGGCTCAGCAGAAACCGGCGTACAGCGTCGAGATCCGGAAGATGATGGAGCGCGTTGTTGCACGTAACCAGGCGGAACCTGTGTTCGGGGAACAGATCGCCCAGCCGCATCGCATCGCCGCGAAGAAAGGCAACGCGGGAACCAAGACCGATCCGTTCGGCACGAGCCCGCGCCCGTTCGAGCATCGGCAGGGAAAGATCCACCCCGTACACGGCGCGAAAGCCGTAGAGCCTGCCCAACTCGCAGGCGAAATGCCCCGGCCCACAGCAGACATCCACGGCCACGCCCCCGCCGAAATCGACCGGCAGGCGATCCAGAAACCAGAGCACGGCTCTATACGCAGCCGCAAGCTTGGACTCGTGAGCCCGATCGTACGCATCGACCTGCCGCACATCATCCATGACCGTGGCAGGTTCGGGCACACGAATCGACCGAGGCCGCGCCAGGCTCTGCCGCACCGCTACCCGCAACAACCGAAACACGGGGATCATGCTTACCTCCTCCGGTCAACTGTAACTCCTGCAAGATGCGACGCAAGTGCGACGTAGCCCGGCTCGTCGCTGCCCCATCCACGAGCCGCCTAAGCCAGCGGCAGATCGTGCAAGAATTGCAAACCCACCCGGCGTGCTCCACGCGTCTCCTTTGTAATCCCTACAACTGCTGCAACCGGAACCGGCCGCAAGAGTGGCCGGCACCCCGCGCCGCCCGGGCCTCTCTGGGAAGCAACCTTCCGTGTAGATGGAACTTGGGTCGCAAAAGCGGCCCGGGTCGATGATTTGGCATGGGAGTTGCATGCACTGCGGGCAACGGAGACCGAGGATACAGACACGAACGACGTCCCTGACCTTCCCTGATCCTCTGTCCCCTTCCCTCCGTCGCGCCGGAAGCGCGTCCTGGCCCGCGCTTCCGGCTGGTTTTTTGCGCTAGCGTTTCAGGTGGAAGAGGCGTTCGAGGGCATCGAGAAGCCACCGGCCCGAGCCATTCTGGCCCTCCTCGCGAAGCGCAGAGGCCGGTAGGTGCAGCACCTTGTTCTCGAACCTGCGGAACGCATGAGCGATCCGCTCGCGCTCTTTGTCCGTCAGCTCGGGCAGGCCGCGGAAAAGCCGCCGAAGCTCCTCTTCGCGTATCTGGTCGATCTGCTCCCGCAACCGGCTGACGACGGGGGCCATTCGCATCTGGTACTCAAGCCGGGCCCAGGTTTCGTCGGCCATCTGGTCTACAATCGCCAGGGCTCGGCCAACCTCCCGTTCGCGAGCGGCGAGGTTCCTGTCGCGTTGACTCTCCAGGTCGTCGATGTTGTAGAGGTAGACGTTTTCCAGGTCCCCCACATCATCGGTGAAGTCACGGGGTACCGCGATATCGATGATCACCACCGGCCTCCACCGGCGGCGTTCCATGACCCTCGCGAACCGCTCCCGGTCCACAATGGGCTCCGCCGAAGCCGTCGTGCTGATGATGAGGTCCGCCTGGACGAGCCAGTCATCGAGTGCGTCGTAGGGCACCGCCTCCGCCTCCCATCGGCTCGCCACAGCAGCAGCACGCTCGGGACTGCGGTTCGTCACCAGCAGGCGGCCCGGACCAAGGTCGATCAAGTGCCGCAACGTCAGCTCGCCCATTTTGCCGGCACCGATGAGCAGAACCGTTTTGGTTCGAAACTGATCCGGGTCGAACACCTGGCAGGCAAACTCGACGGCCACGCTCGAAACGGAGACCCGCCCTCGGGACAGGCCGGTATTGGCGTGCACCTGCTTGGCCGCCGCCACGGCCTGCTGGAACAGGATGTTCAGGATTGGCCCCGTTGTGCCGGCCGCCCGAGCGGTATCGTACGCGTCCTTGACCTGGCCCAGGATCTGGGTTTCCCCCAAGACCATGCTGTCCAGTCCGCTGGCCACCTGCAGAAGATGCCTGACCGCCTCAACCCCCTCGAACCGGTAAAACCGGTCGCGCACCTCCGCCGTGCGGATCCCCCGGTAGGAACAGAGCCAGTCGACGGGGTCCCACGGGAGGTGCTCGGCCTCTTCGACGGTGCCGGTCGCGATGTAGAGTTCGACACGGTTGCACGTTGAGAGAAGAACCGCTTCCCAGGACGGATGTTCGGCAGCGAGCGTACGTATCGCCGCGCCGGCCCCCTGGCGGTCGAATGCCAGCCGTTCCCGCACCTCCACCGGCGCCGATTTGTGGTTGCAACCGATGACGGCCAGCTTCACGACCAACCCCCCGGCAGGGATTGATGCCAGGACGGCACCAGAACCTCGACCCCCACCGTCGTTATGGCCAGCAGGAGGAAGGCGATCATCGTCAGGTAAGCGACCCGACGGCCACGGAATTTGGGGTCCCGGTGCACCAGCACCACGACGCCGAGCACGATCCAGGTGAGCACGGCGAGCACCACCTTGGGATCGGCCAGGGTGCCCAGAGTTGTTTGGCCAGGCCGCAGAGCCAGGGCAATGGCAAACCCGATGCCAAGACCGATGGTCAGCAGAGGAAAGCCGATCACGAGCGACGTATGGGTCCACCGCTCCAGGGTCTCCAGACTGGGCAGCTTCCAGCCTGCTGAGGCGAGCTCCTTTCGTTTCAACCGCCGCACCTGGACCAGATACATCACCCCGCACAGAAAGCTGATGCTGACCGACAGCGCGCCGATCAGAAGGAGGGTGGCATGCAGGACGACCCATGCCCGCCATATGCCTTCCGGCAGGGCACGTCCCCGGTCCTCGCCGACCAGAGCGGCGGCCACCGTCAACGCGACGATTGTGGGCAGAAGGAACGCCCCAAACGCCCGATCGGGGTATTCCACCTCCAGCACGATGAACCCGAGCGCCAGAGAGGCGATCACGACGAGCAAAACCTCGAACAGGGTGCTCAGCGGTGGAACGCCCCCCTCATAGCGGTAGCCCATGTAGATGAGCTGAGCGAGCAGGCCCGCGACCACGAACCCGATG
Source organism: Planctomycetota bacterium (assembly GCA_026981825.1). Taxonomy (GTDB): domain Bacteria; phylum Planctomycetota; class Planctomycetia; order JALXBF01; family JALXBF01; genus JALSID01. Next base: position 9,545 of record JALSID010000344.1, read on the forward strand.
CTGAGCAACCGTCTCCACGGCAACCCGAACCGGTCGGCGGCGAAGTATAAGCCCAGCGCCGTCGTGTAGCTAGCAGCGAAGCAGAAGAAGCGAACGTTTTCCAGCGTCATCGCAAATCTTGCGGCGGGGCAACCAGATGCGACGTCCGTGTTATTGTAGAATCGGGCAAGAAACGAGCGGGGTCGCTTCGAACCGATTGGGCCGATCAGACCGCCCGAACCGGTTATCTCGATACGAGCGATCCATCGTCTGTGAGTCCAAGCTCGCGAAGTTTCCGGTGCAGCGTGTTGCGGCTGATGCCGAGCCGCTCGGCCGCTCGGAGCTGCACTCCTTGCGCTTCGCGCATGGCAAAACGCAGCAGCTCCCGCTCGACCAATTCCAGCAGCCTGCCCTGCAGGTCCGTCGCCAACGGCCCGGCTTCCTCGACGAACGATTCCACCAACTCTCGGGCCAGCCGCTGCAAACGTTCCTCCGCCGGCACCGGTTGACCGGTTCGCGCAGGTTCTTCCCCCCGCACGCGGGCGGGCAGATGCTCCGGGGTGATTTCTCGACCTTCACACAGAACGACGGCCCGCGCGATGGCGTTCTGTAACTCCCTGACGTTCCCGGGCCAGGAGTAGGACACAAGCTGCTCCATGGCGCGGCGGCTGATATTAAGCAGGGGCCGTTCGTACTCCGTGCAGAAGACGTGGACGAAGTGCCGCGCCAGCAGGGGGATGTCCTCAGGCCGTTCACGCAAAGGGGGAAGGTCGATCTGGACCACGTTGAGCCGGTAGTACAGATCCTCGCGGAACTTCTGCGCTCGGATCAACTCCTCCAGCTCTTCGTTCGTCGCCGCGATCACGCGAACATCCACTCGGATCGTTTGCGTGTCGCCGACCCGTTCGAATTCCCCCTCTTGAAGAACCCGAAGCAGTTTGACCTGTAGCTTCAGGCTCGTGCTGCTGATCTCATCCAGAAAGATCGTGCCGGTATGAGCTGCCTCGAAGCGGCCCGTTCGGTTGGTGATCGCTCCCGTGAAGGCCCCCTTGACATGTCCGAACAGTTCGCTTTCGAGCAGGCTTTCGCTCAGGGCACCGCAATTCACCCGGATGAACGGACCGGTGCTTCGCGGACTGAGCATATGCAGGGCGCGAGCTACCAGCTCCTTTCCTGTGCCCGTCTCGCCGGCAAGCAGAACGCTGGCCTTCGTCTGCGCCACACGTCTGGTCACTTCGGCCACGCGCCGCATGCAGCGACTTCGAGCCACGATGCCGGGCAGGACCTCGTACGAGCGGCTACTTTCTTCCAGCCAATCGTTCGTATGCATCGGAGCTTACGCTGCGACATGTCGTGCGGCATACGAGCATCGCGCCGCCGCTCACCGCGGCCGAACCTCCGCCACGCTCTCCGTACATCGTAGGCGCATCGGGCCGCGGCCGGAGAGTGCCCGCCATCACTGCTGCGACGCTCGAAACGGCGCCGGCTCCGCATCGCGCAAGCGATCCCAACTGCCTCGGCTTCCCTGCGCGATCGTCGCCCCCAGCAAACGGAGCTCACGCCCTAGAGCAGTCGAGCCGTCCGAGTTTGCCGCAACGCGGTCCAAACCGGCTCCCGCAGCTTCAACCAGCAGCCCGAACCTCCGGACACTTTCCCGCGCAGCCCGCGCTGCAGCGACCCGGCTGCTCTCCGGTGCAGCTTCGTTCAGCGCAACCCGCAACAACTCCACCTGCACCTCCGGCCGCCCCACGTACGCCAGGACCGCTGCTGCCCCAGCGGCCAAACGTTCGTCGTGGAGCGCATCGATGAGAACCGGAAGCGCAGGCTCGACACTGCAGCCAGGGATCTCGCCACGGGCTATGGACTGCAACCACCCTATCGCTCGTTCGGCGTACCGCGTCTGTTCGTCCGACGATAAGGCTTCCTGCTGGCTCGTCAGCCATTCCACGTACCGAGCGGCAATGGATTCGTTCGCCGGAAGCACACGCACCGCCACCGACGCATAGCGGCGTTCGATGTGCTGCCACCGGGCGGTCGTGTTTACCTCTGTAAGGAGGAGCACCGGCAGCCCCCTGGTCCGTGCGTCATTGCGAAGCGCGCTCACCAGCATCGAAGGCTCCGCCCCTGGTACCGGTAGGACGACCACCAGACCACTGAGCCCCACATGACTGTACAGGTAATCCAAACACTCGCTCAAAGAGTAAAACACGCGCACCTGCACTCCGTGCCCCTCAAAAAGCACGGCCAGGTCCGATGCCCGGGCGGGATCAACCACAAGCATCGCGACCTCCTTTTCAGCCTTCGTGGGAATCAGGTAGGAAGCGAGCAAACGAACCGCTTCCGTACCCCGCCCGAGTC